>NZ_CP097322.1:0-359500 GCF_023515955.1 Streptomyces sp. RerS4
GCGCGGATCAGGTTGTGAACAGGCACGCTCATGACAGCCATCCGTCCTCGCGATGGGCGTCTGACGGCAGCAGCTTGGTCACCCCGTGACAGCCATGATCACCAACGCTGAGCACTGTGAGCAGCAACAGCCCTCTCGCCCCGACTGACGCCCACCCAGTGCCACCACCACATCCCCCACAGCCAACCTCTTCCACCCTCAACCACCACCACACCAACACCCCGCCCTACCCACCACACCCCACCCCCGACCCAAGCCCCCTCCCACCAACCGCCCTACCTCCCACTCCCCTTCAACCACAACCACTCCACCCCACACCACCACCACAACCACCAACCCCTACCCCCCCAGAGATAAATGTCTGAGCTGCCGGCACTCACCAACCAGCCTCTGACCAGCGCAAACACGGCACTCCGAAAAAACACGGTTCCCCCTACGCTTCCCCCCGCGCTTCCCCCTACGTTTCCCCCCGGGTTTCCCCCCACGCTTCCCCCCACGCTTTCCGCTCCCGACAGGCCAATCACCGGCCACGACAGGAACACGCACCCGTCACCAAGCGACCGCGGCCGCTTGCCGACGACCGGCAGCGACCTTCACCGGCCCCAACCGGCACACCCGGCACCCCGAGCAAGCGCCCACGCCGGTCGCACCCACGCCACCCAAACGGAATCCCGCTTGTCATACGCCTACCGGCGGACCCTCCCCCGGGACTACCGTGCACCCACCGGACCATCCCGGCCCGGCGCAGCCCACCCGGCCTCCTCACGGGAGGGCCGCCGCGCGCCCGGACCCGACGCCGCCCCTTGAGGGACGCACCTCGAATCGTGCGCAGCCACGCGATGGACACCGCCCGGTTCGACGAACGCCTCGTTCACACTTCGCGAGGCAAGAACCGCGACCGTCGTCGCCCGGCGGTCGGCAGGCGGCACGGCGACGACGGCCTCCCTCTCGGGAGGCAGGTCCCGGGCGCTGGCAAAGAAGGTGGGTAGTGCGAGATCAACCGGTTCTGTTCACGGCCTGACTCGCTGAGCCAAGCAGGCTACGCGCGACGTGTCGCGGCGGTCGAGTGCACGTGCTATCGCTCTAGAGTTCCCCCATCGATCCGTTCCGAGTCGCGGGCTGGGGGTGTTGACGTGGCGCAGCAAGAGGTCCTCAAGGCGTTCAAGTTCGCTCTCGACCCCTCGCCCGGCCAGGTCGGCGACTTCAACCGTCACGCGGGTGCGGCGCGCTGGGCCTACAACTGGTCCATCGGCATGAAGCGGGCCGCTGACGACGCACGCCACCTGGCCGTGAAGGAACTCATCGCGGCGGGACAGCCCAAGGATCAAGCCTGGCAATCCCTCTCCGTGTTCATCCCGAAGATCCAAGCGGTCCGAAAGCACCTGAACACGATCAAGGGCGACTCCCGCAGCACGGGACTACCCGAGGGAGCCCTCGGTCCCGCCAGGCCCTGCCCCTGGTGGCACGAGGTCAGTCCCGCCCCTGGGTGCGGGGAGGTCAGGAGCGCGCGTTAGGGCAACGCGTTGGTCCCGCCCCTGGGTGCGGGAATGAACGGGCGTTGCCGTCTGCGTCCCTTCCTTCCTGCCAGTCCCGCCCCTGGGTGCGGGAATGAACGGTTGGCGACCAGGGCCTCGAAACCTCGGGCCTCGTCCCGCCCCTGGGTGCGGGAATGAACGGTGCTGCGCTGATCACCCCCCGACCCACGCCGTGTCCCGCCCCTGGGTGCGGGAATGAACGGACGCCGCGCTCGGAAACCGTCAGTACGCCGGGGTCCCGCCCCTGGGTGCGGGAATGAACGGACGGCGAGCCGGTGGCCGACGGCAGCGGAGCAGTCCCGCCCCTGGGTGCGGGAATGAACGGTCCTCCGGGCCCACGGCATCGACCAGGTCGGGGTCCCGCCCCTGGGCGCGGGAATGAACGGTAGTTGGTGCCGCTGTCCATGTGGGTACAGGAGTCCCGCCCCTGGGTCCGGAAATGAACGGCGACCACCGCTGGGGGCCGGCTGATCGGGCGCGTCCGGATGGGCGCGGGAATCAACGGGAGTTCTGATCGCATCGGCGGCTGGTGGAGCGCGCCGGTCGACGGGGAACGCGGCGCCGGGCGGGCCGACGGGGGATGCCGGGGCCGGCGTCGTCTCCGATTCCGGCCCCGGTGGATTCCCTGTGGTCAGGGAGGTAAGGAGCCGCCAAGTAGGCAGTCGTCCCGTTGATTCCCGCTCCCGGGGGCGGGAGCAGTGACGTTACCCGTTTTCGGGTGGCGTCTTGCGGGACAGGCCGGTGTGTGGGCGGTAGCTCAGGTGCGCGAGTTGTGGGTCGACCGGGTGGCCGTCGGGTTGCAGCAGGAGTACGGGGAGCTTGGCGAGGGCGGCGCCTTGGGGAGCGGTCCATGTGCTTGGGTGGGGCAGGCCCTTGGGTCCGATCCAGTATTGGGGGATGCGGACGGTGTTGAGGATGAGCTGCCGGCGCTGGTGGCGGTAGCGCGTGCTGTCCTTGTAGGGGTGGTAGTGGTCGAGGTCGGCTTCCTCGCGTCCTTCGGGGTCCCAGGTGACGCGGTTCGGGTGTTGGTAGAGGCCGATGATGTCGATGGAAGGCGTGCCGAGTCGGGATCGGGCGCCGAGGGGGTTGTCGTCGTCGCCGGCGCCTTGGCTGTGGCCGGAGGCCAGGTTGAGGACGGTGGTCGGTTCGCCGTCCGGGTAGGGCCAGAGCTCTCTGTGCTCGGCCTGCGCGCTCTCTTCTCGCAGGCGTCGCAGCCAGTGGGGGTGGAGGCTGTGGAGCAGGCGGTGGATGGGGGTGGTGCCTGTGGGGGGCGGGTCGGTGTAGATGGTGGTGAGGATGCGTTGGACGTCGGTGGGGCTGGTGATGGTCAGGGGGGCGTGGGTTGGCATGTGTTCGTGGAGGGCGTGCCAGGTGGCGGCCAGGATGTAGGGGTCGTAGGGGGCCGGTTCGCCGACGCGGGGCAGGCGGGGCAGGCCGGATGCGTCGGGGGTCCACAGAACGTGGGTGAGCGGTGCGAGGTGTTGCTTGCCGAGGCGGTTGAGGAGATGGCGCCACTGTCGGCCGCGGCGCTGTTGGATGAGGTCGTAGGGGCAGAGGTCGGTGTAGAGGTGGTCCGTGTCGTAGTCGAGGCTCTGCTCCAGGACCTGTGTGCCGATCAGGATGAGGCGGTGGGGGCGGGCGGGGTTCGCGGTGGTGGCCTTCAGCTCGGGGTCGGGGTGCGGGCCGAGTTTGGCTTCGAGGCTTGCCTGGTGGCGGGCGCGGTCGCGTTCGAAGTAGCGGCCGTGCAGGAGGAGGATCTCCTCCTGCGTCCAGCCCTCCTTTTCGGCTTGGTCGAGGACCGCTTGGTGGAGTTGTTCCGCTCGGGCGACGGTGTTGAGGATGACGGTGGTGACCCCGGTGGTGTGTTGTGTGAGGAGCCGTGTGGCGAGGGCCTGGGGTCCGGGGTCCGCGATGAGGCGGATGCGGGTGCGGTGCTTCGTGCGGCTCTTGCCTCGACGGGGCACGATGGTCCGGCAGCGTCCCAGGTCGTCGACGACGGTGATGGGGCCGTCGGGTCGCGGGTCGGAGGTCTGGGTGCGCAGGCCCGCGCACCAGGCCTCGACGAGGGCGTGGCGTTGGTGGGGTGGGAGGGTGGCGGACAGGACGACGACGCTGGCGCCCGCGTCGGCGAGCCAGGCGATGGTCGCGCCCAGGAGGCGTTGCTGGTAGAGCTCGTAGGCGTGCGCTTCGTCGATGACGACCGTCTTGTTCGCCAGGCCGTACAGGCGCAGGAACCAGTGCTTGGATTTTTGGGCGGCGAGGACGATCTGGTCGACGGTGCCGACGCCGAAGCAGCTGAGCAGGCCCCGACAGCGCTGGTAGTACCAGGCGTCGAGGAGGACGGTCGGGTCTTCGTCGGGTTCGATGCCGTCACAGGTCGTGAGGTTGGTCAGGCCGGGATCCGCGGGGTGGGGTGCGCCAGCGAGGGCCTGGCCGATCTCGGAGGCGTGGGCGCTGGCGTGGACCACCGCAAGGTTGGCGTTCTGGCTGTCCGGCAGGACGGCAGGCAGGTATCGGGCGAGGCGGCCGGCCACCTGTTCTGAGGCGGCGCACATGGGGAGCGCGAAGTAGGCGCCGTGGTAGCCGGCGGTGAGGGCGAGGCGGTGCATCAGGTACTGCGCGGTCTCGCACTTGCCGCCGCCGGTGACGTCTTCGATGATCACGAGGCTCTGCCCGGTGATCTTGGCGTCGATGATCGCCTGTTGGGGGGGACGGGGGTGGGGGGTCGTCGGCATCTGCTCGGCCCAGGTGAGCGGTGCGGGCTGCCAACGGGTCAGGCGTAGCTCCTGGATGGCGGTGGCCGCTTCGGCGCGGCTGCGCTCCCACCACAGGTCGGTGTCGGTGCCGGTGGTGTCGGGGGTGCGGTAGGTGAAGCGGGTCTCGTCGGAGGCGATCCAGTCGCTGTGGACGACGAGGCCGGCGAAGAGGGGCAGGACGCAGGCGCGCGCCGGGCGGATGAGGTCGGGCAGCTCGGTGAGGTCTACGTCCAGGAGGCGGGCCAGTTCGTGGAGCAGGTCGCGGTGTGCGCCCGACCACTGGGGGGTGAGGCGGGTCTCCCCGGCGCGGATGGATCCGGAGTCGGGGATGTGGCCGTGGTGTCCGCCGAGGAGCGCGGCGACGGTGTGCAGTGCGGTGTGGCGGGCGTCGGGGGTGTGCTGGTCGCCGGTGCAGTGGGCGCAGAGGCAGCCGAGGAGGGCGGGGAGGTAGCGGGCGGTGACGTGGGCGTGGGGTGGGGCCGGGCGGTGCGTTCCGTCCAGGGGCAGGCCGTTCGCGGTGGCCGCGACGCGCCAGTCCTGTCCGGCGGCCGCGAGCGAGCGGTCGCGGATCTTGGGGAATCTGAGCTGGTTGGCGGGCGTCGCCTTGCCGGGCATGTCGTGCAGGGCCACCAGAAGCATCAGTGTCTGGCGGGCCTTGGCGGTGGATCCGCCGCCGAACGCCTCGGTGAGACGCGTACGGGCCGGAAGGGCCAGGTAGTGATCGAAGAGTTCGCCGCAGACGGCCGCGGTGTCCAGGCAATGGGCCAGAAGTGAGTTCCAGGCGGGGCCGCCTCGGTGACGGCTGAGGCCGTTGCGGTCTGTTTTCGCCCACAGCCACAGCCAGGCGGGTGAAAGCGACGCGTCGTGTCCGGGGATTTGAGGCGGGTGTGCAGAAGGCTGTGGGTCGCCTACCCGATAAGGACGAGTGGCTACTTTGGACACAGTTTCCTCGCATTCCAGATCATCTGCCCCCATCTGCTATGACTTGCGGTACGAATCATGGATCACGGCACTGACAGTCGGCCCTGACCAGGAGAAACAGCTCAAACTGCTTTCGTTGACGGAGGTGTTCGAGCAGGCGGAACACATCGTCGAGCTGGTCCACATCTCCCCGGGGGCCCGCCTGGCGCTGTACGAGCTCCTGCTCGCCCTGCTGTACGCCACAGCCCTGCACCCCCGCACCGAAGAGGAGTGGGAGCAGTGGGTGCGGGCACGACACTGCCTGGTGGGGGCGTCCACCGCCCTGAAGGGCAATGCCTTCGACGGGAAGCTCGACCTGTGCCACCCCACGCACCCGTTCGGACAAAACCCTGACCTGGCCCCCTTCATGGCCGCCCACGGATACGGGGCGGCCCAGGTCGACCTCGAACGGGCTGGCGACGGCGCGCAGCTGGAGGACCACATCCATCTGCACCACACGCGGCGCCCGACGATGCCCGAGGCCTGCGTGGCGATGCTGGTCAAGCACGGCTGGGATCCGGGCGGACGGATGATGGCCAAGAACGACTGGTTCGGCAGGTCCTTCACCTATGGGGCGGTCGGCCGCAACGCGCAACGCCTGCGCAACCTGGCGGTGGGAACCACCCTGGCCGACACCCTGCGCTACAACCTCGCCCCCACCAACCGGCCCGGGAATCTCAACTTCACCTGGAAGAGTTGCGCGGACCGGCGGACCTTCTCCGGGCCCGGGGCGGACCGGCCCCGGATGCCGTCGGGACCCGCCGACCTGCTCACCTGGCCGGGCCGTTCCATCCTGTTCGACGTCGCCCGCGACAAGGACGGTACCCTCGTCGCCGACCGGGCCCTGGTCGGCGCCGGCGACCTGATGCAGCCCCTGCCAACCAGCCTCCTCCAGGACGCCGTACTGGACAAGGGCCGGCCCCAACAGGCGCGCGGCGACCGCGCCCTGTGGCTCGGCGCCGCCGCCCTGTACGCCGGCGCGGCCGGGGAGGATCCCCGCAACGCCAAGGGTGAGGACCTCTTCGCCCGGCTGACCCGTCTCGACCGGCGGGTCGACATCTGGTCGGTCGGTCTCGTCACGGCCCAACGGACGTTGGTGACCTGGGTCAGTGACATTTTCCCCCTGGTCGGGAGCCTGCGCGGCGAGTTGTACCACGCCGCGGTCGACGGTGCGGCGTGGTGCGAGGCGGCCGAACGCGCGGCGTGGACCGCGTCGTCCCTGGCCCGGGACATCGCCTACCCCAGTGCCCGACCGGAGGAGCGCAAGCAGCTGCTGAAGGGGCTGCACCCCGGACCACTGTTGTGGGCCCGCTACGAGCCGGCGTTCCACGTGCTCCTCGACGACATCGCCGAAGGCCTCGACCCGGACCAGGCCCGCGCCCGTTTCGCCCGCACCGTCGCCTCCCTCACCCGCGAAGCGGTCGCCGAGAGTCTCGCTCGCCTCACCGCTTCGGGGCGGGCCGTGGAGGCACGGCTGCGGGCCACCGACCGGCTGGAGAAGGCCCTGGCCTCACGCCGGTCCTTCCCCGCCGAGTTCCAGGAGGCACAGATGCCCCCCACCGACCCGCCCCCGTCCCCGTCCCCGACAGCGACAGCGACAGCGACAGCGACAGCGACAGCGACCGTCCCTCCCCCCGCTCAGGCACCGGCCGCCGTCCAGGCGCAGGCCTTCCCGCACAAGGCGCTCGCGCACTGGCTCGTCTCCCTCGTCCAGCGCCGCGAGCACAGGCTGCTCAAGGGCCTGAAGCAGTACCGGGGCAGCGAGGCCGTCGAAGGCCGCGCCTACGCGCGGGATTTCGCGCCCTCGCCCGAACAACACACGGCGTACGAGTTCACCGCCCACCTCTTCGCCCGCTACCACGCCGCCATGCCGACCCTGGACCGCCCGCGCCTGTACGGATCGGGCGACGTTGGGACGGCGTGCCGCCGCATCGGCCTGGGCCGGCGTCGCGGCCCCGCCGACCCCGGCTGCTACGCCCTCTTCCAACGTCTGACCAGCGGCCGCACAGTACCGGAGGCAGGCCTGGCCCAGGCGGTGGATCGTCTGCGCGCCGCGGACGAGGTCCCCCCGCACTGGGCCACCCTCGCCGACCATCTCGCGCACTGGCCCCACCGCTACGAGAGCGTCCGCGACCAGTGGGCCGGCAGCTACTACACCCCCCGCGCCCGACCCCGCCCGAGCGCCGGCGTCTGACCCCGGCCACCCCCACCCGCCCGGACACCGAAACGGAGATCACCGTGACCCTTACCCCCGACCCGCTCCCGAACCCCGACGTCATGCCCTTCCTCAGCTGCCACAGCCTCTTCACCATCAGCCACGGCCTACCCGTCCGCGACGCCAACGGACAGCCCAAATCGAGCGATTACGGCAACGCCCCCCGTCTGCTGATCACACCGCAGAACCAGCGGCGGACCGGCCGCACGCACATGCGCGACCAGGCCAACCTCGGCCAGGGCCCGCTGGCCGAACGGTCCTGGGGCATCCGCACCAGGGAATGGGCCCTGGCCGCCGCCGACCACCTCACCCACGACCACGGATGGGATCGGTCCGAGGCCCTCGACACCGCCCGCGAGGCACTGAGCGGACTCGGCGTGAACTTCGGTACCACACCCAACACCCTGCACCTCACCAAGGTGATGCTCTTCGCCCCAGAGAAGGCCGGCCGCGACCTCGCCGCGATCATCGACTCGACCCGCGCGGAGATCACCACCTGGGCCCGCGCGGCGGCCAAGGCCCGCGACGCGGCCACCAAGCCCAAGAAGAAGCCCCGAGCCAAGAACGACGACGACGATCCGCAGAGCAAGGACCCCGGCGATGGCGAGACCTCGACGCCGGCCCCCAAGCTCCCCGCACTCCCGGTCAAGATCAAGAACAGGTTGATGGCCGCCCTCGCCCCCGCCGACGCCGTCGACATCGCCCTCTACGGCCGCTTCCTCGCCGAGATCGCCGGAGCCGGGAACGTCGACGGAGCCATCCAGACGACCACGGCGTTCACGGTCGAACCCGCGAACATCACCACCGACTTCTTCTCAAGCGCCGATGATCGCAAAATCGCCCGCCAGCGACAGGGCACCGACTTCGCGAACATGTTCGAGCACCTCAACGCCATCGACCCCACCGACGGCGAGAACAGCGACGGCGAGAACCCCGCACACGCCGACGACCGCGGCGCCGGCATGACCGGCTACCAGTCCTTCATCAGCGGCACCTTCTACGCCCACAGCGCCCTGGACCGCCCACTCCTGCGCCGCAACCTCCGCCACGGCGGCGTACCAGCCGACGAGGTCGAAGCCCTGGCCATCGACGTCGAACGCGCCTTCCTCGACGCGTTCGTCAACGCCTTCTCCCGCTCGAAGCAGAACACCACCGCCGTCCCCGGCACCCTGCCCAAACTCGTCCTGGTCCACGAGGGCGAGCGCCCCTACAACTACGCCGCCGTCTTCGAGGACGCCATCCAGCCCGCCGACGGCGCCCCCAGCCTGCTGGCCGCCCGCCGACTCCTGCGCCACCACGACATGATCACCCGCAAGCGCGGCACCGTACCCGGCGCCGTCCTCACCTACGACCTCGCCATCGGCGAACTCCTCGAAGAACTTACCCTCACAGGCCGGCTCGGCCCCACCGAAGTCCACACCCCCGAAGACCTCACCCCCCTCACCGCCGGACTGCCCGTATGACCACCCCCCTCCACACCCTCCACATCCGGCTGGAAGCCTTCTGGCAGTCCTGGGGAACCCGCTCCGCCTTCAACGACCGCGACAGCCTGACCCGACCCACTAAAAGCGGTCTCATCGGCCTCCTCGCCGCCGCCGACGGCCACGACCGCGACGAACATCGCACCGAGGGCGACGACTACCTCCCCCTCACCACCCTCGCCGGCCTGCGCTTCGGCGTCCGAGCCGACCGACCCGGCTCCCTCGTGCACGACTTCCAGACAAGCGGCGGAGGCCACTACCCCCTGCGCCCCCGCGACCTCATCACCGACCCCACCCGAGCCGACCGCGCCGCCGACGCCCTCGAAACCGCCACCGGCCCCACCTTCGGCCGCCTCGACACCCCCCGACTCGCCGACTGGTACGGAGCACCCAAGAACATCGCACCCCACCCCGACACCCACACCCTCGTCGCCGGCAACACCAACCGCCACCCCCAGCTGTCCCTCCGCTGGTACCTCGCCGACGCCGCCTTCCTCGCCGCCGTCGAAAGCCCCGACCGCACCCTGCTACGCCACCTCGCCCGCCGCCTCGAACAACCCCGACGACTCCTGTGGCTGGGACAAAAGCACTGCGCACCCACCCAGCCCCTCTACCACGGCCTCCACCAGGGATCCCTCGAAACGACCCTCGCCACCACCCCCCTCCTCCCCCGCTCCCGCCCCGCCCCCACCCACGCCTGGATCGAAGTCCCCCACACCACCCCCGGCGCCATCAACGTCAACGACCAACCCCTCAGCTATGCCTCCCACCACCGCGTACACGGACCGCGCTGGGAAAAGCGCATCACGCTCACCCCACCGGAGAAGCCGTGACCACCACCGCACACACCAAGTTCCACCACACCCTCGCCGAATTCGACCTCGACCACCCCCACATCGCCGCCACCCTCCTCGACCCCCAGGACATGCACCGCATGGTCATGGGCGCCTTCCACGACCACCTCCCCTACGGCAGCCCCAGCCCCCGCGCCCACATGGGCATCCTCTTCACCACCGCCGTGAACCAGAGCGAACGCACCCTCACCGTCATCATCCAATCCGGCATTCCGGCCGACCACCGCGGCTTCCCCACCAGCGCCCTCGTCTCCGAACCCCGCTCGACCCCGGTCGAACACACCGTCACAGCCGGCCAGAGCTACAGATTCAGGATCATCGTCAACCCCGCCCGCCACCGGTACGGACCAGACCGCTGCACCCGCGACGGACCCACCGACGCCTCACCCCACGCCACACTCGCCTGGTTCACCGAACGCCTCCAGCCCACCGCCAGAAGAGAAGGCGCCCCCTTCATCGGGGCCACCGCCGACCCCGAAACCCTCGCCGCACGCCGACTCCCCACCCTGTACAGCAGCCGACGTACCCACCACATGATCATCGACCGAGCAGAAGTCTTCGGTGAACTCACCGTCACCCACCCGCACGCCTTCGCCGACCTCCTCACCCACGGCCTCGGCCGCTTCCGCGCCTACGGATGCGGCCTCCTCCTCGCCCAACCCCTCACCCACCAACAACCACAAAACCCCGAATCCCCACAGCCTGGCATCCCCCGCCCCACCGCCGAACCCACCCACACCCCACACCGCGGACACACCACACGCTGGGCCACCCGCATCTGCACCAGCCCAACCAGACCGAACCCCGCCCCCTGAAAAGCCCCCACATCACAACACCCACGTAACCCGGCTGCAGGGCAACAGCAGCCCAATACCGCCCGACCCCGACCAGCCCCCCACAGGCTGCAACAAGTAAAGAGAGAGCAAAGCCCCTCAAGAACACCAGGTCAGGTACTGTCCCGCTCTCGGGCGCGGGAATCAACGGCCGGGCGTACCGCCCGGGGTCTGGCACGTCAGGTCCCGCTCTCGGGCGCGGGAATCAACGGTTCACCGACGGCAAGGAGACCTGGAGCCTCACGTCCCGCTCTCGGGCGCGGGAATCAACGGCTGGAAGCGGCCGTCGAGAAGGCCTCCCGGGGGTCCCGCTCTCGGGCGCGGGAATCAACGGGTGTCGGCGGAGGCCGCGAAGGCGCTCGGTGTGTCCCGCCCTCGGGCGCGGGAATCAACGGCGCAGCGCGTCGGTGCGGAGGATGGGGACATCGTCCCGCCGTGGGGCGCGGGAATCGACGAGCCATCGCGCTCGCGATGCCGGGCATCCCGTCCCGACCTTGGGCGCGGGAATGAACGGGGCATGCCGTCGCCGCTGCGCGAGTATGCCAATCCCCGCCCTCGGGCGCGGGAATCAACGGATCGCCCAGGTCCAGGTAAATCGCCCGGCCTCGTCCCGCCCGCCAGGCGTGGGAATCAACGGCTGCCCAGGACCACAGCCGACCACTACTCGGCGTCCCGCCCTCGGGTGCAGGAATCAGTGGACGTCCACCTCGGGTGGCTTCTTCCTGAACCCGTCCCGCCCTCGGGCGCGGGAATCAACGGTACTTCGCCATGGGCGCTGGCATCCTCGGCGTGTCCCGCCAGTCGGCGCGGGAATCAGTGGCACATGACCGGCGAGACGGCGATGTGAAGTCTGTCCATCCCCGGGCGCGGGAATCATCGGGACCGCCCGTTCATCCGAGCGGAGATGGAAGGGCCTGGCCTCAGCCGCGGGAATCAGCGACGGTTGGTCTATCGATCGCAGGCCGAGTTCCGGTCCCGCCCTCGGGAGCGGGAATCAACGGCCCTTGGCTTCGGCGATCTCGCGCAGCTCGTCGTCCCGCCCTCGCGCGCGGTAATCAACGGAGCCTGCCGTACAACCTCGCCGTCCCGCTCTCGGGCGCGGGAATCGACGGATCCACCCGGAGTTGCAGGCCAAGGTGGTGAGGTCCCGCCCTCGGGAGCGGGAATCAACGGACCTACAGCGCGTTGGCTGGCGAGTTCAAGGAGTCCCGCCCTCGGCGCGGGAATCAACGGGAGTACGCGGACCACGAGTACGCACCCCCGACGTCCCGCCCTCGGACGTGGGAATATCAACGGCTCTTGAGTACGGCGGCCTTGTCGGTGGTCGGGTCCCGCCCTGGGGCGCGGGAATCAACGCCCTTCGGGCAAGCCCTCATGTGGAGAGTTCACGTCCCGCCCTGGGGCGCGGGAATCAACGGCTGCTCTCCCGGATCGCCGGCGGGTGCGCGCGGTCCCGCCCTCGGGCGCGGGAATCAAGGGGCCATCGCGCTCGCGATGGACATGGGCATCCCGCCCCATCCTGGGCGCGGGAAATCGGCCGGTCGACCTCATCACCGCCGGTCTTTGAAAGTCCCGCCCTCGGGGAGGGAATCAGACCCTGCGGCACTTCTGCAACACCTCCCGCCCTCGGGCGTGGGAATCAACGGATGGGTACGGGCACCAACATTCAGGACCGGGCGTCCCACCCTTGGACGTGGCAATCAACGGAGCTCGTCCGAGCTGAACACGCCCAGGCTCCGGTCCCGCCCTCGGGTGTGGGAATCAACGGGCCTTGTCGCACTTACCGTCGAAGTCTGCCCGTCCCGCCCTCAGGCGCGAGAATCGACGCAGGAGAAGGTCTTCGCGGACTGCCGGGCTGAGTCCTGCCCTCGGACGCGAAAATGAACGGATGATCGCGCGGGGCGGGGTCAGCCGTGATAGTCCCAGTTCCCGAAGCGTGCCAGGAGGGCGCGGGAGCCGTCGACGTTCAAGCCCAGGGCGGTGGCAACCTGTTTTGGGTCCAGCTTTCGTGCATCGTGGGCGGGCTGGTACGCGGTGCGCCCGGCGATGAGTTCCATGGATCGGGCGGCTTTTAGGGCGGCGATCGGTGTGTCGTGGCCGAGTCGCTCGATCGCTTCCGCGACATCTTGGAGCAGGGTCTCCAGTTCCGCCGGCAGGGGGACGGTGGTGGCCTCGACGGCCATGATGTGCCGGTCCCAGTCGTCCTGACTCGCAGCGGCGGCATCCCAGCCGTACTCGTGCAGGGGCAGGTCCCCGGCCGTCGACCGGTCCACGATTCGGGGCTCGCCCCGCCAGCCGCACGAGCACTCCCCGTGGAGGGCATGGGCCTGCGGGCGCCGCGGGTAGGTACCACCGTCGTAGACGGACCAATGCCTCACCTCCCAGCCGAAGGCGCAGGAGTTCGAGTCGAAGTACACCGGCTTGGGACTGCTTCCGTCCTCCAGGAGCGTCCCGACCCGGCCCACATGCGACTCGCCGTACTCGTCAGACGTCCAGACCTCGTCCTTGTCCACCAGCACCTCCCACACCCACCACAGATGGAACCCCCGCCTTGAGTCCAACGATTGCGCACCAGAGGGGACGCTGCGGGGGAATCCGCCGAAACAGCCTCCTTGCGCCGGCATTTCTGCTGGGGTCTCTGAGTGCCGCTGTCCGGTGGACTGGCGGAGCCGTGGCTGCCGGGGGAAACGGCCTTCGGTCAGTACGAAGGGGTTGTCGCGGTGGTCATCGGTCCTCCGCTGGTCAGAGGAGGTGGTGACGAAACGCCGACCCGCGCGCGGAGTTCGCCCGGGTGGTCAGATGTGGCGGGGTTCGATGACCACCTCGGGCGAGGACGTCCGCACGACGCTGCCAGTGGGGACGATGCTGCTGCCCATGCAGACGCTGGCCGCGATGGTCGAGTGTCGGCCCACGGCGATGCCGGGGCCGAGGGTGATCATGCTGCCGGTCTGGACGTGGTCCCCGATCAGACCCCCGAACTGGGAGGTCGTGCACCGGTAGGGCGGTTCGTCGCCGGTGCCGCGAAGGACGATCTCCTTGACGGGTACGCGCATGTCGTAGTTCCACAGGCTGATGGCCGCGATGACGAGGTTCGCGGACAGGTGGGCGTCGGATCCGATGATGGAGTGGCCGATGCCGACCTGGTGGCCGAGGACGGTGTTCTCCCCAATGAAGGAGTGGGTGACCTCGCATCCGAAGCCGACGGAGACGCCGGCGGCCAGGACGGAACGCTTGCGGACGGTCGAGAACTCGTGGACGCGGACGCCGGGGCCGATGATGACGTCTTCGCCGATGATCGCGGTGGGGTGGATCCGGGCGGTGGGGTGGATTCGCTCAGGCGTCGTCTGGAGGGCGTCGTCGTGGAGGCTGTTCCAGCGGGTGAGGAAGTCGGACAGCTCGAACTCGCTGATCTTCGCGTAGCCGGTGGCGTCCAGGCCGGATGCTGCGGGGCTGCGGACGTAGTCACCGATAGGGATGGACTCGGGCACCTGGTTGCTCCTGGTCGTAGTCGGGGCGGGCGGTTTAGGCGGCTTCGGCGGCCTCACGGCGCAGGAAGTCGGGCAGGGCGGCGGGGGTGTTGTCGAGCCAGGCGACGTAGCGGGCAACGCCTTCGGCCACCGTGATCCGGGGCTCCCACTCCAGGGCGGCGGTCATGCGGGCTGTGCCGGCCGTTCCGCCGAGCGGGTCGCCCTCGGGCAGTGGCCGGTCCTGGAACTCGACGTCGGGGTAGTGGTTGCGGATGAGGTGGGCCACGTCGGCGATGGAGGTGGCTTGGCCGGTGCCGATGTTCAGGGTCTGCCGGTCGGCCCCGGGGGCGAGCATGGCGCGGATGGTGGCTTCGGCGATGTCTTCGACGTGGACGAAGTCGCGGACCTGTCGGCCGCCGCCGTTCAGGTGCAGGGGAAGGCCGAGCTTGGCGCGCATTGCCATCCAGGCGACCGCCCAGGAGTGCGAGCCCTGCTTGACGGTCTGCGGTTCGCCGTAGACGGAGAAGTAGCGGACGCAGGTGTGGGAGACGTTGGCCTGGTCCATCACGAGCGCGGTCTGGACCTCAGCCCACGCCTTGGTGTTCGCGTAGACGGAGAGCGGGGCCAGGGGCTGATCCTCGTGCCAGGTCTGCACGTCGTGGCGCTTGGGGTCGCCGTTGCCGTAGACGGCCGCCGAGGAGACGAAGACGAACCGGCGGACGCGGGCGTTGCGGCGGTGGACGGCGTCCAGGAGGACCTGGGTGCCGGTGACGTTGGTCTGGATCGCGGCCATGGGGTTGCGGGTGCAGGCGGCCACGTCGGCGACGGCGGCGGCGTGGATCACGTAGTCGGCTTCCCGGACCACGTCGTCCATCAGGGTCGCGTCGGCGATGTCGCCGACGATGGTGTCCCGGTCGGCGGTGTGGACGCCGAACAGCTCGGCGTAGACGGTGGCGGGGTAGGCGTCGAGCTTGCCTACGGCGATCACGCGGGCCCCGGCCGCACGGAGGCGGGCGGTGATGCGGGAGCCGACCAGGCCCCCGCCCCCGGTGACCACCACGGTGGAGCCTGCGAGGGCGGCGGACAGGTCGGCGTCGGTGAGCGGCATGGCGGTTCTCCTCGGACTCGGCGGGAGGGGGAAGGGTGGCGGGGAGGTTGCGACCGGGCCGGCTTGGGACCGCCTCCCCGCCACCCGGCAGGCACCGCCCGGGGCAGGGGTGGGCTCCGTCGAAAGGAGCGGTCGAACGGCCCCGGGCGGTGTACTGAACAGTGAACTCGCCTGGGCCGAAGGTGAGTACGGTGGGGAAGGCAGGAACCCGTTCAACCCATTCAAGATCGAGTGCGAGGGGGACGATGTTGGCAGGGGACCGGGCGCCGAACAGCGCGTTGGCGGATGTGATCGCCGAGTCAGGGGCCACGTACTACGCGCTGGCCAGGGAGATCCGTTCTGTGGCGGCCGAGGCCGGCCGGCGGTTGAGTACGGGGCCGTCGGCCGTCGCCTACTGGGTGGCCGGGGGGACACCGGCGGGCGAAACGCCGTTCTACATCGCCGAGGCCCTGACGAGACGGACTAAGCGGCGGGTGACGGTCGCCGAGATCGGTCTAGGCTGCGAAGCCGGCGGGGCCATGGAAGCCGATCCACTGGCCGTCATCGCCGATCTCGGGAGATCCGTCATGCAACGTCGCCGCGACTTTCTCGGCGCCGCGTTCACCGCCGCGGCGGTCGGGCTGCCGCTGACCTACGACCACGAAGCGGTCGCCGCGACGTTCCGGGCGGCCGAGACCGGCGGCAGCGTCGGCGCGACGGAGGTGACGACGGTCCAGCAGCTGACCGAGACGTTCCGCAGCGCGGACGAACGGCTGGGCGGCGGTCACGGATTGACCACCGTCACCGCCTATCTGACCGACACCGTCGCTCCGATGCTCACCGCCCGGTTCTCCTCCGCGGCGCTGCGCTGCGAGGCGTTCGGGGCGGCGGCCCAGCTGGCTTGTCTGGTCGGCTGGAAGCATCACGACCTCGGCCGGGAGGGCGCCGCCCAGCGGTATTACCTGTTGGGCTACCAGCTCGCGTGTGAGGCCGACCCGAACGGCCATGCCGCGTGGATGATGCGGGCCCTGACCCATCAGGCCCTCGACCTGGGCCACCCCGCTTTGTGCCCTGAACTCGCGGAAGCGGCGCTGGGCAGGGCGGCTGGGAAGGTCGACCGACAGACCGAGGCCCTGCTCCTGGTGACGTGCGCCCGCGCGTACGGGGCCGACGGACAGAGGGTCAGGGCGGCGCGGGCGCTTGTGGCGGCCGAGGACGCGGTCACGGACACCCGTGACGAGGTTCCCGCCTACTCCGCGGCGTCGGGGCCGGTGGCGGCCACGGTCGCCTCGCACATGGGCAAGACCCTGACCGCGATGAAGGATCACGCGGCGGCCGAACGGCACTACCGGCGGGCCCTCGCGGGACGCACCCCCGGCACCTACCAGCTCAAACACGGGCTGACCATGGCCAACCTGGGGCGATCGGCGGCCGGGCAGCACCGGTACGAAGAAGCGGTGGGCCTGTGGGCCCGATCGTTGGACTTCATGGGCGGCGTCGTCTCCGACCGCAACAGGCAGGCGGTCCGGGAGATCCAGGCGGCGGCGGTCCGCTACCGTCGGCGCGGAGTGAGCGGCGCGTCGAGCCTGAGCCAGCGCGCCACCGAACTGCTCGCCAATTAGGTGTGAAAGGAACGATCAACGGAATGCCGAAGATCGGGGTTGTGGTCCTGACCATGGGCGACCGGCCCGCGGAGCTGGGGGCCCTGCTGGCCTCGGTGGCCGCCCAGGAAGGCGATCCGGCGACCGTCGTGGTCCTCGGCCAGGGCGTGAAGCTCCCGACGCTCCCGGACGGAGTGGACGGCGTGGAGCTGCCGGAGAACCTGGGTATCCCGGGCGGCCGGAACGCCGGGGTGGCCTGGCTGCGCGAGCGGGGCGGGGTGGACGTCGTCGTGGTCCTGGACGACGACGGCCTGTTGCCCCGCACTGACACCTTCCGGCTGGTCCGCGAAGCGTTCTCGGCCAGGCCCCGCCTGGGGGTCGCGGGCTTTCGGATCGCGGACGAGACCGGGGCAAGTCAGCGCCGGCACGTACCCCGTTTGGGTGGCAAGGATCCGCTGACGTCCGGGCCGGTGACCACCTTCCTCGGCGGCGGCCACGCCATCCGCATGACCGTGATCGACCAGGTAGGCGACTTCCCCGCCCGGTTCTTCTACGCCCACGAGGAGACCGACTTCGCCTGGCGGGCCCTGGATGCCGGCTGGGAGATCGACTACCGGGCGGACATGGTCCTCCAGCACCCCCGCACCGAGGCGTCCCGGCACGCGGTCTACTACCGCAACACCGGCCGCAACCGGGTCTGGCTGGCCAAGCGGCACCTGCCCGCCGTCCTGGTCCCCGTCTACCTCGCCACATGGGCCGCGTACACGATCGCCCAACGGCCCCCACTGTCCGGCCTGGCCGCCTGGTGGGCCGGCTTCTTCGAAGGCGTACGGGTGCCGTGCCCGCCGCGGCGGCCCATGCGATGGCGGACCGTGTGGTGGATGACCAGGCTGGGCCGACCACCGATCATCTGACCACCACCTACGGCTGCGCCACGTGCTTTCGACGGCCGCCCCCCTCGTGGGGGGGGGGGCTACGATCTTGCGCTTCGAGGACAGGCCCGCCGGGCTCGACGTGGCTCCGGTGTTGGTGAACGACGACCGGGGCCTGGTCCTGGTGGATCGTGAGCTCCTCGCCTACCCCACCAGGGGCTGAGTGCCGGACAGCATCCTTTACTTGCCGAAGTGACCCGGTGCCTCACGTCCGTGGGGTGACCGGTACTCCGCGGCTCATGGCGTCGAAGTCGAGGATGGGGTGGGCGGCGATGTCGTGGACCTCGTCGGTCAGGAGGTTGCCGATGAGGAACTCTTCCTCGGGGCCGGATCCGAAGGTGACGACCTGGCCGCTGCTCTGGATCATCCAGTTCAGGAATTCGCGGTGGGAGGTCTCGGCGAGGATGATCTCCCTGTCAGGGTGGCGGTCGCGGATCTGGCTGAGCTCGTCCTTGATCGCGTCGGTGTCGATGGCCATGGTCTGGGTGAGGGCCTTGGGTGCGCGTCGGCCCCACCACTGGAAGATCACCCACTGACGGACGCTCGGGTGGCTGAGCACGGTGTCGGCGATCGCCGCCAGGTCGGTGATGTTGGCCTGGGATGCGACCGTGTGGACGCGAACCTTGTGGAAGCCGGCGTCGTCGCACATCTGGAGCGACTGCCTGAAGCGTGTGGGCAGGTCGCGGTCTCGGCTGTGCCGGAACGCCCTTTGGACGGCGGGGGTGGTGCCGTCCAAAGGCAGGCGCAGCGAGGACAGGAGGGCGAGGCGCTGGAGTTTGTCGGGGGTCAGGGTGTAGCCGGTGGTGTCCAGAGCGACTCGGATGCCCGCGGTGGTGGCGTGGTCGACGATGTCGAAGATCGGGGGCCACAGCAGAGGGTCGCCGCCGGCGAGGACGAGGTCGGTGGTTCCGTGGTCGGCGAGCTTGTCGACGATCGTGAGTGCCTGTTCGTAGGTGATCTGGTCGGTGACGAACGGGTTGTAGCAGCCGGTGCAGCTCATGGGGCACTTGTTGTTGATCGACCAGTTCACGCGGGTGACCGTGCGGCCGGCGCTGGGGCGGGTGGAGGCCCGTGCGGTGATCCCGGCGATCAGTTCGAGGAGGCGGCGGCCGCCAGGGATCGTGGTGGCGTCGAGCAGTGCGGCCGCCCGGGTGACGGTCGCGAGGTCGGCGTTGTTCTGCAACAGCACGAAGGCGAGCATGTAGCGCAGGTTCTCGTCGTCCGGGGCTCTGTTCGCGGCGTCCTGGAGGCGCTGGGCGAGGGCGGTGAAGTAGGCGGTGTTGAAGTTCGCGGGCTCCAGGCGCCTTTGGAAGAGGTCGGGGAGGCTGCCGCGCTCGGTCGTGCGGTCGTAGCCGGGCCGCAGGGGGTGGGGCGGCATCAGTTCGAGATGGGTGTGTGCCATGGTCGGGCTCCTGCTCAGTTGGGGAGGGCGGGGGTGGCCGCCATGGCGGAGTCGGCGAACGCCAGGCCCTGGTTCTCCCGGAAGACAAGGTCGCGGACCGTGGTGAACACGGCGGTGTCCGTCGGGCTGGCGAGGAACGTCCGCGAGGACGGCAGCGGTGTCAGCCCGTACAGGTCACGGATCGCGGCGAGGGTGCGGGGAAGGTCGCGCAGCGGGTCGGTCGCGGTGGTGATCCTCAGGTGGTCGAGCAGGTGGTCGGCGGCGGCGCGGGCCTTGACCAGGTTGGTGACGGGGTCCTCGTGGGTGGCTTTGGCCAGGTAATAGGTGACCGGCTGGAAGAGCCAGGGCAGGCTGGGGTCACCGAACGGATTCGCCTGATCGGCCGCCGGGGTTGTGGTGCCTTCGAGTCCGAGCGGGTCGATCAGCCACGGGCGGGCGGCCATGCTGGTGAGGTAGCGCGCGAGGGGCGCTTTGCGGCGGGTGGCGTCCAGGGTGATCGCGGCGGTGGCCGTGATCGCGAACCGGTCCGCGACGTCCTGAAGGACAGGTGCCAGCTGTCGGCGGGCGCTCGCGACGTCGTCGGCACCGGCGATGACCGGGATGAGGTCGAGGTCGGAGATGATCGTCCCGTCGGGCCGGGTGCGGAAGTCGCCGCGCGCGAGGGAGCCGGACAGGGCGATGGACATGCCCGTGGTCGCGGCGAGGAGGGTCCGCAGGTGGCGCAGGAGGTCGGGGATCTCGCTCTGCTTCACGATGCTCCCCGGTCGCCGACGGCGGTGAAGTCGGCGTAGGCACCGTGGTCGGCGACGGCCTGGGCGTAGGCGTTGATGGCGAGATCGATCAACGGGAGGGGTCCGAGGAGCTCGCGGGCGTATTCGAGGTCCTTGACCATGTGCCGGACGGCGAAGTCGGGGTCCTTGTAGTCCTGGCGTTCCAGCCGGGGCAGCTTGGAGGCGGTGATGGCGGCCATCCAGCCGGTGGTGGTGACGGCGCGCGCGGCGACCTGGTAGTCCTCGCCGAGATGGGTCGGCAGTTGGCGGGCGAAGACACCGAGACTGTGGAGGACCGCCGCGCCCCACGCGTTGAAGATCAGTTTGAAGCGGGCGGGGTTGCCGGGCCGGGAGAATTCGTGGCGTTGGCTGGTGATCGCGGCGAGGACCGTTTCGGTGCGCGCGTCGTGGACCGGGGTGTGGAGGAACGCCGTGAGCGTCCCGCTGGTGGCGGCGGGCCGGCTGCCGGTGACCGAGCACTCCACGGGAATGCCACCGCGGCAGGTGATCTGCTGATGCCACTCCTCGGCCCATTCGGGGCTGATGGTGGACAGCTCCACGCAGACGGGACGGTGGTCGGCCAGTGCGGCCGTCACGGGGTCGGTGGTCCAAAAGGCGCGGCTGTCGTGATCGTCGGCGAAGCAGCCGATGACGACGTCGGGCTCGACCGGCGGGATGTCGCGGGGCGGATCAGCCGTGTGCCGGGCAGGGGGGCCTGGGCGAGGTGCCGGCTGACGATGGAGACGCGGCTGTGGGGCAGGGCCGTGAGGTGGGGGATGATCCCGGCGGTCATGACGCCGTACCCGGCGACGAGGATGCTCGTCGCCGGTCGGCCCGTTAAGGAAGCTGTCATTCGTCTTCTCCGCGGAGGATGGTGTCGCGCTGGGCGTACCAGGCGAGGGAGTCGGAGATGCCCTGTTCGATCGAGAGTTCCGGGCGCCAGTCCAAAAGCGTGTCGGCCAGGGTGATGTCGGGGTAGGCGCCGGCGGTGTCGCCGGGGCGCCGGTCGGTCAGGTGGGTGGGCATGGGCTTGCCGGTGACGTTCTCGAAGGCCTTGATCAGTTCGAGGACGGTGGTGCCGGTGCCGGAGCCGAGGTTGATGACGCGGTAGGTGTCCCCGCCGGCGGGAAGGACGGTGCCGAAGGCGCGCAGGGCGGCGATGTGGGCGCGGGCCAGGTCCCAGACGTGGACGTAGTCGCGGATGCCGGTTCCGTCGCGGGTCTCCCAGTCGGTGCCGGTGACGGGGTAGGGCAGGCCGGCGTGGAACTTGTCGATCATGACGCCGAGGGCGTGGGTCGGCCGGGTCACCTGGAGTCCGGAGCGCATCTTGGGGTCGGCGCCGATCGGGTTGAAGTAGCGCAGGGAGATCGCGCGGAGGTCGGTGCCGGCGGTGATGTCTTCGAGAGCGTTCTCGAAGACGGCCTTGGTGCGGGCGTAGGGGCTCAGGGGGTTCAGCGGCGCGGTCTCCGTGATGCCCAGTCCGGCGTCGTAGATCGCGGCGGAGGAACTGAACAGGAACCGGGTGCAGCCGTTGCGCAGCAGGTGGCCCAGGAGCGCGAGGCCGTTGCTGACGTTCTCGGTGTAGTAGCGCAGGGGTTCGGCCACCGATTCGGGCACCACAATCTTCGCGGCGCATCCGATCGTGATCTCGATGTCGGGGTGCTCGGTGAAGATCCGGTCGATGAGCGCGCCGTCCGCGATGTCGCCCTCGTAGCGGATCCGGCCCTCGGTGAACTCGCGTCGCCCGGTGGAGTAGTCGTCGAGGATGACCGGCTCGATGCCCTCGTCGAGGCAGGCCGAGGCGATGGTGCTGCCGATGAACCCGGCGCCGCCGGTGATCAGAACCTTCACGAATGTCTCCCAAGTCGGTTGTCGACCAGCACTGTTGGGCGCCGGTCGAGGCTGTGAGGCGGGAGCCTAGCAGCGCTTGGTGACGGTTCGTTCCGGTTCCTCCCGGTCCTGGAGGCGCCGGTAGAGGCACCAGACCATCGTGGGCCGGAAGACCTCGTGGATCCTCAACCCGTGGCGCTCGACCACGTCGACGGACCCGATGCAGCAGTCGGCTTTGCCCTGCGCGACGAGCCGGACCGCGACCGGCTTCGCGTCGACGTAACGCCGTCGAGCCCCTGGCACGAAGGTGTCGGCGAACACCCGGGTGGCGGGGTGCAGGGCCAGAGATCGGGCCGTTTCCGGGCTACCGTGCGAACGGGTGGCCACGCACATGTCCTTCGTCGGGCTCACCCAGACCTCGTCCACGCGCATGCGCCCCAGGTTGCGGAAGTGCATGTCCACCCACAGGTCACGGACCGCCTCGCCGGCCCGCTCGACGAACCCGGCCGCCACCAGGGCGAAGGTGTCGTTCTCGTACGCGTACCGCAGGGCCGCGTCGAACGTCGGGGCCAGTACCGCCTGGTCGAACAGCCGCAACGCCTCGGCGTGCGCGTCGGTCCCTTCGGGACCCAACGTCGCGACGACGCCGCGGCGGCGCTCGATGGGGATCCGCCTTGTGCGCTGGAGGGTATGTGTGGTCATGGCCATCGGTCTCCTGATCGTTGTGATGGGGGCGCATGCGGGGCGCGCTTCGTGCCGAGCGGACCCACGTCCTGGGACCGGCCGATCACGGCACGAAGTCGGTTGGACCTTTGGGCGACATCGGGGCGGTCGTGCGGTGGGGTCAGAGGCTCTACGCCTTGGTCGACGCCCCGGCGCGGGTGGTGAACCGTCTCTGAACGCGCCCGAGCCAGTCGTAGCTTTGTCGTGGAGAGACCGCCGCGGCCTCGATGACGTCCAACCGGAACCGGTGCTGCGCGCTGTCGCCGGCGTAGAGGACTCCGTAGGTCTCGGAGACGAAGAGGCGGGCGCGGGGCAGGCGCAGTTCGGTGAGGGGCGACGACAGGGTGATCACGCCGCTGTCGAGCGGCAGTACACGGACGCTGATCAGGCGGCGTTCCATAAGGTCGCGCAGGTGGCCGAGCTGGCGGGCCATCACCTCGACCCCGGGTCCGGCCCGGGTCAGCAGCTGCTCGTCGAGGAGCAGCGTGGTGCGGGGGCCCTTCTCGGTGAGGTGGCGCATCCCGAGGGTGGCGGGCCCGTACTCCTCCTGGGGCAGGGCCCAGCGGGCGTGGCATGCGGCGTAGTCGGGGGTCTGGACAGGTGTGGGGAGCCAGATGGGCGCCCAGGTGCGTGTGCTGCGGGCCGTATGCTCGCAGGCCGCGAGGCGCTGCTGGTGCCCGGGGGCGTCGTCGAGCCGGACGTCGTCGTACGGCGGCGGGCGCAACAGGCGCGTGACCGCCCTGACGTCAGCCATCGCGGTGATGCCGTACGTCCGCAGGAGAGCGGTGGCGGTCGCGGCTTCCAGTCCCGGGGCGCCCGCCTCCAGCCGGCGCAGTTCCAGCCAGCTGATGCCCGCCGACGCGGCGGCGTCGCCGCGGCTGATCCGCTTCGCCTCGCGGAGGGATGCCAGGTAGGTGCCGACGACGAGTTCGCCCGCGCGTCGCGCGGTGCGGACGTCGAGGCCGGGGCCGGGGCCGGAGTCGGAGATCACGCCAAGCGCCTTTCCGGAGCACCGTTGCGGTCGGCGGCGGGGGTGGGGAGGACGGTCGGGTCGGGTACGGCGCCGCGAAGTTCCAGCAC
Source organism: Streptomyces sp. RerS4 (assembly GCF_023515955.1). Lineage (GTDB taxonomy): Bacteria > Actinomycetota > Actinomycetes > Streptomycetales > Streptomycetaceae > Streptomyces. Next base: position 23,527 of record NZ_CP097322.1, read on the forward strand.
GAGGTAGCGGGCCAGGACGTGGCGGATCCGGTGGGTGTCGGTGAAGAGCACGAGCTCGTCCGAGGAGACGACGGCTCCGTGGCGGTCGTAGAGGGTGCCGATGACGCCCACGGGCTCCGCCTCCCGCACGCGCACGGCCACGTAGCCAAGGCGCAGACCCGCGCACCGCTCCACGGCGTGCCGGGCGTGAAGCCGGCAGATCGGCGGCGTGATCGTGAGTATGTCGGCCGGCCAGACGTCCGCGTCGTCCTGCGCGTGCAGCAGCCACAGCATGCCCGTACGCGGGTCGCGATCGGGCCAGCCCAGGCAGTGCACGCACAGCAACCGGTCCGTAGCGCGCCGCTGGACCTCGGGGTCGAACACGGCGTACTCGGGCGCACCGATGCCAGCTCCGCCCCACCTCTCCCACAGCACCTCGAAGACGGGGTCGACCTGGTCCTGGCGCGACCCACCGGCGTACCGCAGGCCGGAACGCTCCATCAGGACCATCGGGTGCTGCGGGAAACGGTCGCGGCGCCGGGCAACGGCAGGCACGGAAAGGGTGTTCACCGGAAATCTCCAGGGATCGCGGGCAGTCGGGTCGGCCACGGGAGTGTCCGACCCGTACGGGAGCAGGGTTCGCGCGTCGGAGAGGGGGTGCTCGCAGGAGAGCGCCGTCGGGTCTAGAGCCGCAGCCGGGTCTCGGTGGTGCTGGCGGTGGCCGGCTCTACGGTGCGCTGACGCTGCGACAGGCTTTTCAGGACGCTGGCCGTGCCCCGGAGGTCGGTCGGGGAACTCGGCCAACCCTGCATCGCGTGCCGTTGTGCGGTGAGCGCGTGGGTGAGTTCTCGGGTGGCCTCACCGAACTCGTGCCAGGCCACCAGCGCGTCGAGGTCGTCGTACACCCACGTGTCGCCGTCGCGGATGAAGTTCCAGTGGACTACGCAGGCGCCTTCGGCGCGGGCGCATACCACCACCCAGCGGCGGCCGAGCCGGCCGGCCCACATCGACCAAGCGTCATCCTCCGCAGCGGCCCGTTCATCCGTGAGCCGACGCCGCACCAGGGCCGGAATCCTCTCCTCGTCGAGCTCGGGTTCGACGGTGGGCGGGGTGCAGGGCAGGCCTCGGGCCGCGGCCGCGTAGGAGGTGAACGACCCGAACGTCGGATGCGGCCTGCCCTCGTAGGTGAGCGTCGAGGAGGTCCAGGCCCTGCGCCACCCGGTGCCGGACTTGCGATTCCAGGCGAGGGTCAACTCCCACGGCCCCGCCAGGTGCCGCAGGAGCACCCGGCCGGCGTGGGGCCTCTCCAACATCGGCTCGATGCCCGTGGCCTCCGCGATGCGTGCGGCGACATAGCCGACGCGCGGCGGTACGTACGAGGGCCTGGTCGGATGGAACTTCTCACCCATGGTCATCCTCAATGGGTCGGCGGGGTCTTGTTGGGGATGGCCGGCCGCCCCCGTGGAGTGCAGGGGCGGCCGGGGCACACTCGCGCACCGCGGGCTTCCCATCCGGCGCCGGCGAGGTGCCGCGCCCGTGCCGCTCGGCTGCCCGCTCACCACGCGGAAGGGGAAGCGCGGTGCGGGGAGCGGCAGGGCCCGTACGGTTCGTCGTCGCGGCACTGCTCGGCGCCGAGACGACGGAGGTCAGGAAAGGTAGGCGAAGTACACGTAGGCGAGCGACCCGCCGACCAAGGTCAGGAACAGCAGGACCCAGGAGGTCAGTCCTTGGCCAAAGCCGTTGCTGTCCAGGAAGCGGAGAGGGTGACGCACCACCCAACGAAGGCGAGGCATCCTGCGCGGCGGCCCCAGATTCACCCCGCCCGGCACGACCCGGTCGCGACGAGTACCGCGCACCACGTCACACGTCCTCGGAGGAACGCCCGGGGCCCGAGGAGCGGGATCGCAGACGCGACCACCGAGCCCGCGCCTCCTCGGGCGTACGCGGCCGCCCCGACACCGACGTCGAGTCCAGGTCCGGCTTCGGCAGGTACAAGCTGTCCACCGCCCGCTGCACTGCCGCGCCCGGCAGGCGAAACGGTAGCGACCCGGTCGTGTTGATGCGCTCGGGGAGCCCGTGTCGGCCGACCTTGAACATGATGACCTCCTGGCAGAAAGGGAAAGGGTGTTGCAGTCAGTCCCGGAGCCCGGAGGCGGGACGGGCCGGCAGCTCGGCGTGGACGGTCTTGCCCGCATCGGCACCGTGGAGGTACCAGCCGACCTCGGCCCCGAGGCGGCGCACCTCCCACAACCCGCGCCCCTCCGTGCCCTGCACGACCTCCTCGAATCGCTCGAAGGCCGGAACGAGGTCTCGGACCTCGATGAGGAGACCGCCGGTGGCGGTGAGGGTGAGCTGTATCCGGATACGCGCTCCGGCGGGAGCCGCCAGGGCCATGGAGGTCCGGGGCAGGTGTAAGGGATGCACAGCCGATTTCGTGATCGTTTCCCTTGCACGGTGTGAGTCCCGGACTTCCGGGGGCCGTCTGACTCGGTACAACTAGCTTGCCGCTCGCTAGAGTTACGAGGCAATGGATATCGCGGAGAATATTCACCGCGATGGAAAATGGAACATGCCAGCGCATACGCATCACCTGTCGTGGCAGGCGTAACGCGTGCCAGACTGCGCGCATAGGCGGATCTGACGCGCGCATGGGTTGATGCGGCGCGCGCATGGGGAGGAGAGGCACACGCATGGTGGCGACACCCAGGCCGACAGTGCGCCGCATCGAACTCGGCTACGAGTTGCGTCAGCTGAGGGAGCGAGCCGGGAAGACCCTGGAGGAGGTGACAGCGGCGGGAGCTGTGACCGGCCTGAACTTCGCGAAGCTCCAGGCCCTGGAGAAGGGGACCCGGCCGCTTCGCTCCGCGGCCGATCTGCGAAACCTGCTCCAGTACTACGGCGTCGAGGACGAGGAGGACGTGGCGGCGCTCCTGGCGATCCAGCGAGAGGGAGCCAGCCAGGACTGGTGGCACCCCTACCGCTCGACGATGCCCTCGGGCATGCCCCGCTTCATGGGCATCGAAGCGGCCGCCAGGGAGACCTGGGCCTTCCACCCCGCCCTCGTGTACGGGCTTCTCCAGACAGAGGACTACGCCCGCCATCTGCACGAGGACGCCCAGCGAGTCGAAGAGACCACGAGTGAGTCCATCACGCGCAACGTCGCCGTACGCATGCGCCGGAAGAAGGCCATCGAACGCAACGAGGATCCCCTGCTCCTGCGCGCGGTGCTCTGGGAGCCGGCCCTGCGCAACCTCGTGGGGAACCCCGACGTGATGCGCGCGCAGTACGACGAGCTGATCCGACTGGCCGGCCTCCCCCACGTGCACCTTCAGATCCTGCCGATACTGCCACCGCGGTTTCGTGGGCACCTCCCCACCGCGAACTTCGCCGTGCTTCACCTGGAGGAGGGGCTCCCCACCTCCGTCCAGGTGGACACGCCTTGGAGTTCCACCTCCGTGTCGGACAAGCCACGCGAGGTCGGAAAGTTCAAGCGGGCCTTCAACGGCCTCATGTCCTCCGCGCTCCCGCCGGAGGACACCCCCGAGTTCCTGCACCAGCTATCGCGAGAGATCACGAAATGAACCAGACACCCAACGACCTGAACTGGATCAAGTCCAGCTACTCCGACGGCGCCGGCAACAACTGCGTCGAGATCGCCATCAGCGCCTCGGTCCACATCCGGGACTCGAAACTGAACGGCAACGCCGATCAGCCCTGCCTCCGGGTACCCGGCGCGGCGTGGACGACCTTCGTCCAGACTGTCGATCACTAGATACCCGGGCGGGTGTTCTCCTCGCGGTCATCGAGGAGAACACCCGTATCACTCCAGCATGCCCTGACACACCGACAACCGCCGCCCACAGTGGGATTTCGTGCCCCGTAGACGTCAGGCTCCGATGCGCAGGCGCCCGGCGCGCTTCCGTGGAGAACCGACCATCTTCCCGAACCGCAGAGCGGTTCTCCCGCTCCGCTCTCCCTGAGCGCGCCCCCCATTCAATCCCTCGCCGAACAGGCGCCCGAGCCTGTTCTCGCGAACAACGCCTCGGCAACATGAGGCCCACGAGCCCGAACTCGTGCCCAGGACGTGCTGCTTCCTGCCCTGAGGGAGGGCTGGTCGTCAGGTGAGGAAGGCGGCGAGGGTAGTGGCCACGACGGCGGCGAGGCTGACGACCGCCACGAAGGTGGCGGCCGCACGGGTGAGGGCCGTGGGATAGCTGCCGTTGTCCAGGCGGGCGAGCTTCGCCGCGCCGGCGGCGGCAAGCAGCGCGACAACGATCACAAGTGCGGTGGTGAGCAGGACGACGGCGACGGTCACGGCAATCTCCCGATGCGTATTGGGGTGTTGACATGGTCGAATGTCGCCGAATCGGTGTTCGCCGGTGTTCGCCGGGCGGAAGATGAACACCGGCGAACACGAGTCCTGGGGGCCACGCACCGTGCGCGACGAAGACGGCAGCCAGAATCCCGCCCTGACCGAGCTGCGGGAGAGGCTCAAGGTTCGAATGGCCCACATGCGGCTGAACCAGACGGAGCTTGCCGCGCGTGCCGGGCTGGGGCGTACGACGGTGTCGGAGGCGCTCTCGCCGGCAAAGCCCGCGCCCTCGCCCGAGACGTTGGCCGCCCTGGCCCGCGCGGTGCAGCTCCCGGTGGATGAGCTGTTGGCATTACGGCGTCGCGCGGTCGAGGATGCCGGGGGTGGTGTGGGGTCGGCGCCGGGCCGTCCGATCGGTGAGTGGGATCCGCACGACCTGGAGGTCCACCCGGCCGGGCCCGGCGACACCCCCTTCGGGTCCGGCAGGTCGGTGGCCCGGCCGATGCCCGGGTATGTGCGGCGCCCGCACGACCAGGTGCTGGCGCAGGTCGTGGAGGACGCCGCGGCTGGCCGCAGCGGGGCCGTAGTGTTGGTGGGGAGTTCGTCGACGGGCAAAACGCGTGCGTGCTGGGAGGCCGTGCAGCCCCTCACGGCGCTCGGATGGCGGCTGTGGCATCCCTTCGACCCGACCCGCGCTCAGGACGCCCTTCAGGACCTACCACGCGTCGCGCCGCACACCGTGGTCTGGCTGAACGAGGCCCAGCACTACCTCGGCGACCGTGTGGCGGGCGAACAGATCGCGGCTGCCGTACACCGGCTGCTGGTCAGTGCGGAACGCGGGCCGATCCTGGTGCTGGGCACGCTCTGGCCCGAGTACGCCAACCGGTACACGGTCCTCCCTGAATCGGATGCGGAGGACCGCACAGCCGGGTGCGGGAGCTGCTGGCCGGCCGCACGCTGGCCGTCCCGGACGCCTTCGATGCTCCGGCTCTGGCAGCCGCGGCCGCTCTCGCCGAGGGCGGGGACCAGCTTGTGGCCGATGCGCTCGGCCGTGCGGGCGCCGACGGACGCATCACCCAGGACCTCGCTGGCGCCCCCGAACTCCTCGCGCGCTATCGGCACGCCAGCCCGGCCGCCGCGGCAATGCTGGAAGTGGCGATGGACGCCCGGCGCCTCGGCGTCGGCCTCCATCTTCCGCAGGCCTTCCTCACCGACGCCGCCACCGACTACCTCAACGACACCGACTACGACCGGCTCACCGACGACTGGGCCGAGCAGGCCTTTGCCGAACTCGCCGCCCCCGTCCATGGCAAACAGGCCCCCCTGCACCGCACCACCCCCCGCACCCAGCGACGTCCCCCTGCCCCGGCGACATCCCCGGCCGTTCACGGCCCGGCCTCCACGGCCGCGGGGCCGGTGTTCCGCCTCGCTGACTACCTCGAACAACACGGCCGCACCAGCCGCAGGCACCTCTGCCCGCCCGCGTCCTTCTGGCACGCCGCCTATACCCACCTCACCGACCTCGACGACCTCGACGACCTCACCCAGGCAGCCCAAAACCGCCACCGCCTGCAATGGGCCCACGCCCTCCGCTACCGCGCCGCCGACCACGGCAATACCCATGCCCTGGTTCGCTTGGCAAGGCTACGAGAGGGGAACGGAGACCGGGACGACGCAGAAGCCCTTTACCGGCAGGCCGCCGAACACGGCAACAGCGAAGGCCTGATCCACCTGGCCATGATGCGGGAGGCTGAGGACCGAGAAGGCGCCGAAGACCTCTACCGGCAGGCAGCCGACCACGGCGACATGAGCGCCCTGACGCACCTGACCAGGATGCGGGAGGAGGCCGGGGACGAGGTCGGCGCCGAGACCCTGGCCCGGCAGGCCGCCGAACACGGCGACATGAGCGCCTTGGACCACCTGGCCATGATGCGGGAGGAGGCCGGGGACGAGGAGGGCTCCGATGACCTCTACGGGTCGGCCCCCGACCACAGCTACGGCGGCGCCCTGGTCCGCCTGGCCCACATGCGGCTGGATGCCTGGGACGAGCACGGCGCCGAAGTCCTCTACCGGCAGGCAGCCGACCACGGCAACACCGACGCTCTTTACCACCTGGCCGTGATGCGGGAGGAGGCCGGGGACCGGGAGGGTGCCGAAGCACTGGTGCGGCAAGCCGCCGAACACGGCGACATGAGTGCCCTGGACAACTTGGCCATGATGCGGGAGGAGGCCGAGGACCGGGAGGGTGCCGAAGCTGTCTACCGTCTGGCGGCCGATCACGGCTTCAGCGACGCCTTGGCGCGCCTGGCCATGATGCGGGAGGCTGAGGACCGAGAAGGCGCCGAAGACCTCTACCGGCAGGCAGCCGACCACGGCGACATGAGCGCCCTGACGCACCTGACCAGGATCCGGGAGGAGGCCGGGGACCGGGAGGACGCCGAAGCTTTGGCCCGGCGAGCCGCCGACCACGGCAACAGCGAAACCCTGCGCCACCTGGCCAGGATGCGGGAGGAGGCCGGGGACCGAGAGGGTGCCGAAGCTCTCTACCGTCTGGCGGCCGATCACGGCAACGTCTATGCCTTGGACCACCTGGCCAGGATGCGGGAGGAGGCCGGGGATCGGGACGGCGCCGAAGCCCTGGCCCGACAGGCGGCCGCCCACGGCGACACCGGCGCCCTGCACGACCTGGCCAGGATGCGGGAGGAGGCCGGGGATCGAGAGGCTCTCGAAGCTGTCTACCGTCTGGCGGCCGATCACGGCTTCAGCGGCGCCTTGGACCACCTGGCCAGGATGCGGGAGGAGGCCGGGGACCGGGACGGCGCCGAAGCCCTGGCCCGACAGGCGGCCGCCCACGGCGACACCGGCGCCCTGCACGACCTGGCCAGGATGCGGGAGGAGGCCGGGGACCGGGACGGCGCCGAAGCCCTGGCCCGACAGGCGGCCGCCCACGGCGACACCGGCGCCCTGCACGACCTGGCCAGGATGCGGGACGAGGCCGGGCATCGGGACAGCGCCAAAATCATCGCCCGAGAGGCTGCCGACCACGGGGCCAACCAATTCGGGTTCAACCGGGCCGCGGAGTCGGGAATCCTCACCAGGCTGTGGCCGCATGGCCTGGATCCAGACGGCACTCCCACATCCCCATGGTGAGCATCCCTGTTTCGTGTTCCCCCTGAACTCACCACCCGGCTCACATCGTCGGCATGGAGTGGTGAGTTTGCCGGGGATAGCGCTGTGACCTGCGGTGGGGAGGTTCTGGGGGCGGTGGTGAGGTGATTGGTGAGTTCACCGTCCCAAGCGTTGTGGGCCTGTGACATGCGGGGGCTGACGGTGGTGATCCAGGCGGTGAGGTGGTGGCCGTTTCGTGGGGTGCAAGCACGATCAGCACCTCACGGAAGGCGATCCCATGTCCTCTGTCCCCCGTTCCTCCCGGCGTGAAGCAGCCGAGCCTCCTTCGAAGAATCCGGCCCCTTTGCGGTCGTCTCGCCCTGAGACCGTCCCGGCGTCCGGCAGTGTCCCCCGCGGCCCTCGACTTGCCCGGATCGGGGTCTGGACGGCGCTGGCGGCCGGACCCCTCGCCCTGGCCGTCGCGCTCCTCGTGCCGCAGGAGACCACCGCCCAGGCCGCGCCGGCGGCAAAGGCCGACAGCGCCGCCGAGCGCCCCGCGGAACCGGGGGGTGTGGCTGCGTTGTTCGTGGAGCTGTGGCTGCGTGCGGACGCGGGCACGCCGGACAACGCGGTCGGGGTGGCCCTGCGGTCGATGGCGCCGTCCGTCGAGCTTCCCAAGCGGGCCCGCGGCGCCGCGGCCCCGGCTGTGCGGGTGGTGCCGGTGAGCGCCGCGAGTTCGGCCGACGGCTGGACGGCCGTGGTGGCGGCCCTGACCGAATCCGTCCCCGCGCCGGAGCCGTCGGGCTCGGGTGGTGGCGGGGCGGCTGCTTCTCCCGTGGTGCGGTACTTCGCGGTGTCGGGCAGCGGGGGCACGGGCGGGGCGGCGGTGAGCATCGGGGGGACGCCCGCGGAAGTCGCCGCGCCGGAGCCGGGCCCCTCCGTCGCGTCGCCGTTCACTCATCCCGTTTCGTCCGGGACGGCGTTGTCGGATTCGGTGGGCGAGGTGCTGCGGGCCTACCTCGCCGGCGGTCAGGGCTCCGGGCTGGAGCGGTACCTGTCTCCCGGCGTGCGGCTGTCGGCACCGTCGGCGTCGTACGTGCGGGTGGAGGTCCAGGACGTCGTCGCCGACGCGGAGGCCGCCACCACGAAGGGCGTGCCGGTCGACGGGACGCGCGCCGGGGTGCGGGTGCGGGTGACCGGTGAGGACCGGGCCGGTACGCGGTGGCCGTTGGTGTACCGGCTGGTGGTCACCGCCCGGGCCGGGCGGTGGGAGGTCAGCGCGATGGACACCGGTGCGACCGCCTCGCGGCCGGCGGCCGGTGCCTCGACGGCTTCGGTGTCGGGCGGTGCCCGATGAGTGTGACCTTGGCGAGCAAGTTGGACGACCTGGGCGACGGGTTCTTCGCCACGTTGGGCGGCTGGGCCGACAACAGCCTCAAGCTGATTCTGGTTGTGGTGGTCGTCGTCGCCGTTTCCCGTCAGTTCTCGATCAAGGCCGGAATCGGTGCGCTCCTCGCGATGGTGCTGGCCTTGGGTATCTACGAGGCGCGTGAGTCCTTCTCGGGCGCGGTCAAGGACAAGGTCGAGCACCCGCTGAAGAGCGCGCCCGCCCTCGATGGCGGTTCCGCGGCGGTGCACGGCGGTTCTGTGGGTGTGTTGTGAGCGGCGGGGATCGGGTGCGGGTCGCCCGGGTCTACACCGCCGCGCGCCGCCACCCGTGGGTGCTGGGCAAGCTCGGGGACTTCCGGCTGCCGTTGGGCCCGTACACGCCGGCGCAGCTGGTGGTGCTGGGTGGTGGGGCGTTCTTGTTGATCAAGACGTACGCGTGGTGGTCGTGGGCGGGGCCGGTGCCGGTCGCCTTGTGGTTGGGGGCGGTGTGGGCGGTGCGCGGTGCGCAGATCGCCGGGCAGAGCCCGTTCACGGCGGTGGCCGGGGTGGTTTCGCTGCTGCTGCGGCATCCGGCGGGACGGGTCGAGGGGCGGGTGGCTCGTGATCGGGCGCCGTCGTATCTGCGGGTCCGGTTCGTGATCGCCCCGCCTGTCCCCGCCGAGGTCGGAGCCGCGGCGCCGGCGCCGGTTGAGGGCGGGGCCGGTGTGGCGGTGGGAGATGAGGTGCCAGTCGTCGAGGTGGCGGCGGGTTCGGGGTTGGCGCGGCTGGTGGCCGAGAAGGTGGGGAGGGCGGCGTGAGGAGTCCGTTTCGGCACATTGCCGGGCATGTGGTGTGGTCGACGTCGGGGCGGGTGTGGGCGGTGTGGCGGGTGAGCGCCCTGCCCGGTGGCTACCTGCCGGCGCCGGTGCACCAGGAGTTGGTGGGGCGGATCACCGCGTGGGTGCGGTCGATGCCCTCGATGGAGCCGCGGCTGCTGGTGGTGGCGGCGCGCGTCGATGCCGGCGAGGTCGCCGAGCGCATGGTGGAGGGGGTGGACTGGCGCGGTCTGCCGGCGTGGGCCGAGACCTGTGCGGCGACGGTCGACCTGCTGACCGGGCAGGAGATGCACGAGCGGACCCTGTGGCTGGCCGTTCCCCTGGCGATCAAGGGCGGTTCGGGTGCCGCTTCCCTGGCGGCGTTGCACGCGGAGCTCTCCGCTGTGCTGGATCTGCCGCCGGTGGCGGTGGCCGAGTCCGAGGTACGGGCGGCTCTCGCCGAGGCGGGGCGGATCGAGACCTCGTTCGGTGGTGGGCTGGGGATGCGGCCGGCGGCGCCGGCGGAGATCGTCTGGTTGGTTCAGCACGCCCTGCATCGCGGCCTGGAGGAGGAGCCGCTCGTCTCGGACGCCGAGCACAGCCCGCTGTACGGAAGCCGGGTCCACGACGGGCGGCTGCACTCCCCCTCGTACGCGGACCTGGGGCAGGTACGTCTGGCCGAGGGCGGACAGGGCGGGCCTGCGGGCGTCGAGGACGAGGTGGTCGGCAAGGAGCGGCGTCCCTGGTGGAAGAGGGCGGCTTCGTCTTCGCCGTTGGGGCGGCGGTGGCTTCAGGTCGAGTCGCAGGCCGGAACCGGATACCAGGCGCATCTGGTGTTGGCGGAGTTGCCGCCGGCGGTCGCGGTGGGCTCCGCCGACGTGCTGGCGCAGCTCGAAGGGCTGGCGTTTCCGGTGGATGTGACGGTGGATCTGCGGGTGGTCGCGGCGAAGAAGGCGCGGGCCCAGGTCCAGCGCAAGAAGCGGGAGCTCCTCGACCAGGCGAACCAGTACGACGTCCAGCCCACCGGGTTGCCGCATTCGCTTCCGGAGGCGGCCGCCGATCTGGTGGAGCAGGACGCGCGGATGGCCCGCACCTCGGTCGAGGTCGAGGTGCAGTCCGTGACCGTCCTGACCGTGTGGGGTCCGGACGCGGCCACCTGCGACAGTCGGGCGAGGGAGGTGTCGGCGGCGCTGTCGGGGGGCGACTACCGGGTGGAGCGCCCCTACGGCCTCCAGGAGGAACTCTTCGCCCTGGGGCTTCCGGGGACGGTGCGGGCCCCGCGCCTGAACCAGTTCACCCAGCATCAGCTGTCGGAGGACTGGGCCGCGCTGGGGGCCTTCACCCTGTCCGGGGTGGGTGACCCGACGGGCATGATGATCGGCCACGACCTCGACTGCGGCACGGTACGCCCCGTCTTGTTGAATGTCGCCGACGCTCCGCAGGTCAACGCCTCCGCCTCCAGCGCGGTGATCGGGGACCTCGGCGCGGGCAAGAGCGTGATGGAGAAGCTCGTCACGGCCGCCGTCGTCGACCGCGGCGGACGGGCGATCGTCATCGACCGGACCCCGATGCGCGAGTGGGCCTCCTTCGCCCACACGGCGATGGGTGAGCGCTGCCAGATCATCGACGCCGCCGAGGCCCGGATCTCCATCGACCCGCTGCGCGTGTTCGGCGGGGCGGTCGGCGCGCACTACGCCTTGTCCTACCTCACGCTCCAGCTGGGTGTGGGGGCGATGACGGCCGCCGGCTCGGTGCTCCATCACGCGGTCGAGGAAGCCGCCCGTGGGCCCGAGCCGTCCATGGCCAAGGTGTGTGAGGTCTTGGCCGAACTCGCCGCCTCGGGCACGGGGGCGACGCGGGCGGACGCGGCGGCGACCATGGCCGACCTGCTGCGGATCGTCGCCACCAATCCGCTGGCGGCGATGGTCTTCGACCCGGGCCTGCCGCCGGTCTCCCTGGACGGTGACCTCGGGGCCGACATGGTCGTGGTGACCACCACCGGGCTCACCTTGCCGCCCCGGGAGGCGTTCGCCGACGTCGAGGTTCTGCGCGGCCAGCCCCTGGAGGCCCTGATCGGGAGGGCCGTCCTGTACCTGGTGGCGGCCGTCGCCCGGCAGGCCGCCTTCAGCAACCCGTCCCGGTTCTGCCTGGTCGCCCTCGACGAGTCGTACTGGCTGACCTCCTCCGCGGAAGGCTCCGCGCTGGTCCACGAGATCTTCCACGACGGCCGCAAGCACGGCGCGGGCGCGCTCCTCGGTGCCCACGACGAAGCCGAACTCGGCAAGGACGCCGGTCTGATCGCCTACCGGTTCCTGGCCCGCACCACCGACCGGGTCCGCGCCGCGAAGGGCCTGCGTTTCCTGGGCCTGGACGGGGACGACGAGAACCTGCTGCGGCTGGTGACCACCGGCCTGTCCCCGGTCGGGCAGGCCGGCCGGGAGGGCGAGATGCTGCTGCGTGATCCGCGAATGCGGGTCGGCCGCATCAAGATCGTCGTCCCCCCGGTCCCCCGCATCAAGCAGTCCATCTTCACCACCCCCGGCCGTCCGCACGTCCCCGGGGAAGCGCGATGATCCGATCCTTTCGCCTCGACCGCGGGACGCTGCGCGCGGCCGGCTTCGTCGCCCTGCTGACGGTCGTGTTCGTGGTCACGAACACGAGCGTCGCGGCGGCTGCCGAGACCACCGCCGTCGGCGAAGGGCTCCTGGGCCCCCTGGACGCTCTGACCCGCGAGGGCGCCCCGCTCAGCGGCTACCGCCTCGAATCCGTGGTCGGCGATCCCGGCGGGATCCCGGCGGTCGACATGGTCGAAAGCGGCATCGCCACCGCACAGAACGGCGGTGTGCCCGACTTCGACATCATCGAGCACACCCAGCGCCTGGTCATGTCCGGCCTGTTCACCCTGATCCGGCTGCTGGTCGGCCTGTGCTGCTGGCTGATCGGCTTCACCTTCCGCTTCCCGCTGCTGACCTGGCTCATCGACCCCGCGCAGCGTCTCGCCGACGCCTACCAGCGCCACGTCGTCACCCCGCTCGGCCTCGAAGGCCTCCTGCTGGCCTGGGCGTTCGTCTTCGGCCTGGTCCTCTTCGTCCGGGGCAAGGTCGGCAAGGGCCTGGGCGAGATCGCCCTGACGCTGCTCATCGCAGCGCTGGCCGCGAGCGCGTTCGTCCGCCCGGACTACCTGCTGGGCAAGGACGGCTTCCTCGACCAGACCCACCAGGCCGCCGTTGAGGTCGCCTCCATCACCACCGACTCCTACTTCGGCACCCCCGCCCGCGGCGGCCGGCCCTGCGACAGCGCGGTCGGCCCCGCCCACGAAGCGTGTGTCAACGAGAAGGCGGACGCGAAGGCGGTGACCGGCCCCATCCAGGCGGCGCTCACCGACGCGCTGGTCGTCAAGCCTTACATGCTCCTTCAGTACGGGCGGGTCCTGGACCCCAAGAACCCGGGCGACGCCGCCGCCTACAAAGCACACCTCACCTGGGTCAAAAGCGCCCTGCCCAAAGCCTCGACACCCCAGCCGGGTACGGAAGGTTCGGGCGGTAAGGCCAACCCGTGCGAGGGCACGTTCGGGCCGGTCAAGGACGCGTGCGAGGACCGCATCCGGGGCAACCCCGATTGCAAGCTGCTGTTCGGATCCGCGAAGGAGCGCTGCGAGGAGCAGCGGGAGGCCTCCAAGACCGATCCGTGCGGGCTGCTGACCGGTACGTCGAAGACCGCCTGCCGCGAGCAATACCCGTGCGCGTCGATGCCGGACAAGGCACGCACCTTCTGCGAGAACGGCAACGGCCCCCGCACAGAGGAAGGGGGGAACGCGTTCGCGACCCTCCTCAAAGACCTGGACGGTGCCGGCCCGGTCGGCAAGGCCTGCGCCGCCTACGCGAAGGCGCCCAGCTGGGATCGGGTGTGGTCGGCCGTCGCCCTGCTGATCGCGGTGGCCGTCGTCACCCTGATGATCGTGTCGATGGCGGTGGTGATGCTCGGCGCCCAGGGCGCCGACGCCGCGACCGCCGCCGCGGGCCCCGTGGTGTGGGTGTGGGCGATGCTGCCCGGGCCCTCCCGGATGGTGCTGTGGCGGTGGTGGGGTGTCTTCGTGGTCTCCGCGCTGGTCTCCTTCATGGCGGCCATGTGCCTGCCGCTGTTCGGGATCGCCGTCGACGCCCTGCTGACCGGGGATGGCCCCGATCTGATGGTGGAACGGCTCCTGCTGGTCGACGCGCTCGCCGTCGCGTTCCTGGTCATGCACCGCCGGGTGCTCGCGGCCGCCGCCTCGTTCGGTACGAAGATGGCCGACCGGATGCGGTTCGCGACGATCGGCGGAAGCCACCTGCGGGGCGACAACTCCGAATTCGGCGCAGCCCTGGCCCTCAACGGACCCCACGCGGCCGGCGGCGCGGGCGGCTCGGCGGCGCATGGCCTCTTCGGGGCGCGTCTGCGCTCCTTGGGCTCGCTGGCCGCCCTGAGTGACGGATCGGGCATGCCGATGTCGCCGGGCCGGCTCCTGGGCGACGCCCTGGCCGAAGGCAAGCGCGGCCTCGCCCCGATCGCTCTGGCCCTGCGCGGCGCGCACAGCGCTCTGGTCGGCCCCAAGCCCGGCACCCACCCCGCCGCCCGGCTCTTGGCCGGTGCGGCCGGCACACCGAACACCCCGCGCCCCACGCCCGGTGAGGAGGAGATGGTGGTCGACCGGTGGACGGGGGAGATCCTCCACGATCCGGCGACCGACCGGCCCCTGCTGGGTTCACGGCTGCACGCGCGGGCCTCGCGGCTGCGCGGCTACCGCGTCGCCTCCCGCACCGCACGGCTGGCCTACGGCTCGACCCTGGGCCTGCCCCGCAACCTCGCCCACGCCCGCACCAATGCCTCGCAGTTCACGGACGACGCCCGCACCCAGCTGCGGGTCGCAGCCCACCAGGTCCGCGAGGACTCGGGCCGCTGGATGGCCGGAGTGGATCACGCCGGGCAGCGCATCGCCACCTCCTGGCAGGTCCACGACCCGATCGGAGCCGTCCGCGACACCACCGTCGCCGCCGTCATCGCCGCCGGCCCCCTCACCACGCGAACGTCCCCCTCCCCCACGGCCCGGACCGTGGTGTCGGCCCCGCTCTCCACCGGACGCCCCACCCCACCACGAAGCACCGCAGGACCGGCCACCGGCACAGGCGCCTCGACGGCGCCCGCCGCGTCGCGGCGGGCGTCGAGCAGCCCAGCCGGCGACGGCGCCTCCGGGTCCGACACCGGTGGGCGGGCCGATGCGAACGCGGCACGCCTGCGGGCGATCTTCGAGTCGCATGTCGCCGAGCGCCGCCGCCGTGAAGAAGGTGACCGCTCGTGAAGTGGAAGAAGGTCGCCTGCCTGGGACTGCTGATCGCGTTCGCGGCCGCGTGCTGCACCGCTCCGGCCGTCCTCGCCGCCGCCACGAAGGCGCGCGGCACCGCCACCGCCGGCACGGCGGTGTCCGCCGCGGCGGCCGGGATCCCCGAGCGGATGCTCGCCGCCTACCTCACCGGCGCCGCCCAGGTCACCACCCACGTGCCCAAGTGCCGGGGGATGCGCTGGCAGGTCCTCGCCGGGATCGCCCGCGTCGAGTCCGATCACGCCGCGGGCCGGCTGGTCGGGGTGAGCGGGGACATCCAGCCGTGGATCGTGGGCCCGCGCCTGGACGGCTCCGGCGCCGGCGGCAACACCACCGCGATCCACGACACCGACGGCGGTCGATGGGACAACGACAATGTCTTCGAGCGGGCGGTGGGCCCCTTCCAGTTCCTGCCCGAAACCTTCCGCGCCTACGGCAAGGACGGCAACCGCGACGGGATCGTCAACCCCCACAACGCCGACGACGCCGCCGCCTCCGCGGCCGTCTACCTGTGCGGATCCGGCCGCAACCTCACCGATCGCGACCAGCTGCGCGCGGCGATCCACACCTACAACCTGTCCTGGGCCTACGTCGACGACGTCATGTCGGGCATCGACCGCTACGACGCCCTCGGCCGCGTCCCCCTACTGCCGTCGGGCAACATCGGGACCGTCATCCAGGCCGCCCTCGCCCAGCAAGGCCTGCCCTACTCCTGGGGCGGCGGCGGGCCCTCGGGCCCCAGCACCGGGATCTGCTGCTCCCCCGGCGGCCAGGACGGCCGCACCGTCACCGGCTTCGACTGCTCGGGCCTGACCCAGTTCGCCTACGCCAAGGCCGGGATCAACCTGCCGCGCACCGCCGCCGAACAAGCCGGCGTCGGCCGCCGGATCCCCGCCGCCGCCGGCTTCGCAGCCCTGCGCCCCGGGGACCTGATCTTCTACGGCTACAGCCCCACGCAGAACTCGACGATCCACCACGTCGGGATCTACCTCGGCGACGGAAAGATGATCAACGCTCCCCGGCCGGGAAAGCCGGTGCGGATCGACCCGGTGACCGCCATGCCCGACTACGCGGGCGCCGCGAGGCTCCTGTGACCACCACACGAACCGGCACCGGCCCGCTCCTGGCCGTCGCGGCCGTCCTCGCCGCGGCCGGGGCGCTGCTTTTGCACAGCGGGCTGGGACGCCTCGACGGGCAAGCCCCCACGGTCCGACCCACATCGGTCGCGGCGCCCACCACGGATACCTCGCCCGTGCCGTACACGGGCGGCGGCTCGGCGCCGCTTGTCGAGTCGGCCTCGGCCCGCCCGACGGTCGTCTCCGCGCCGCCGCGGCACGCGGCACCCGCGCCGTCCGGCTCCGCGCCCCCGAACCCGCCCCCGCGGTCCGAGGCCGGCGCGCCCGCAGGCGCCGATCCTGCTCGGGGCGAGCTTCCGCCGCCCGGTGAGGGGCCGGCCGCCGATCCCCTCATTCAGCAGGTCCTCGACCGCGCCACCCCCGCGGACCTTCCGCCCGCCGACGAACGCCTTCTGCTTGACCTGGCGCGGGCGGCCTGGCTGAAGGAGACGGCCGGCTACACGCAGGTGCGGATCCAGGCCGCCGTCGCACGCCGCGATACGCCCGAACCGCCGGCGCCGGACGCCGGATTCGCGACCTCGGCGAGGGCGGTGGTGCGGCTGGTGTGGGCCGGCGCCGACCGGGCCGGGACCTTCCAAGACGGACGCCCCGCGTCCCTCCACTACCACCGCAACGGAGACGCATCATGGACTCGAACGTGACAGTGACCGGGCTCCTCTCCTGGGGCGCCGCCCTGTGGCAGAGCCTCTTCTCGGTCGCCGGCTGGACGGTGGCGAACGGCTGGTGGCTGTCGCTGCTCGGCGTCGCGGCCCTGGCCGGCTGGGAGCAGCTGCAACGGCGGCTGGCCGCCGAGGCCCTGTCGAGGCGCACCTACCTGGAGCTCGAACCGACGGCGGCGTTCGCCCCGGATCCCGAGCAGATCTGGCGCCAGGGCATGCAACTGGTGCGCGCCGCCGGCTCCGGTCCGTGGTGGGTTCCGCGGCGGGCCCGTTCGGTGCGGATCAGGCTGCGCGCCGACGGCAAGCGAGCCCTTGTCTACCGCATCGAGGCGCCGCAGACGGCGCACGCCCTCCTCGCCCAGACCCCCTACGGGGACCGGGTCCACGTCAAAGCCGTGGCCCCCATCGCGGACAAGCGGCGCGAGCACACCGTGCGCGCGGTCTTGACCCTGCACGGGGAACCCGGCTCCCGGCTGCGCGAGGTCCCCCTGGATCCCGATCCGCTTCAGCCGCTGATCGACGCCGTGGCGGACCTGAAGGCCGAGCTGGGGGATCTCGCGGAGGTGTGCGTCGACTTCTCTCCGGCGTCCCGTTGGCACCTGGCCGTACGCCGCATGCAGGTGTTGCGGGGTGTCCGGGAGCGGGTTCGTCGCGAAGCGGAGCGCGAGGCCAGGTGGATGAGCCGGGAGTCGACCGACAGCGTCCCGGTCGCGCTGACGAAGCTGTTGGATCCGCGTGAGTGGCAGGGCAGGCCGACGAGGCCGATGGTGATGCCCCCGCTGCGGCGCGTCGCCCGCGATACGGCGTTGGGCAAGCTCGCGCAGACGTCCGGTCTGGTGCGGGTGCAGGTCCTGGTGCGGTGCGCCTCGACCGCGGACGGCCGGGCCGAGGCACGGCTGGCACGCCTCGGGGCGGCCCTGGACGTGTTCGCGGGCCCCTCCCGCCTGATGAGCCAAGGCTGGTCCGTGGGTCCGGTGCGGTTCGGTCCCGACCGGTGGCCGTGGCGCACGCGATTCGATGCACGGTGGGCGTCGGGGGTGATGCGGCCGGCCCGGGGCGGGTGGGCGCACATCGAGGAGCTGGCCGGCCTCCTGAAGCCGCCGACCGTCACCGCCCGCCATCCGCTGATGGAAAACGACATGCCGACCTACGAGGTCGGCGCGGGAGTCCTGCCACAGGGCTGGTACCGGCAGCCGGGCGGCGGCGAAAGGCTGCTGGCCACGCACGAGGACGAAACCCTCTTCGAGGTCCAGTCCGGCAAGGCCGGCTGGGGCAAGACGATGCGCGCCCAGGTCCACGCCGTCGCCTCCGCCCACAACGCCCGAGGCCTGGCCTTCGTGGACCCCCACGGAGACAGCTTCGAGGCCGTCGCCCGCTACCTCGCCCACCAGGACATCCTCGACCGCGTCATGCTCTTCGACCTGACCGTCCGCAAGGACACCGACATGCTCGCCTCCTGGAACCTCCTCGACATGAGCGGCGGCAAGATCGCGCACGAGGTGTCGGCGGCCGTGATCGAGGCCTTCGCCGGGTCCCTGGGCTGGAATGACGTCACCGCGCCCCGCGCGCTGACCATCCTGACCAAGGCCGTCGAGGCCCTCGTCGCCGTCAACACGGCGGCCGTCGCCGACCAGGCCCCCCAACAACAGGCGACGATCTTCCAGGTCCGGGCCCTGCTCACCGACCCGGCCTTCCGCGACCTCGTCATCGCCGCCCTCACCCCCGAGGCGCGCTCGTGGTGGACCACCACCTTCCCCGACCTCCCCCGCGACGCGCTGCCCACCGTCCTCAACCCCATCGAACGCCTCGGCGCCTCCCCCGTCGTCCGCGCCTTCCTCGGCTGTCCTATCAGCGGCTACGACATCCGCCACGCCATGGACGAAGGCCGCGTGCTGTGGATCTGCCCGCCCGGAACCGGACCCACCGACCGCCTCCTGATCAGCCTGTTCGTTCACGACTTCCTGCGCGCCGGCCTCTCACGCCGCGACCTGCCCGAAAGCCGGCGCCGGCCCTTCCGCTTCTACCTCGACGAACTGATCTCCCTGGACCAGGGATCCACCGTCCTGGCGGAGATCACCGAGCAGCTCCGCAAGTTCGGCGGGCGCCTGCACGGCATGACCCAACTCCTGCACCGACTTCAGCCCGAGACCCGAGCCGCCCTGATGCAAAACGCGTCCTGCCTGTCCACCACCGCCGGATCCGTCGAGGCCATCACCCAGGTCACCGCCCAATGGCCTGACACGATCACCCCCGCCGACGTCGCCGGCCTGGACCGCTGGCACCACTACGCCTCCTTCACCGTCGCCGGCAAGCGCATCGGCCCCCTGCCGATCCGCGGCCCCGAACTGGCCGAAGTCTTCAAAAAGCACGCCCGGCCCAACCGCGTTCCGGCCCTGCGCACCGCCGCGCACCGGGCCGCCAAGGCCCGGCCCCTGGGCGAGCGGACGGCCTTGGCCCTTGCCCAGGAAGGACAGGTGCGCGAGTTCCTCGCCGCCCGCGCCACGCCCACCACCACGACCCACGACACCGGGGAGCAGTACGCATGACCACCACGACCGCGACCATCCCGACGCCGGGCACCGGCGAGACGCTGAGCCACCGCGCGCTCGCCTTGATCGCCCAGCACCGGCTCCTGACGACCACCGCACTCCACCGGATGCTCACCCCCGACACCCCGGCACGCAAGATCCACAACGTGCTCGTGCCCTTGCGGGAGAAGGGGCTGATCACCCACACCTTCCTGGGCCGCCAGCGTCTCCAGGCCCACTTCCTCACCCCCACCGGAACCCAGACCGTCGCCACCTGGCCCGAACTACGCGCCCGCGGAAACGCCAGCGCCATCCACTCGCCCGACAGCGCAGCCCTCCTCGCCCCGCACATCCTCACCGGCGTCCGCGCCCACCTCGCCTTCCTGACCGAAGCCCGCGCCCGCGGCGACGAATACGAACCGCTCGACTGGATGCCCGAGGTCACCCACCGCCTCCCCGACACCGGCGGCGAAGACCGCCTCACCGCCGACGCCGTCCTCCACTACACCACCACCCGCCCCCGCCGGATCCACTACCGCGCCTTCGTCGAGATCGACCGCTCGACCATGAGCAGCGAACGCCTCGCCCGCAAACTCATCTCCTACGCCCGCTTCCACGACTACACCCCCCAACCCGTCGGCCGGCGCGGCACCGTCGGCGACCCGGCCGCCCTCCTCGCCTGGCAACGCTTCTACCCCCGCTTCCCCCGCGTCCTGTTCATCCTCACCGGCGACTCCCCCACCACCCTGGCCAACCGCATCGCCGACCTACGCGCCATGACCGCCGACCACCCCCTCGTCACCCGACTCGCCGCCCGCGTCCCCCTCGGCGCCGCCATCCTCGAAGACATCGAGAAGGCCGGCCCACAGGCAGCGGTGTGGACACCGCTGACGGGGAGCACCGAGTCCAGAAGCTGGATCGATCTGTGAGTACCGACGGAGTGACGGATCCCGTGCCGGCGGACGACCGTCGGCACAGGCGCCGTCTCCGTATCGCGAGCCTTGAGGAGTGCTCGTGCTGTCCGAATTCCGCAGTCTGGACTGTCAGTGGCCGCCGCAACACTCTGAGCTGACTATCCGTTCAGAGGGGGACCGATGGCATTCCGAGCCGTGCACGCCGGATGGGGAACCGTCTTCGCACACCTGCCCGATCTCGGGTGCGGGCAGGCGTGGGAGGCGGTGTGGAAGGTCAAGCCGCTCCCGCCGATCACGTGCCCCGAGTGCGGACACCCGATGTACGCGAAGACCTCCCGGACGGGGATGCGGTTCTTCGCCCACGCTCCGTACGCTCCGGACTGCGAGATCGCGCGCGAGGGCGAATCGGAGGCCCACCACCTCCTGAAGCTCGAACTCGCCTGGGCAGGCCGCGACGCGGGCGCCCACGCTGAGCTGGAGGTTCGGGCGCCGGACGGTTCCTGGCGGGCCGACGTACTGGCCCGCGCCCCGGATGGTTCCTGGCGTACCGCGTTGGAAGCCCAACTGTCGCCCATCACCGACACCGACATCGCGGCACGGACGGAGCGAATGCGTCGGCATGGCGTTGCGGTTTGCTGGTTCAGTGACCGGCTGCGGCCGCCGTGGCTGGGCACGGTTCCCTCCGTACGCGTGGCCCGCCCCGAGGGCGGCGGCCCCCTCGGCGTCGTGGAGGGCCTGGTCCGCTTCGACGGCCGCAACTGGCGCAGGGTCGGCCCGACCCCTCTGGCGGACTTCCTGCGCTGGGTCTTCAACGGCCAGGCCGTGCCCCACGCGGTGAAGAGCCCCTACGCGTACGCGAACGGGATACGCAGCCTGCCAGTGGTGTGGACGCACCCGAAGTACATCGCGGCCGAGGCGGCCCACCTGGCCGAGGAAGAACGCCGTCGGCTCGCCTACGAGGCGCAGGCCGCGATCAGGAAGCGCCGGCTCGATGCCCGCAAGGCCGCGGTCCGTGAGGGCAACACGGCCAGCCGCGCGCGGGCCCTGCGCAAGGCGGTCAAGGCCGAGGAAGCCGTCCGGGACACGCCGGCTGCCGCGGAGCTGCGGGAGAAGGCGGCGCGGCGGCGCGGCGTGCGGCGGGCCATCGCCTACCTGAGCCGGGAACACGGGCTGACTGCCACGGTGGGCTGGAGCGTGGCCGATCCCTGCTGGGCTGACGGCATCCCGCTGGTCGACGGAGAAGGGGTGCCGGTCGCGGTGTTCAACCCGGCCCGGCGTCTGCTGCGGGGCCAGGCGTACCTGCTGCTTGCCGGGTTGTTGCTGCTCTTCGGAGACGAGCTCGCCCTCAAGCACTTCAGCAGGTACGCCTACGGAGCGCCGAAGCGGCCCAAGGACCAGCGCACGGAGGTGGTCCGGGTGGACTTCTGCGCCTGCGAGACACCGGATCTGGTCGCGAAGATCGAGGGCAGAGAGTTCCCGGCCCGGCCCAGCGACACCCTCGGGGCCGCCGCCGCCCTCTACCTCGCGCAGTGCCGGATCTGCGGCGGCGCGTACAGACTTCCCTGGCGCCGGATCCTTCCCCAGGAGCCGGACAGCACCCCGAGCATCTGGAGTCCCTGATCTTCAGCCTGAGGCGCTTCAAAGAGGCGCCCTGACCCTGGCGCAAGCAGCGGATGTCGGGGCGGGCGGCTTCACGGCGTCCGCCACCCGGCGCCGCGGTCGGCGGACGGCCTACGTCAGGGCCTCCAGTGCCGCCGCCGCGGTCTCGGGCGCCACCACCGCCACGCCCGCCAGTGAGAGCGCCACACTCAGGTGGTACGACCTGGCGACGACCTCCCCGTAGGCGACGCCCGACGACCGCCACCCCGCCCAGGAGGCCGTGAACGCCGCCAGGCGCAGGCACACACAGCCCCACCGACCCACAAGCGACCTGTACTTCCTACGAGGAGTTACTCCATCGACCGATCCGTCCATGTGCCCACGGTGCCGGATGGACACGCCTCGCATCCGAGAATCAGGGAGTGGTTCACTCTCGTCTCCACCCGTATGGGCATCACCACCGGCCTCAACACGATTCGTAGGTGGCCACGGTCCGATGGGCGCTTTGCGTCACCGGTACCGGGCGAGGGGCTCGGCCGCGAACGACCCGTCCCTCAACACCGCATCGGTCAGCTCGTACTCCTGTCGCCCGTCGGGGCCATATACGACGGTGCCGGCGGGCCGGCAGCTGACCAGCTGGACCGGGTGGCCGTCTGGTGCCCGCATCCCAAGCAAGGTGTAGGTACGCGCGGAGCTTGTGATCGTCGGGTGCCCATGAGTGGGTCGACGGGTTCGCCGCCGACGTAACCGCGCCAGGACCGCTCCGACGGCCAGTACGGCCAGGCCACCGAGCGCGTTCGAGGCCGCGTCCGACATCATCTCGTACAAGATCGTTTCCTTCACATTGTCGTTGGGCCGGAGAGATTCCCCGGCCGGTGGCGGCACTGTGAATCAGCGGAGGGTAAGCCCCGCAAGCCTGGCTCCATCGAAGCGGTCGGCGGGAGTGGAGGGGAAGTGGCGTCCGTACCGGCGGTGTGCCAGCGGTGTACCGGTCGGCACTCGACGTCCGGTGAACCTGAGACGGAATACGCCGCGGCAGCGCTCGATTGGGGCCGGGCGTCGCGCAGTCGGGAGACAACCACGTCGAGGTCCGTCTTGTCGGCGGCCCGGACGTAGCCGCGGTACGCGACGGTGGCCGTGCTCGGCCCCGGGACGATGGTGGGGTCCGAGGCAGGCAGGTTCCTGCCGGGGCTGCTGGTCGTTGTGCACAGGTGAAGACCCCGACCTCCCACACCGACAGTGTCAGGGCGCTCCGCCTGGTCGCTGTCGCGCCCCGCTGCCACCTCTGCCCCGACGAGGACAGCGTCCTGGCCGATCCGGCTGTCATGGTCGACTTCCTGCCGGCCTCCGGCATCCTCCGCCAGGTCGGCCTGTGCGCGTCCTGCGATTCGGGGCGGCCCAGCCGGGGGCGGCCCGAGCTGGGTCCTGCGGACGGTGCCTGGCGGGTGGTGGAGCGGTGCGCGACGGAGTTGCTCGCCGCGTACGAGGCGGGCCGCTGGATTCCGCACGCGCAGGAACTGGAGTTTACGGCCGGCTTGGCCCGGGTCGCGTGGAGCGAGGCCTCGGTGCGGTCTGCCGTTCGGGACGCGGGTCGGACCGCCCTTGCCGGGCGCCTGGTTCGCGACGTCCTGCTGGGTGGTCGTGTCTACCTGGTGCTGGCCAACGTTTCTGCGGATGACCCCGCGCTGCACTCCCTGCGACGCCTGGTCGACGTCCTCGCGACGGCTGCGGAGTGCCCGGCGGGCCCCCCGAACGACGCCGCCTGATCGCTGGGTTGAGGGGGAGGACGGTGTCCTCAACGGACATCACCTTGGTTTCGGTGCGCGAGTCCCCCATCGACGTCTGCTGCGCTGGCCCGGAAGGCGTCGACTCGCGGCCCTGTCTAGGCCCGCCCGATTTGAGCTACCTTCAGGCGGGCTTGCGGGGGTGGCGACCAAGGCGGTGCAGGGTACGGCAGTGCAGTGCCTCCTCGACTCCGATTCCCAGGCTGGTGAACAAGGGAAGGTCTGGTTTTTGCAGGGCGGTCGCGGCTTGGGCCACGTCGTGCCTGTCGGGGTAGATGAAGAGGGCGACCGGCCCGGTGTCGGCGTGCTGCGCGATGTCCAGGAAGGCTTGTCGCTCGGTCGGGCTGCTCAGGGTGTAGCGGATCGCGAGCTCGAAGGGCTTCGGGGCACGGCCGTGGAGCACGAGCAGCACGTGGGTGTGGTCGGGCAGGACCTGCCATCGTGCGTCGATGCTGGTGCCGGTGGACTGGATGTCGGTGGTGAGGTCGAAGGCGGCCTCGGTGTAGGCCTCGTCCAGTCCGTGTACCGCCGTTCGGGATACCGGTTGCATCAGAAGGAGTTGTGGCCCAAGGCGCACCATGAGCGGGAATGCCTCGGCCTCGATGGTCACCCTCTGGTCGGTCATGAGGGAAGTCTACGGATGTCCACGCCCCGGTTTCGCCGGTCGGGCTACGGCTTTGGTTCGGAAGCGCCACCATTATCAAGAGCAAAGAATCAGCCATGCTTATGACTTTTGGCCACGCGCAGGCTTCATGAGGAGCGCAAGGCGTGTCGCGCTTGGGTCGCCGAAGAGAAACGGCACCTCGCGGGGCGTGGCGCGATGCGTCGGGGCATTCCAGATCAAAGTTGACATTTGATCAACTGTGGCTCAAGAACCCCATAGATCCTGGCGCGTTGACACCGTAGTGTGCCCCTGTTAGGGCTCGCATAAAGATGTCGAAACAGTTGCAACAGCGATTCCTTGGCCGGCAGGCAGTGGGCTGGCCACCCAACCCGACAGCGATCATCCGGGGGTACCACAGCAATGACGACAACACGGCAGCAGTTTCCTGGCCCCCGCCGCATGCTCGGAGCTGCCGCCGCCATCGTGGGCCTGGCCGTCGCCGTCACGGGTTGCACCTCAGGAGTGAAGGACGACAAGGCCTCCCCTCCACAACCCAGTACATCTCCCGCCCTGTCGGCTTCTGCCGCATCGCCCAGTGCCTCCGCAGACCCGGTGGAGGCGGAGAAGGCCGACGTCAAGGCTGCGTACAGCCGATACTGGGGCGTCCTCACGCAAGTCTTCGCGCAAGCGGATTCAACCGGCACCGACCTCAAGACCGTCGCATCCGGTACCTCCTACGCCGAGACCGAGACCGGGCTGGCCAACATGCGCAGGTCGGGCCGCGTCATGACCGGCCAGGCAGACCACTCGAAGATCGTGGTGGAGCTCAAGGAGGGAACGAAGCTCCCGACGGCCGCCGTCACGGCCTGTGTCGACGTCACCCGGTGGAACCTCGTGGACAAGAAGACAAGCCAGCCGGTGCCCCTGCCCTCGCAACGGCTGCTTCGGTACATCACCGTCTCGACCATCGAGAAGTGGCCCAGTGGATGGGTGGTCATCGAGGAGAAGATCCAGGATCAGGCATGCTGAGACGCCGCGCTGCGGCCGCGACCCTCGCCGCCGTCGCGTCGGTGGCCTTGTCGCCGTCCGTCGCGTGGGCGACGGACGGCGACGTCTGGAACTGCGACAACAAGAGGGTGTGCGCGGGCGTCGAGATCCCGCCGGAGGTCGGCGGGGGCGGGACGAGAAACCGGCCCGGCAGTGGTTCCGGTGGCGGTGGGTCGAGCCGGCCCACGCCCGTGATCGACGGCATCTCCTGTGCCATCACGCGCCTGGAACCGCAGCCTCCGGCCGGTAGCGCGCTGTGGGAGGGGCACACCCCTGGCGATGGTGCCGTGTACGTCAACCCCTGTATCTGGCAGGGGCCCGGGTCGGAGAACCAGGACGTGCTCGGCAGGGTGTTCTGGTCGCAGGACGCCCCGGCGCCGGCGGTCGATCCGGCGGTGCTCGCGCGGCGGGCGGTGGACAGCATGCTGTTGGACGGCCCGGCGATCGTGAGCCCGCGACCCGGCGGAACGTACACGGTCGGGGTACCGATGTGGCTGTGGGTCGGGCAGGGCCCGACCACATGGGGGCCGAACGTGGCCTCGGCGTCCGCGGGCGGGATCACGGTGACGGCGACCGCGAAGGTGTCCTCGATCGTGTGGTCCATGGGCGACGGATCGTCGGTGACCTGCACCGGGCCCGGCACCGCCTACACGGCGGCGCGCGGGATGGCGGCTTCGCCCGACTGCGGTCACCTCTACCGCGCGACGTCGGCCGGGCGGCCCGGTGGGAAGTACAGCGGCACCGCCACCTCCACCTGGACCGTCGACTGGGCCGTGAGCGGCGGCGGGCGGACGGGCCAGCTGACCGAGGTCCGCCAGTCGGTGTTCACCGTCGCGGTGGGCGAGGTCCAGGTCGTCGGCCAGTAGCTGGCCCCCTTTTCGAACTTCTTTCTGGCTTTTCTCCCTGGAGGCACAGCAGTGAGCACGACCACCCAGCCACCTGCGGGCCGCGCGGCTCTTCCCGGGCCTGTGGGACCTGTGGACTCTCCGGCGGCGGCGCCGCGTGTGGTGCGTCAGCGACGACGGCGCCCTGGACTGATCGCCTTGTCCGTCGTGCTGATCGCGGCCGGCGGTCTGTCGGGCGCGTTGCTGTTCACCGCGTCGGGTCAGCGTTCGGCGGTGCTGGTGGTGACACGTGACGTGCCCGTGGGGGCGGCGATCACGGCCGCCGACCTCGCACCGGCCTCCCTGGCGCTGGACCCGGCGGTCAAGGCGGTCCCGGTGGCGCGGAAGGCGGGCATGGTCGGTCAGCGGGCGGCCGTTGCCCTGAAGGCCGGCTCGCTGCTGTCGCCGGATCAGGTCACCGCGACGTCGCTGGTCAAGGCGGGTGAACAGTTGGTGGGTGTGGCGTTGAAGCCCTCGCAGCTGCCCGCTTCGAAGCTGTCGGCGGGCCAGAAGGTGTTGATCGTCTCGACGCCGGATCCGGCGCAGCCGGCGGCCCCGCCGTCGGGCAAGCCCGGGGAGGTCGCGGTCCCGGCCGTGCCGAAGACGTTGGCGGCGACGGTGGTCGCGGTGGGCGTCGCCGCGCCGGCGACGGGTGTCGTGGTGGTGGATGTGGCGGTGCCCGCCGCGGACGGGCCGACGCTCGCCGCGCGGGTCGCGACGGGCGCTGTCGCGCTGGTGGTCGCGGCGCAGGAGGGCAACTGATGGCGGTGGTGGCGCTGGTGGGCGGGCTCGGGGCGCCCGGGGTGACGACGACGGCGCTGTCGCTGTTGTTGACGTGGCCCATGCCCGAGGGGCATCGGGTCGTGCTGGCGGAGGCGGACCCGGACGGCGGCGCGATCCTGCCGGGGGCCTTGCAGGGAACCCTGGACAACGCCCGTGGTCTGCGCAACCTCGCGGTCGCGGCGCGGCAGGGGCAGTTGCAGGAAGCGTTCTGGCGTCAGCTGGTGGACATCACCGACGCCGGGACTCGGGATCGGCTGGTGCTGCCCGGTCTCTACGATCCCGCGCACGCCTCTGCGCTGGAACCGGTCTGGGCGCCGCTCGCGGGCCTCTTCGTGGGGATCGAGCCTCACCGACACGACGTCATCGTTGACCTGGGCCGGCGGGGGGCGTTCGGCCCCTCGGCGGTTCTCGCGCAGCGCGCCGACGCCGTGCTCCTGGTCGCCCGCAACACCCTGCGCGGGTTGCAGAGCGCGCAGGTCCGCCTGGAGGCTCTCAGGGAGAGTCTCGGCAGCACGACCGAGGTCGGCATGCTTTTGGTCGACGGCGGTCCCTTCTCCAAGGAAGAGGTACGTCGACACCTGGGCGTCGCGGTGACGGCGGTCTTGCCCTGGCAGCCCAAGCAGGCCGCCGTGCTCTCCGACGGCGCGGAGCAGCCGCGGCGCTTCGAGTCGTCGGAGCTGATGCGTGCGGGGCGGTCGGCGGCGGTGCGGGTGCAGGAGATGGTGGCCATCCGTCGCTCTCGGCTGGCTCCGCCGGCTGCCACGCTCGGGCGGGCGGTGAGCGGTGCGCGCTAACCCCCTGCACAACGATCCGCAGATGTCGACGTCGGGCCTCCAGGCCCGGCTCGCCGTGCCCCGCCCGGCTACCGCCCCGACGCCCTCCTCTGCGGATACGCCGCCGAGCCCCGCCCTGGTCAACCCCTGGGCGACGCCGCCCGCCCCGCCCGCCCCGCCCGCCGCCCCCGTGCCTCCTTCGGGCAACGCTTCGGTGGAGCACGCGGCCTCCCCTGCCGTCACGGTGGACTACGCGGCGGTGCGGCTGATCAAGAAGGAGGTCGGCGAGCTGTTGACCGATGTCCTGCGCGCCCGGCCGAACCTGTCGGTGACCGCGCAGGAGCAGCAGGGCCGGCACCTGATCAATCAGCAGGTGGCCCTGTGGTCGGATGCCGAAGCCGTGAAGCTCGGATACGCGACCAGTGCCGCCCAGGACGCGGCCATCGCGCAAGCGGTCTTCGACCTCCAGTTCCGCGCCGGCCGCCTGCAACAACACCTCGACAACCCGCTGGTGGAGAACATCTTCATCAACGGCTACGCCGACACCTGGCTGGACTTCACCGACGGGCGCCGCACGCGGGTCGCTCCTGTCGCCGACTCCGACGAGGAGCTGCGCGAACTGCTGCGAGACCTGGCCCGGCGCACCACGGGCCAGGCGGAGCGCAGCCTGTCCACAGCCGACCCCTTCCTCGCCCTGCGGCTGGCCGACGGCTCGCGCCTCCAGGCGATCATCGACGTCACCCCCGGCACGTACGTGACGATCCGCCGGCACAGCATGCGGCACGCCGACCTGCCCGAGCTGGTGTCCCGGGGCATGCTCGACACCACCCTGGAGCAGTTCCTGCGCGCCGCGGTGCGCGCGGAGAAGAACGTGATGGTCGTCGGCGGTCAGGCCGCCGGCAAGACGACCCTGCTGCGCGCCCTGCTGCGGGAGATCGATCCCGACGAGCGGTTCGCGACGTTGGAGACGGAGTTCGAGCTTTTCGCGCACGAGAACGGCTACCACCGACAGGTCGTGCCGATGGAGGCCCGCGAGTCCAACGGCGAGGTCATCGGAGGAGGGGCGGCGGCCGGTGAGATCACGCTGATGGACTTGATGTACCGGGCGCTGCGCATGTCGCTCGCGCGGATCGTCGTCGGTGAGGTCCGCGGCCCGGAGATTGTGGCCATGCTGGAGGCGATGACGAACGGTGCGGGCGGCAACCTGTCCACTCTGCACGCGATGAGCCCGTCCGTCGTGTTCGACCGGATCGCCGAGCTGTACCTGCTGGCGCAAGCCAACATGACCGAGCAGCTCGCCTACCGGCAGGCCGCGAACGGCCTGCACTTCATCGTGTTCGTGCGGCAGATCGACGAGACGAAGATCGGCGGTCACCGCCACCGCTTCATCTCCCAGGTCCTGGAGGTCACCGGGATCGGCGAGGGCGGACGCCCCGAGACGAACCAGATCTTCGGGCCCCGCCCGGAGTGGGGCGAGCACCGGGCCGTGCCATTGATGCTGCCGCGCTGTGTCAACGACCTGCGCCGGGCCGGCTTCGACGCCACCCTCCTGAACCAGCCCACCGGGTCGTGGGGCGCAGCGCTGCCGCTGCTGGTCGCGGAGGGGGCGTCGTGAGCGTGCTGTTGCTGTGGGTCCTGTCGGGGCTGGCCATCGCCGGCGGCTTGGTCGGCCTGGTCGTGGGCCTTCGAGGTACGACCGCGCCTGCCGGGCCGGGCGTGGGCGCGCGTCTTCGGGCCGGTCGGAGCCTGGCGACGCGGGACGAGGCGATGCGGCGCCGTACGCGCCTGGCCGTCGGGGCCGTGGGCGGGGTGGGGTTGTGGCTGGTGAGCGGGGTGTTCGTCGCCGGCGCGATGTGCTTCCTCGCGGTCATCGGCGTGCCCTGGCTGCTGTCGCCCACGAAGTCCGCGACCGTCCGCATCGCGAAGCTGGAGGCCCTCGGCGACTGGACACAGCGCCTGGCCAACACGCTGCGCCTGGGACGCGGCCTGGACGAGGCCCTTCAGATCTCCCGCCGGGGATGCCCGGAGGAGATCACCGAGGAGGTCGCCGATCTGGTGGACCGCCTCCAGGTCGGGTGGCGGCCCGTCGACGCGCTGCGGGAGTTCGGGGACGCGCTCGGGGACGTGACGGCCGACAAGGTGGTCGCCGCGCTGGTGCTGTCGGCGGGCGACCGCGGACCGGGCCTGGCCCAGGCCCTCGACGACCTCGCCGAGTCCGTCCACGAAGAGGTCGCCCGCCGGCGTTCCATCGAGGCCGACCGGGCCAAACCCCGCACGACCATGCGGTGGATGACCATCATCACCCTCGCCGTGATCGGCACGGGCTTCCTGATCCCCTCCTACACCGCCCCCTACGGCACACCGCTCGGGCAGCTGATCCTGGCGGTGCTGTCGGCAGGCTTCGTCGGGGCCCTCGCGCTGATGCGGCAGATCGCCGACATCAAGCCGGTCCCCCGCTTCCTGATCGCCGACCCCCGAAGCGCCGTCACCCCCCTCCCCACCCCCGACGCGGACACGGTCGTCGAGCCCGAAGAGAAGGTCGAGGTGCGCCGATGATGCCAGTCGCCGCGATTCTCGCCGGCGCCGCCATCGGCGCTGGCGGCGCGCTGCTGATCCGGGAGCTCCTCAACCCCGCCCCGGCGCTCGGGCCCGCGCTGCGCCGCCTGAACCAACCCGCCCCCGCCCCGACACCTGTCGGGGAGCCGGCCCTGGACCGCGATGAGCGGTGGGGGCGGTGGCTCGTCGAACACCTCGCGGGCATGCCGGGCCTGCGGATCCCGCACAAGGACCTGGCGCTCACCGGGCAGAGCCCGGCCAAGTTCCTGCTGACGAAGGTCGCCCTGGCCGGCGGGGGGCTGCTGCTGCCTCCGCTGTCCACGATCCCGTTGCTGCTGCTGAGCGTGTCCCTGTACCTGCCCGTGATCGTGGGCGTCCTCGCCGCCGTCGTGCTCTGGTTCGCCCCCGACCTCGCGCTGCGCGACAAGGCCAAGCGCGCCCGGGGCGAGTTCGCCCATGCCATGGCCGCCTACCTCGACCTCGTGGCGCTGCGCCGGGCTGGGAACGTCTCGGCCGAACAGGCCATGGAACAAGCCGCCCGGGTCGGCGAAGGGTGGGCGTTCCAGCGGATCCAGGCCGCGCTGGCCCAGTCGCACGTGGACAAGGTCGCGCACTGGGAATCGTTGGCACGCCTGACCGCCGAGCTCGACCTGCCGGTCCTCGACGACCTCGCCGCGATCATGCGCCAGTCCACCGACGACGGCGCCTCCGTCTACGCCACCCTGCGCTCACGGGCCAAGAACCTGCGCACCGAACTCCTGTCCGCGCAGGCCGCCGACGCCAACGCCGACAGCGAGAAGATGACCGCCCCCGGCGCCCTGCTGGCCGTGCTGGTCATGCTGCTGATCGCGTTCCCGGCCGTCATCCGCATGCTCACCACCTGAACCGATCCACCACCCCCGAGAACCGAGGAGTTCACCATGAAGCTCGCCGTTCGACTCTCCGTCGCGCTCCGCTCCCACTGGCAGACCATCAAGGACCAGGAAAAGGACCGGGGCGACATCTCCATCACCACGATCATCATCTGGGTCGCCGCCGTCGCCGGGGCCCTGGTCATCGCGGGCACCATCGGCGTGGTCGTCACCAAGTACAACGGCAAGCTTTCCGGCATCTGAACCACACAGAAGGGAGGGCGAGGGGGCGTCGTGGCACGTTCGGCGAGAAGCCGACCCACCGCATCGCACACCGGTGCGCCCGCGAAGTGGCCCCGGATCACGCGGGCCCGGCAAGGGCAGCGACACGGGGAGGGGGATCGGGGGGAGGCCTCCCTTCAGATGGCGATCGTGTTCCCGTTCGTCATCCTGGTCACCGTCGCGGTCGTCCAGGCCTCGATGTGGTACTTCGCCCGCAACATCGCGCTGACCGCCGCCCGCGAAGGCGTCGCCGCAGCCCGCGTCTACCAGGCCCCCGAAGGCGCCGGCGCGGCCAGGGCCCGCGAGACGCTCGGCCGGATCGCCGGCGACAGCCTGACCTCCCCCACGGTCAGCACCGCCGGCAGCTCGACCACCGAGGTCCGTGTCACCGTCACCGGGACCGCGCCGTCCCTGATCCCCGGTCTCTCGGGCCTGACCGTCTCTCAGTCCGCCGGCGCCCCCAGGGAACGGTGGACCCAACCATGACGGTGACCTCCGGCTGGGCGGCCCGGTGGCGTACGGCAGGTGAAGGCGACCGGGGCAGCGAGACGATCGCCGCGGCGATCGTCACCCCACTCCTGCTGATGCTGCTGTGCCTGGCCATCGCGGGCGGGCGGATCGTCACCTCCGGTGCGAAGATCGACGCCGCCGCCGAAGACGCGGCCCGCGCCGCGTCCATCTCCCGCACCCACTCCGGCGCCCAGTCCGAAGCCGCCGCGGCCGCCGCCCGCTCCCTGGACGATCAGGGCATCCGCTGTGCCGAGGCCAGTACGCAGGTGGACGCCTCCGGCCTCGCCGTACCCGTCGGACAGGTCGGCACCGTCACCGTCACGATCACCTGCACCGTGGCCCTGTCCGACCTCCTGCTCCCCGGGGTGCCCGGACACAAGACGCTCACCAGTCGTTTCACCTCCGTGGTTGACGCCTACCGCTCCCGGGAGGGATGACCCATGCCCATGCCCATGCCCACGCCGACGGCCCGCCCCAAGTCCTTGCGGCGGCGCCTGAAGGACGACGACGGCGGGATCGCCATCTACACGGCGATCGTCACGGTGGCCCTGCTGGGCATCATCGGGCTGGCCATCGACGGCGGCGGCAAGCTCCGCGCGACCGAACGCGCGGACGCGACCGCGATGGAAGCCGCCCGCGCGGCCGGCCAGGCCATCGACCCGGCCGCCGCCATCAACGGCCAGGCCGTCCGCGTCGACCCCCACGCCGCACAGGCCGCGGCCCAGGCCTACCTCGCCCGCACCGGCACCCAAGGCAGCGTCACCCTGTCCGCCGACCAGAGCCTGCTCACCGTCACCGTCCACGACGCCTACACCA
Organism: Streptomyces sp. RerS4; assembly: GCF_023515955.1. Classification (GTDB taxonomy): domain Bacteria; phylum Actinomycetota; class Actinomycetes; order Streptomycetales; family Streptomycetaceae; genus Streptomyces. The sequence continues at coordinate 56,191 of NZ_CP097322.1, forward strand.
CCAAATTCCTTGCCATCGTCGGCATCCCCTCCATGGGGGTGAACGGGCACGGCTCCGCCCGCCTGCTGTACGGCGTCACCCAACCGCAGTAGCCCCCGCCCTCCTGTCCCCCTGTCCGCCGTCGAAGCGAGAACACCCGATGCCCAAGCCCACCCCAATCCGCCCACCGTCCCGCCCCCAAGGTGGCGGTGGCCGCACCGCGGCCGCGCTGGTCCGCGCGGTGTTGTCCCTGACCGTCCTGGCCGCGCTGTTGGCCGGTCTGCCGGTCCTGCTGTGGTGGGCGACCGCCATCGTCGGCCCGCCCGGCTGGGCCGCGCTCTCCAGCCTGCTGTCCACCGAGGACTCCGGGCAGGTGTTCCTCTTGGCCCTGGCCGTCGCCGGCTGGGTCGGGTGGGCCTGCTTCGCCCTCGCCGTCCTGCTGGAGATTCCCGCGCAGCTGCGCGGCCGCACCGCCCCGCAGATCCGCGGCCTGGTCGGTCAACGCGCCGCCGCAGCCCTCGTCGGAGCCGTGCTCGTCGCCCTGCCCGCCGGAACCGCCCTCGCTGCCCCCGCCGCCCCCGCTCCCGCCTCCCCCGGCATCAGCGCCTCACCAGTCCCCGGCACCCCGGACAGCGGCACCGTGGCCTCCCTGGACCGTTCCGCCGGCGCGTCTGCCGCCGGAGCGGTGACGTACACGGTGCTCGACGCACGGCCGGCGGAAAGCCTGTGGTCCATCGCCGCGCAGCAGTTGGGCGACGGCGAGCGGTGGACGGAGATCGCCACCCTCAACGCAGGCCGCATCATGGTCGACGGCACCGTCTTCGACGCCCGCCAACCGATCCAACCCGGATGGCGCCTCACCCTTCCCCACGACAGCGGCAGTGAGCGCGCGGGACAGGCCGGTGCGCACGGCGGGCAGGGCGGTCACGTGGTGCGGGCAGGTGAGAGCCTTTCCACCGTCGCCGCCGACCGTCTCGGATCGGCCGACCGCGCGATGGAGATCTTCGACCTCAACCGCGGCCAGGCCCTGCCCGACGGTGGCACCTTCACCAATCCCGATCTGATCCACCCCGGACAGCACCTCACCCTGCCCGCGAACGCCGGCTCCGCGCCCTCCGCCACTTCCCCGGCTGCTCCCACCCCCGACTCGCCGGCCGCCGGCACACCGACACCCGCCGCGACGCCTTCCTCGGCCCCGGCCCCGGCAACCACGCAGCCGACAGCCGCCCCTTCGCCGGCAACACCGTCCACGACCGCCACCCCCCCGACCGCGGCCTCGCCCTCCGCGTCCGTTCCCCAGCAGGCACCGACCCCCACAACCTCGGGCACCCCCGCCGCGCCGTCCACCGAGCGCGCGCGAGAGGCGGTATCCGTCAACTGGGCGCTCGTTGCGGGGATCGGCACCCTCCTGGCCGCGTCCCTGACGACAGCGCTCGCCGTACGGCGCATCCTGCAACAGCGCCGGCGGCGCGCGGGCCAGACCATCGCCCAAGACACCGACCCCACCGAACTGGAACAAGTCCTTGTCGCGACCGGCGAAGTGGGCGGCGTCGAACTCCTCGACCGGCTCCTGCGCGCCCTCGCCCACCAGGCCGCCACCGACCAACGCGACCTTCCCGCCCTACGCGGCGCCCTGTTGTCCGGCAAGGAAGTCCGGCTGCTCCTCGACGAGCCGGCCGACCCGATCGCCCCGGCCACCACCGGCGGCAATTCCCGGACCTGGATCCTGGACCCGCGCGCCGCACTGCCGGACGACGGCGTCCTGCGCGAGGTCCAGGCCCCCTACCCGGGGCTGGTCACCCTCGGCTCCCACGAAGACGGGCTGCTGCTGGCCGACCTGACCACCACCCGCGTCCTGCTCCTGGACGGCACCCCCGACGAGGTGCTGGAGGTTGCCCGCGCCCTGGCCCTGGAGCTCGGCACCTGCGCCTGGACGGACTACAGCGAGATCCTGACCGCGGGCCTCGGCTCCCGCCTGGCCGGCCTGCTTCCCCAGGGCCGCATCCGCGCCATGCCCCACCTGGCGGCCGTCGCCACCGACCTCGGCAGCGTCCTCCTCGAAGCCCACCAAGCGGGCGAGCAGGCCCTGCCCTGGATCCTCGTCGCCGCCGGCGACCACGATCCTGACCACCTCACCCAGCTCGCCGACGCCCTCGCGGCCGCCCGCGACCTGAAGACCGCCCTGGTCCTACCCGCGGGCGACGCGGCTCGCCGCGCCTTCCCCCACGCCGAACTCCTCGACGTCACCACCGGCTCCCCCGCCCGTCTGGATTCCGTCGACCTGCCCGTCACCCTCCAACGCATCACGGACGACCAGTACCGGCAGTACGTCCACGCCCTCACCGTCTCCACCCAGGACCCGCAGCCCGCCACGGGACCCTGGGGGTTCGCCGAACCTCACGAACAGCCCGCCGGTAGCGGACAGCCTCTGACCGTCCGCGTCACCACCGCGACTGCGACCGCGAACGACCCCGGCAACCCCTTCCCCGCACTCCTCGCCGCCGCGCCCACTGGCACCGGCACCGGCCCCGAGACGGTCCTCCCCCAGCAAGGGCAGAGCCCCGCCGAGACCGCCGAGACCGAAGAGGACCCCCAGGAGGTCGTCGAGCAAGCAGTGCCGTCGGCCACCCCGGACACAGAGCAGCCGGTGATCCGCATCGACGTGCTGGGACCGCTGCGCATCACGGGAGCCGCAGACTCGGCCCACCGGCCACGCACCGCCGTCATCGCCGCCCTCATCCACCTGCGCCCCGGCCGCACCATCGACACCCTCTGCAACGCCATGGACCCCGTCACCCCCTGGACAACGCGCACCATGCACTCACGCCTCTCCGAACTCCGGAGCGTCCTGGGCACCACCGCCGACGGAACGACCCTCCTGCCCCGGCCCACCACGACCGGCTACACCTTCCACCCCTCCGTCACCTCCGACTGGGAACAGTTCAAAACCCTCGCCACCCGAGGCCTCGCCGCCGGTGCGCCCACCGGCATCGCGGACCTGGAGGCCGCCATGGCTTTGGTGCGCGGGCGCCCGTTCGCCGGGCGCAGCCTGCCCTGGGCAGACGCCGCCGTACAGGAGATGCTCGCCCGGATCACCGACACCGCGCACACCCTCGCCCGCTGGCACGCCGAAGGACCGGAGCCGGATCTCGACGCCGCCCGCACCGTCGTCCAGCACGCCCTCGACATCGAGGAGACGTCCGAGGTCCTCTACCGCGACCTGATCACCATCGAAGCCACCACCGGCAACCAGGCCGCCGTCCGCAAGGCCGTCGCCCGCCTCCAACAGATGGCACGCACCTACGACATCACCCTCGACGACACCACCGAGACCGTCATCGACCAGGCCCTGACCACAGGGCCGATCCACACGACGGGGGCCCTGCCCAGGACCTGACCGGGCCCCGCACCGAAGGCCGAAGGGCCGGACCGATACGGTCCGGCCCTTCGCGTTAAGACGCCAGGATCGTGAAGACGGATCAGACCTGCGCCGTCGTAGGAGGAGGCGACAACAGTGCGCACTTGGCCGCGGCCATCAACTCGGCCCGCGCTTGCGACTCACCCGCCGGCGGACGTCGCACCCACTCCTGACGCACCTCCACCACCGCCGCACACACCGCCAGCACCTGCTGCGCCATGTCCTCGGAGAGCTCCGCTCCTTGCGGACCGGTCACCACCACCGGCCCGTACAGCCCGTACGGCAACTCACCACGCCACAGTGACGCGAGAACCCACGCGGACAGGTTCATCGGCAACCGGTCACCGGCCCCGTTGCCGTGAACCCAGAAGTCGACGCGACGGTGGTAGACCGCACGATCCGACGCACCACCTACGGCCGTACGTACCGCATCTTGGCGATCCGACGCCTCGCCTCCCCACGACAACGTCACCACCGCTCCGTCCGTGTCGATCCGCAACGCGTCGCCCATGCCGCCCTCCGATGCGCGGACATGCCGACTCCTCGCCGGCCCCTCTCCCATGATCTCTGCTCAGGCGGTCACCGTGGCCGCAAGACTGAAACTCACCGGCCTCGGAGAGGCGACGAGAGCCCACCCTCGCGGCTGTGGCGTCATCCTCGCGCTTTCACGAAGGGAGGCTGTCCAGCAGGTGATCAGGACAGCAGAGCTCAGCCCACCTCCTGCGCCGCGCCGTCCTTCACCCCAAGACCGAACAGGAGAGTGAAGCACCCGAGCAGGAAGCCGGATGAGCGCCGCCGATCACATGGCCGCGTTCCTCGCTTGGCAGACCCGCCAGCGCGTCAACTTCGACGCGCTGGCGGGCGCCGCCGACGCCGGTGACTCCAGCCTGGCCGCCTCACCACGGCGCCGCCGTATCCTCGCCGAGGCCGCCCGCACCCTGGCCGCCCGCGGCCTGGCCACACTGCCCAAGGGGAAAGACGGCTGGGACCACGCCGCGCACCCGCCGCTGCCCCGCTGGGTCCAACGCCCTCCGGCCGCCCGACCCCCCGGCCGACGGCCCGCCCCCAGGGCCTACGTCGCACAACTGGCCTTCGCCACCACCATGCGCCTGACCACGGCCGACCACGCGCTGCTCGGCCCCATCAACGCGTTGCTGCGCGACCAACCCGACGCCGAGGTCATCCCGCTCGCCGACCGGTCCTACCAGCTCTACGGCGAAGAGAAACACCTCAAGCACATCGAGCGCCACCACCTCGTCACCAAAGGCTTCCTCGACCTCACCACACACCTGCGTGCCCGACCCACGCCCGCCCCGCTGGCAATGTTCGAACTGGGACCGGCACCCTGGCTGCTCATCGTGGAGAACACCGCCGCGTTCACCAGCCTGCGCGAGATCCTCGGCACCTGGCCCGACAACAGCCAGGTCGGATGGCTCGTCTTCGGCGAAGGCGACCACCTCATCGCCTCCCTCCCCACCGCCCTGACCTCCTTCCGCGAACGCAGCCACCCCGTGGACACGGTGCTGCTGTACGCGGACCTCGATCTCGACGGACTGCGCTGCGCCCAGAAGGCCAGTGATCGCGCACGCACCGCCAGCCTGCCTCCGCTGCAGCCGGCGCTCGGTCTCTACCAGGCTCTCCTCGCCCAGCCGCCACGCCCTCACCCGCCCGTCGCCATCGACGAGGCACACACCGCCGCCACCTGGCTCCCGCCGTACCTAGCCAAGCCCCTCGCGGAACTGCTGGCCACCGGACTGGTGCTGCGCCACGAGGCTCTACCGCTTCCCCACCTCCGCGCCCTACTCACGCCGGACGCTCTCCTGCTTCCTCAGATCCGCGACGGCGCGAACCCCAGGCCCCCCCGGGCCCGCATATGCCGCTCCACCCCGTCCCGTCCGGAAGGACCGCTCCTGATGAGAGTCTGCCCCTCGCCTGATCCCCCGTCCCACGGTATCGACGCACCCGAAACAGACCCACGAACCTGGCACGACATCTGCACCACCACCATCGACGCTGTGCCCGTCGAATGCATCCGCCCGAGCGACACCGACCGCCCCACCTGGTGCGTATACCCCCCGGGCCGACACGGCCCCGAGGACTACCTGGGCACTCTGCACGCCCGCGACATCGACGGCTTCTGGTACGTCCAGGCCACCGGCGAGCGCCACATCTCACTCGCAGACGCCCTACGCACCCTGCAGGACGCCCGACCCACCGCCCGTGACACCCCCTCACCGCGCCGCTGCTAAACGACACCGGAAGTGCCAAGCCCCGGGCTCTCCACCAACGTCCCCCGCTGGTCGTCGGCGGCGCCTTGACCAGCACGGTGGAGCCCCGCTGTCAGCCTTGGGGTGACAGCGGCACTTGAGACGGACCGGCGGGTGAGCGGTCGAGGAGCGCGACGAAGAAGTCGGCAAGGAGGGGTTGGGCGCGGTCGCGGTCGCGGAGTTCGTCGTGGCCGAACCGGAAGACCTCGTAGCCGCGGAACTTCAGGGCGCGGTCGCCGGCCATGGTCGCTGCGTACTTCGTGCTGTCGGGTTCGGTTCCTGCGATGCGTGTGTAGTGCTGCATGCCGTCGACCTCCAGGACCACGCGCCGGTTTCCGGGGAGCAGCATGAGGAAGTCCATGCGCAGGTTCTGCATGGCCTGCGGTCCGCGTTCGCGGATGGTCTTGGGGTCCCAGTGGAGCCAGATCTCCGGCAGGAGGGCGGGGACGTCGTTCAGGTGGTCCCGGTGGGCGTGGTGGTAGTGCCAGAACAGGTTCTTCTGCCCTGGGGAGTTTGGGGGCAGGGAAGCCTCCATGCGGCTGTAGAGGGACCGGGCCGCCTGCTCGCGGTCGGTGATGTTCCGGGTCTCCTGCCACCAGGCCAGCAGGTCGCGCCAGAGCAGGCCCTCTTTGCCGACGGGGTGGTCGTAGACCAGGACCTTGTCGTCGCGTTGGGCTACTTGCCGATCCTGTTCTGCCGGGATCGGGTCCAGCGGGACTGCCCGGCGGCCAAGCGTCGGCGCCCGGCGTCCTGGAGCCGCCGCCGTTGCTTGCGCAGCTCCGCCTTCTGCGCCTTGTCGCTCTTCGGTTTCCGGGGTCGCTTCCAGATCGGCTCCCACCCGGACGGCTCATCGAGAGCTGCGGCGCTCTGTTTCACGGCTGCCCTGGCGCGGGCGAGGGCGTCCTCGAGGCTGGCAAGGTACGAGGCCCGCTCCCCTCGCGGCAGGGCGGGGGAGCGGACGTCGGATGATTCAGCGGGTCGCCGCCTCGTCGATCTTGCGACGTGCCCGTCGCCGGGCACGGTCGGGGTCTCGTTGCAGGGAGGGGCGAACTTGGGGTCGAGCCGGGAGGTCGCTGGGGGCTTCGGGCCGGTTCGCCACCGTGGCGAGAAGAGTCCGAATTTTGTGGGCGAACTCGGGGCCCGGTAGGGGCATCTCGCTTTCGGGTTCGCGGAGGTAGCCGACGGCCACAGCGGTGGGCATGTAGGTCATCAGCTCGGTGACCACGGCCGAGCGGGGCCTGCTGACGTGTCCGGCGAGGCGGCGCATGACGCGCAGAAGCGTGGTACTGGAGGCGCCGTCGCCGTGGCGGAGGACGAATGGGGCGCCGTCGCAGCGGAGTGTGGTGTGGACAGTGGGCACGTCTGCGTTGGTCGATTCGGTGTGCGTCTCACCGGTTTGGGTGCGCCACCAGCCGGCGGTGTGGGTCTCACCGAGCGCGAGGTGGTGCAGGTAGAGGCAGTAGGCGGCGGCTGGGTGGCCGGCTCCGGCTGCGTACTGCCACCAGAACCGGGCCCCGTCGTCGCTCTCGGTCAGTTGCAGCACGCAGGCCAGGATCAGTGCGCTGCGCGGTTCGGGGACCTGGTCGGTGACGAATGCGGCGACTGTTGTGGCCGGTGCGTGGCGGACCAGGGCCTCGCAGAGTGCGCGAAGTTCTTCGGCTGCGGTGATGTTCGGAGTTCCGATCGTCACCGGGTTGTTGCGAGGGCTCGTCTCGCGGATGGGGACGGCGTCGCGGGGCACGGTGCGTTTGGGGGCGAGCAGCGCCCTGGAGAGCAATTGTTCAATGGTCGTCATGGGTGAGTCCTCCGGATCGGGGCGGCAGCTCGATGGTGTCGTCCAGGAAGCGGTTGGCGTGGCGCTCGTCGGATCGGACCGCGGCCAGGGGAATGCCGAGCAGGTCGGAGACCTGCTTGGGCTGCAAGCCGCACAGGTGCCGCAGCACCATGACGTCGAGCTGGGCGTCGGGCAGCTTGCTGATCGCGGTGAAGAGCTCCAGGCTCTCGGCCAGTCGAGTTGGCTGTTCCTCCGGGCCGGCGTCGTGCAGCGCGACGGTGCTGAAGGCGGCTTCGGCCAGTACGGGGCGCTCGTCCCTGTAGTTGGCTTTGGCCTTGACTGTGGCGCGCAGGATGTTCCAGGCGTAGCGACGGATGTCAGGGCTTGCGAGAGCCTCGTCGAAGCAGAGCCAAAGGATCGCGAAGGTGTCGTCCACTGCGGTCTTGTGGCTACCCTCGGCGAGGAAGACTCCTGCGTAGGCGAGGTATCCATCCATGACCATCTGGCACAGGGCCCCGTGTTCGAGGGGCGGCCTGTCGGAGCGGTCGGTGGCCACGGTGGTGGTGATGGTGCCTTCCGTTGACCGGTCGACCCATTCCCGACTCTTCCCCGCGTCCATGGCTGCCTGCTTCCACAGCCGGTACAGGGGCCAGCCGGGAATTTCCAGCTCGCCTGCGAGACGGTGGATGACCTCCCAGCGTGGGTAGTGGCCGATGCCGCGTAGCAGCTCGGACAGCTTCGACTTGGCCAGGACGTTCAGGCTGAGGTCGCTGAGGGTGCGGCCGCTGGCCAGGTAGCGCTCGCGGGTCGGCTCCAGCCACGCGCGGTGCGAGCTGCTGACCGTGTTCGCGATGGGGCCGAGCTTGCGGCCGGGTCGTGCCGGGCCCGCTGCGTTGTACGACGTTGTCACGGAGCGTCGTCCTCCTTGTCGGGCACCGGCGCCACACGGTGTCCGGAACGAGCCTCGGTGCGTGAGCGGGAGCTACGCGCAACCTGGGCGATGGTCAACCCCAGGACCGGGGCCAAACCGGCGATGAGGTTCGCGTGCCCCATGGCGGCCATCGCCGTGCTCCAGCCGAACACCACCAACATGACCAGCGCCAGCGCCATTGCCGCCGCTACTTGTTTCTTGCTCATCACCATTCCTCGGTGTCGAGTCCGCGATCATCCGAAAGACCCCTCAAGGGGGCCTCCAACGAGCGGGTGCCGAACCGCTGTTGAAGGAGCATCAGGATGGACCGACACAGACGCATCAAGTGACGTGATCAAGGATTCACGGAACATTAGGAGTCGGGGACGAGCGCCAGGGGGCCGGAGATGACCGTTCCGTTGCACGTAGAGGCCACCGAGAGCAGCGATCGCATGAAGTTCCCGGTTTTTCCTTGCAATCGCACCCCGGCACCCCGTCATATGGAGATAGGACACCTTGGTGTCGGCCTTCCATCCGGAAGAGGCGTGTTCCCCGTGCCGAAGATGGGGATCACGCCACGCGCCCTCGCCCGGCCTGAGGTAGAGGCCGGGCGAGGACGGCGGACGCCCCGCGGCTGCGACGACCGTAGCGCAGGGCGCTGACAACGAGCGCTCCCGTGACAGATCTCGCGACGAGCAGATCCAATCGCCCCGCATGCGGCGCGGCGGCACCTGCCCGGCCAGAGGGAAGTACATCGCCTCGGTTCGGTCCGGCACTGCTTCAACCACCGTCCAGGCGCCGGCTTTCGATGCACCGTGATGGTCGCTAGCTTGTCTGGGCCCCGGGCATCACGTGGAGCAGCTCAAGTCGGCGCTGCGCCGCCTCTGTGGCTCCTGGTCTCTGTCCGGGTACACGGCGGCGTAGGGCGACGAGGTGTGGGCCGAGTTCTCTGGCCTGCCGTGAGTCTCGGATCTGCTGCCACTGGTGGTGGGCGCGGTCCACGGCGGCCTGGACCGGTTCGGCGTCGGGGGCTTGATGGCGGGTGAGGCGGGCGTCGGCTGCCGCCATCCACAACTGACAGCTGTCCGCCGGATCACCGGCGAGGTGGGCGATGTCTGCCCGCACCTCCAGCCAGTGGACAGCCTCTGCGGACCGAGGACCGTAGGTGTGCAAGGCCCAACCCTCCCACTGTGCGGCGAGCGACGCGGCTTGCCCATGGTGTCCGGCGCGTGCGGCGGCCAGGATCACGGGAAGAGGGTCCGCGTCCACCTCTACCGGGGCCGGTGTGGCGGGCCGCGGCGCCGGCGCCAGCATGGCATTCGGGGCGAGGAGGAACGATCCGTCGTGGCCGGCAGCGGCGGCGGCGGCCTTCACATGGAGTTCCGACAGCGGCGGAGTCAAGCCGCTGCGCCAGATGGCGGCCACGGCCTTCAGGTAGGCGGGTTCCGCGACGCGATGGCGGGGTGGCGGGGGCGTGATACGGCCATGGAGCGATGTCCCGTGGCCGAGGGAGAGGCCTTCCCTGCGGGTCTTCTCCCAAGTGTCGGCGGTGGCGAGCCGGATCGGGTCACCTCCGCTCGCGCGGAGAGCACACGATCCCGCGCGCGTCGGTCGGCGCCGGGGACGGGGCACCTCCGCTCGCGCGGAGAGCACAGCCCGAGGAGTCCTGATGCCCGAGGTGAAGGCGGGTCACCTCCGCTCGCGCGGAGAGCACGTCCACACCTGCCCGTGGTGCATGAGCCGGATCGGGTCACCTCCGCTCGCGCGGAGAGCACGGTCAGGCGTCGCCACGGTGGTACTACGACGGCGGGTCACCTCCGCTCGCGCGGAGAGCACCAGTCCTCGGCGAGGGCGATGTAGCGGGGAGCCGGGTCACCTCCGCTCGCGCGGAGAGCACATCAGGTCCGCAGCGTCCAGCCTGGCAGGGGGCGGGTCACCTCCGCTCGCGCGGAGAGCACGCCGCCGGGGTCCAGTACACGGTGGGCTGGAGCGGGTCACCTCCGCTCGCGCGGAGAGCACGTAGACCTCCTCCGGCGGAACGCCCCGCAGGGCGGGTCACCTCCGCTCGCGCAGAGAGCACTGCACGTCCAGGCGCAGGCTCTCCCACGCGGGCGGGTCACCTCCGCTCGCGCGGAGAGCACCACGCTGACGCGGCCCACGACAAGCCGGGGCACGGGTCACCTCCGCTCGCGCGGAGAGCACTTCCGCGTGCACTTCGCGGGGCACCGGTACGCCGGGGCACCTCCGCTCGCGCGGAGAGCACGCCGCCGGGGTCCAGTACACGGTGGGCTGGAGCGGGTCACCTCCGCTCGCGCGGAGAGCACATGACCAGCGGGGATACCGGCTCGGGCGCCGGCGGGTCACCTCCGCTCGCGCGGAGAGCACGCGCGGTGGCGCATCTGTGGTACCACACTTGACGGGTCACCTCCGCTCGCGCGGAGAGCACACCTCCCACGTCGCGTGGAGGCCGATGGCCTGCGGGTCACCTCCGCTCGCGCGGAGAGCACGTGGTCTTGGGGGCCGTGTTCTTCTGCAACTGCGGGTCACCTCCGCTCGCGCGGAGAGCACGGCAAGGAGGTGAGCACCTCCTTCGCGCAGATCGGGTCACCTCCGCTCGCGCGGAGAGCACCACCAGGAGGCGACGAGGCTGGCCGTGTGGGACGGGTCACCTCCGCTCGCGCGGAGAGCACGGGGCACGGGCGGCCGGCGCCCTCCGGTACGACGGGTCACCTCCGCTCGCGCGGAGAGCACTCAGCCCACCAGCTCCGTCGTCGAGAAAAGCGCGGGTCACCTCCGCTCGCGCGGAGAGCACCCCCAACGCAGTCCCCACGACTCAATCAGGAGCGGGTCACCTCCGCTCGCGCGGAGAGCACCGAGCCATCCGCTCATGGGGCATCCCCGACGCCGGGTCACCTCCGCTCGCGCGGAGAGCACCCCCCGGCCCCGTCTGTACGTGGTCCCTGCCCCGGGTCACCTCCGCTCGCGCGGAGAGCACCCCGGTAGCCGTGGCTACGGACTCAAGCACACCGGGTCACCTCCGCTCGAGCGGAGAGCACGGTCGGCCGTCCACACGCGGGATCCGATCGTGCGGGTCACCTCCGCTCGCGCGGAGAGCACTTTCACGATGGAGTCGAATGCCGATTCACCGGCGGGTCACCTCCGCTCGCGCGGAGAGCACGAAGCCGCGGGGCCGGCCCCGGAGCCTGAGGACGGGTCACCTCCGCTCGCGCGGAGAGCACGGCCGGCGGCTTCCCTGGAATCGGGGAGCTGGCGGGTCACCTCCGCTCGCGCGGAGAGCACGCCCAGTGCGTCGGTGACGTCTTGCGGCATGGCGGGTCACCTCCGCTCGCGCGGAGAGCACGTGCGCGCTCAGGCCGTCCCCCAAAGGGCGGCCGGGTCACCTCCGCTCGCGCGGAGAGCACCGGGCATGATGTGGGACATCGGTCCTCTTCTCCGGGTCACCTCCGCTCGCGCGGAGAGCACTCCAGCAATCGGGGTGCTCATCGCGAGGTCTCCGGGTCACCTCCGCTCGCGCGGAGAGCACCGCTCCGCCGCCGCCTGCCGGCGGATCTGCCGCCGCCTGCCGGCGGATCTCACGCGGGTCACCTCCGCTCGCGCGGAGAGCACATCGTGCGGTGGGCGCTCGCCCCCTCCCCCACCGGGTCACCTCCGCTCGCGCGGAGAGCACGGGACCAGGACTTCCTTCTTGACCGTGCGCCACGGGTCACCTCCGCTCGCGCGGAGAGCACCCGACGTCGGTGCCCTTCCTCGGGAGGAGAATCGGGTCACCTCCGCTCGCGCGGAGAGCACGGCCATGACCATCATCGAGTCCATGGCGCGGACGGGTCACCTCCGCTCGCGCGGAGAGCACACGAGGCCCGGAGCGTCCGGAACGTCAATCCGCGGGTCACCTCCGCTCGCGCGGAGAGCACCCTTTCTGACCTGCCCAGCTATGAGCGGTTTGCCATCTCGTTATCGTCGTGCTGGAAGGTGATCAGTGTGAGGCCGTCGAAGTCTGTGGGCCTCCGGCGTTGGCTTCCGGTGGTCCGGAGATTGAAGCCCTGTTCGTTGTCGCTTGGATAGGCCAGGACTGCCGAACCCTCCTGACTGGCGGCGGCAACTGATTCCCAAAGCTGTTCCCGGACACGTGCTGAGACGGTGCCGACGTACAGCTCCGGGGTCACTTCCAAAAGCCAGCGGCTGAGTGCCCCTCGTAGATGAGGGGGTACCGCCGAGGCCGCGATGACGATCATTGAGGCCATGTGAACCCACCTGTTGGGGCCTCGGGCGAGGAGGCGTGATTTGTGCCGCCGCGGATGGGGCCGGTGACGGGGTCCCATAGGTCTACGAGTTCTTCCTCGACGTCTGGTACGGCGTGCTGGGTGTCAGGGTCGAGTAGGTCTTGGAGGTCGGCGACGATGCGTGGGAGCAGATTGAAGAGACGGAGGCCGTCACGGAAGGATCGGCGGGCTGTTGCCTCCGGGTTGGGGGAGGCGTGCAGGGAGAAGGCCAGCGGGATGGTGAGCTGGGCCTTGTAGAGGTCGGCGACGTCGTAGACGAATGCCTGCTGGTTGCCGGAGTGGATGAAGCCCAGAGCAGGTGAGCAGCCTAAGGCGAGGATCGCGGCGTGAACGATGCCGTAGAGGCAGGTGTTGGCAGCGGAGAGGGCGAGGTTGACCGGGTCTTGGCTGTCCCAGGCGTCTGGGTCGTAGGTCCGGCGGAATCGGCCGATTCGGTGCTGTTGGGCCAGGAGCCGGTAGTGGGCCTTGACTCGCTGCCCTTCCATGCCGCGCAGTTGGGCAAGTGAGGTCGCTTGCTTGGGAAGGCTGTCCCTTCCGAATCGCTTCTCGTACATGGCGGTGGCCACGGCCAGGCGCCGGTCATCGTCGCACCACGCTCGGGTCTGGCGTTCGAGCCAGGCTGTGCTGAGGGAGTCGGGAAGGGCGGCCGCGTAGCAGCGCACTCCTCCGGAGCCGGTGATGAGCACAGTGGTGCCGTGGCGGGCGAGTGTGGTTAGAGCGCGGGCCGTGATGGAGGTTCCGGGGCCGAGGAGGACACAGCTGAGGGCGGCGGTAGGCAGGTAGACCGATTCGGTGCCGCGGCCGCTGGTCACTTCGGCGCGCACGCCGGTGTCGTCCTGGTGGATTCGGACGACGTCGAGGTAGAGGAATGAGAGTGAGTCAGCGATGCGCGGCAGCATCGCGACGGTGGGTTTGGCCAGGCGGCGGCGGGCGTCACCAGGTCGGCGTGGCGGTGTGGGCTGTGTCGTCATGGGGTAGCCGCCCGGGTGGGAGCGACGGTGAGGAGTCCGCAGCCGTAGGCCTTGCCGCGGCCGATGCCGTCGGTGAGCTTCATGCGGAGTTGGTGGGCGTCGATGATTGTCGCGCTGCCGTCGAAGCGCGTGCGGGCGTGGCGTATGCGCTGCGTGCTGGCGCCTGTGCGGGTTCCGCGGGCGGCGTCCACGGGCTGGGAGTGCAGGCTGAGGACCTTCAGGCCGGCGATGTCGGCTTGCCGCACCCACCATTCGTCGGCTGCGGTTCCGGAGAGGGCGACGACGGCTGGCAGGTTGTAGGCGGCGCGGGTGGAAGCGCCGGGTTTGCGTACTGGGCTTGCCACGCAGCGGAAGCGGACGGTCAGGCCCGGCCGCAGCGCGTCCAGCATGACGTCGAGGGGCCGGGTGGCGGCGGTCCCGTAGGTGCCGGCGAGCTTGTCCAGGTCGGGTCGGTGGGTGCTCTGCATGAGCAGGTGCGGACCGGCGGGGGTGTCGTCGATGCGGTGCAGCACACCGAAGCGGGCCCGCGGGTCGGGGCCGGCGTCGTCGGGGAACAGGGACATGAGCCGGCGGTGGAGGTCAACGGCAGTGCGGTCACGCCGGGCCTCGCGGGACCGGGGGTCAGGGACGATACGCGTGAGGTAGACAGTCATCGCGGGCTGCTTTCCGGCTGGGCCAGGTGCTCGGCGGTGTACGAGCCGAGGGTGTTCAGGTGGGCGGTGCCCAAGCCGGTGTACTGGTCGGCGGGCAGGCGGAGGATGCGCTGGTAGGCCGGGCGGGCCCGGTAGCTGCGCCGCTGGGGGTGGAAGCTGGCGGGATGGTCGTTGATCTGCCCGGCCGGCATGTCCCCGTCTTCGGCGTTTGCTGTGCGTAGTGCTCCGGGGACGGGCAGCCGGTCCAGGGGGCGGTCGGAGGTGAACGTGACGTCGGGATGGTGGCCGGCGCGCGGCGGTCGTGCGGCGATCGGCAAGTGGAGTAGATGGTGCAGTACGTCGTCGCTGGAGCCGAGCAGGAGCGGGCCCTCGGGCGGGCAGGAGCGCCGTCCCAGGAAGAGTGGCCACCTCGGGTGGATCAGCGCGGCGGCCGTCTCGCGCAGGAGGCCCTCTGGGGTGTCGCTGGTGGTGGTGAGGGCGATGGTGAACGCGGCGTCGGAGAGGTAAGTGCGGTGGGTCTTGAGCGTGGTGGTGTCGCCGCCGCGTTTCTTGCCCTCGGCGGTCGTGACGGTGGCGCGGGCGGGCAGGCCGCCGCCGACGGTGTGCAGATCACGCAGGGGCACACCGGGACGGTCGATCCGCACGGTCAGGGTCAGGGTGGCTAGGTCGTCGATGTGCTGTTCCCGGGTTCGGCCCATGGCTGCGGCAAGGAGACCGATGACGCCGGAGCGGGTCGGGAAATGGGCGGTGTCGCGCTCGTTGAAGTGGGAGAGGCGGCCCCACGATTGCAGCGGACCGGCCAGCCGCAGCAGGATCCCCTCCTCGGGAGCGGGCCGTGCGGTGGTGGTCACGCGGCAGATCCGCTCGGCTGTGCCAGTGCGGCGTCCAGGGCCGCGGTCAGCAGGTCGTCGAACGCGTCGTGGCGTTCGCCCAGGCCCTGCAGTGTCTTGGTCTCCAGGCTGGTCCAGCCGGCGGTCAGGATGTGCCGGGTGCCGAGCATGGTGTTGGCCGCACGCGCGTACCCGGCGAGCGCTTCGCGGCTCGGGGCACCGTAGCCGCCCTCGATGGCCGCGGACACCGGCTGCTCGAACGCGGCCGCGTACGACAGGGGGCGGTCGGAGCGCACGCTGACGTGGACGAGGTCGGGGATGGTGTGGGCGGCGGTGGAGTTCTTCTTGGCCTGGGGCAGCGAGGTGATGAAAGCCTGGAGGAAGCCGTGGGCCAGTTCCCGCAGTTCCTGCGGGGTGCCACCCGCGTTGTGCGCCAGGTCGCGCAGGTCGAGGGTGGCGTAGCGGTAGAACGTGCCGGCACTGAACTCGGCGTGCCCCATGTGCCCGCTGCCGCTGGAGTCCCCCCAGACGGCGGTGACATCGTCCACGGCGGAGAAATAATCGAGCTCGACATCGGTGGGATGGGTCGTCATGGCGTGCGCGACCTGGACGGCACCGTCAACGCCAGCCTCGTCTACCTCGGCGAGCATCCGCCCGAACAGGTTGATCACTCCGTTACGGGACCGCAGGACCCGCTCGACCGGCTCCTTGGGCAGCACGCTCTTGTCCGCCGGCTTCTTGATGTCCTTCGCCGACTCCAGCGTCTCCCGGTGCTCCTGCGCAAGATCGGCGAGCTCCACCACAGCCGCCTCGGGCACGTACACCATCGCGTTGGTCAGCACCTTGTTCGCGATCTGCTGCCTGTCCCCGTCCTTCGCCAACTCGAACTTGATGCTGGACGCGGCCGCGAGGTGGGCTCCGGCCCGCTCGGCGAGATCCACAGGCCAGCCCCGCTCCTGGAGCAGCTTCGTGACACGCTCGCCGATCCGGCGCGTCCGCAGCGCGGCGTCCCCGACCTGCTGCTCGAACGCGCCGCGGATCGCCCGCTTCCAGGACTGGCTGCTGACCCGCGTGCGCAGCGTGTTGCCGTACTGCACCGTTTTGACGGAGTTGGTGTCGTCGCGGTTGAGATTGGCGAACGGCACGGACTGCACGACATGGATGTCAATGAACCGGGCGGGTGCTGTGGGCATGACTGATCTCCTGACGTAACGATGCGAACGGTGCGCGCCCTGTCCGGGCACATCACTGGGGTTTCAAAGCGAAGCGGGGGCTTCGCCGGCGCCTTGGTCGTCGGCCCGCTTGGCGGCCTCATGCGCGTCACGGGCGCGGATTCGGTAGTAGTCCTGCAGCCATCGGCGGGCGATGCGCCCCGAGTGGCGCTGCCACTGCGCCAGGTCCGACAGCAGCTGGGAGAAGTCGACGCTCACGTCGAGGGAGCTCAGGTAGGCCACCGAGGCCGGCAGGTGACGGTGAAGCCCCGGCAGGCTCTGCCGGGTCAGCAGGTTCAGCCGACTCTCGGCCGTGCCCTCCCGCATCACCGCCTCCCGTCCCCCAGCCGCAGCTGCGAACGCCGCACCGAGACTGCTGCCCCACACCGGCCCCGTGCGACCGCGCGCACCCTCCGCGCCGACGGGCACCGCCACCGCACCGGCCTCGCCCTGCGCAGGCCCGGCCCCGTCCTCACTGGCCGCGGAACGGGGCTGCGCGGCAATCATCGAGGCGACGGCGTAGTACGCCTGCTGCACCTCCCTGGGCGTACGGTCCTGAGGAAGCCACGGCGCCACGAACCGGTGCATCCGCACCACCGCGTCCAAGTCCTTCCGCAACCCGCTGCGCAGCGCCGCCCGCGCCCCCGGGTCCTCGGCACACAGCCGCTCCACCCACGCCACGAACGCCCGCTCCCGTGCACCCCGGTCACCCTGCCGCTGCCCTGGCACCAGGACCTGCCCGCCCATGCTGGCCGGCACCGGCTCCGCCCCTGCCGTCGTCGCCGTCATTCCACAGCCCCTCCCACTCCGTATCCCCGCACGGCAGCCACTGCCGTGCGCTGCTACTTCTTCTTGCGGTTGCCGCCGTACAGCTCGATCCGCGCGTCGCTGACCGCCTTGGCCCCTCGCTGGGTCCGCGTCACGGTGGCGGTGACCGCCTCGTACGCCTCCTCGGCCAACCGCAAGAACGCCTTACGCGCCTCGCCCGTGTTCAGCCCGACGTCCGGCGACTCCCCGCTGCGGTCGAGACCGGCGAACCGGCTCCAGAACTCCTTCTCGGCCTGCGGCCAGTACCGGCCCGCCGCATCACCGACCCAGGCGTCCCCATCGGCCTTCGCGTCATCGACGTACGCGGCCCACGCCCGCCGCACAGCACGCTCCAGACGCCACCCGAACATCTCCCCCATACTCCGCAGCCGCCCCACCGCGGGCGCCGTCCGCGGAGCCCGCTCCTCGACGAGGTCGAACACCACGGGCGTGGAGGCGTCAACAAACTGGAAGTCCTTGGCCTGACCCTCCTGATCGAAGCCCAGAGCCCGCACCCGCAGCCGCTCGGTGACCTCCTGCGCCGTGCGGAACACCACCGGCCGCACCGGCTGTGCCGTCCCCGACGGCTCCAGCAGCAACAACGCGTCCAGATCCCGCCACAGGCCCCGGCGCGCATCCGCCGGCCTCGGGTACCGGTTGCCCTGCTGACTGGTCTGCCAGATCAGGAAATCGTCATCGCGCGGCCTCCGCTCCCCCTGAAAGGCCCAGGTGACATAGGCGTCCGCCACCAGCTGCCCGCTCTCGTCGGGCACCAGCAGCACCGCGTGCTCCGAGCATGCCGTCAGCCGCGAACATGGCCCCTGAGGCAGCAACGGAACACCGGCAGGGTCAGGCAGCTCCTCCCACTCCCAGGGGCACAAGTCCCGCTCCTGCCTGTCCGAACTCCGCGGCGGCACCAGCCCGGCCAACAGCGTCTCGAACAGACTCGCGCCCTCGGGGTGATACGACAGCGCCGTCCGCAACGGCCCCGCCGACGCACTCGCGCTCTTCACCCCGCCCACCTCACGCGCCGAGCACCGCCCCGACGGCCCCCAGTAGTGCCACACCAGCAGGTTCAGCACCGCCTCCGGCACCGCCGGCAGATCAGGGCGCGCATCACTGCCGTGCCGGAACCACGCGTGATTGTTGCCCGACGGCCGCGAGATGATCAGCTTGTTCACCCCGGCCGTGTTCTGCCGATCGCACTGCTCGCGCAGCCGCGCGTCCTGCATCCACGGACGACCCCCCACCGGGTCGAACACGAAGAACCGCTCCCGCCACCGGGCGAGATACCCCTCCACCCCCGGCGGTCCACCTCCGCCCGGACGGCCTTTACCAGCCGGCAGCCGCCCCTCTACCAGCAGTTCGACGCGCCGGTCGGCCCAGTCGGGCCCTGCCAGGTCCAGGCCCGTCACCCGAGCCGTCAGCGCGTACAGCACCCGCAGCAACGCGGCGTGCGCCGGAGCGTCAGGCACGTCAAGGCCCGCGATGTCCCCCGCGCGCAACAGCAGATCACGCAGACCCACCCGGTCAGGTAACTCCCGCGCGCCGGCTTCCGGCCGCCACCGCACCGGGATCCACCCCTCATCGACCAGGCTGTAGATGCCATCAGGCATGGAAAACGTCCGATCCGGTAGACGACAATCAGGGAAAGGAGTCCCCGCCGGAGCGGGGGTGAGCCGTTTGGCGCTCGCGGCCAGCAGAGGTCGATCTCCTGTACCTGCGCAAGCGGGTGTATGGCATCAAATCCGTGGATAGAGCTGCCAAATGGCTGATTCTCGGGCGAGTTGAACGCTAGCGAAGTTTGGAGCTCGAAAAGCAAGAAACTCGAAACTGGGCTTCAAGACGCTTCAAGACCCACGTCGGACATCTCGAACACACGCTCGCCGTGACGGCAGGACCAACCAGCCCCATCCGTCCGCCGCATCACCAGCAGCACCACGCCACGCAACACCGCGTGCTTCTCCCACCCGGCCGGCACGACATCAGCCTCACTCCCCCGCAGCCACCCGCCAGGAACAGGCGTCACATAAGACATCACGTCCGCCACGTCCTCCGGGGACAACGAGCCCGCAGGCAACACCATCAGCCCAGCCTCGTCCAGCGTCACCGAACCATCCACCTGGGCGTACACACACACCACACGGCCTGAATCCGCCCCCAGCCTCGTGGTCAACAACTCCTCCGTCACACCACTGTCCGGCTGGGTCAACCGAGACAGATCCCCAGCCACATCCGCCGGCGAGCAGACAGACACCAAGTCGGCCAGATACGCCTCCACCGACTCCCCCGCAAGCCGCTCCCCATCCAACCGGGCCAGCTCACGCCCCACCGCCTCATCCAGACCGTCGACAAACTCAGGCGCGTACACCTCGTCCACCAGACGCTGCACCGCCCCCGGCACCGCGATCCCCGAACGCTCCCGTGCCAGCAACAACGACGTCCGCCTCAGCAGACCCGCGTCATACACCCGATCCCACGACACCGGCGGACGAACATCCACCGCCGCATCCGCCAGCGGATCGAGCACCACCAGCCGCGGCCGGTCCTCCTCCGCAGCCCACCCCGGACGGCCCCCCACACCACGCGCGTGGCGACGGCAACGCCCCGCCCTCTGCAGCAACTGAGCCAACGGAGCCAGATCACTGACGACCACATCGAAATCGAGATCCAGGGACTGCTCCACCACCTGCGTCGCCACCAGAACCGACGCTGCCCGCACCACGGGCTCCTCGCCACCCCGAGGCTTGCCGTACGCAGCCTCACACTCCTCCGTGATCCGCTGCCGCACCCGAGCGGGAAACCGCGAATGCAACAACCGCAACGCCCCCTCACACCCCGACAGGTCAGGAAACGCCACCACAAGATCACGAAAAGTCTGCTGCGCCTCCGCCACCGTCGTACAGCACACCAGCGCCGTGCCACCCCCCTCCACCACCTCCCGCAACGCCTCCCGCAACGCCTCCCGGCGCCCACCCCGCCGCACCCCCACAGCCCGCTCCGCGACATCCCACACCACAGGCCGCACCACCACATCCAGCGTCCGACCCCGCCCACTGGCCACCTGCCGCCCCGCCGACACCTCACCACTCACAGCACTCACATACAGCCAGCCCGGATACCGCGGCTCCACCACCGCCTCATCCGCGAAACCAGCCCCCCGCCGATACGCCTCCACCAGCGAAGTCGCAGACCGCCCCGTCAACGTCGCCGACAACAACACCACCGGAGCACCCAACGCCCCCAGCCACTCCAGCAACCGCACCATCAGCTGATGCATCCACGGCCCGTACGCATGCGCCTCGTCGACCACCACCACCTTCTCCGCCAGCCCGAAAAGCCGCATCGGCCCATACCGGACCGGCAACACCCCAGTCAGAATCTGGTCGACCGTCCCCACACCCAACGGCGCCAACAACCCCCGATGCCGCCCCCGCAGCCACGCCTCGCCCTCCACGGCCGTCCCCGCACTCAAACTGACATCCACCCGGCCAGCAACCGTCACAGCACCGGCAGGACGCAACCACGCCATCGAATGCAGCAACGTCAACGCACGGTCGCCATCCAACGCCGACTCGGCGAACCGCCGCACCCGCGCAAACATCGCATCCGCCGTCGCCATCGTCGGCAACGCCATATACAAACCCCGAGAACCGGCAGCCCGGCCCAACACCGAGGCGGCAAACAGTGCAGCCTCCGTCTTCCCATCCCCGGTCGGCGCCGTCACCAGCACCAACCCAGGCCCACCCCGCCCCACCAAGCCCGGCAATTCACCGACCATGTCCTCCTGCAGCGGGTTCGGAGCGAACCCGAACATCTCCACGAAGCCCTCAACCGCGAACCGCGCCCTGCCCACCCCGGCAGCAGCCGCCACACCAGCGACCACCCCACACACCCGCTGCCAATGCCCATCCACCTCAGCCGCCGAACCACCCCACCCCACCGGCGGCAACAACGACTCCACCACTTCCGACTGACTCACCAGCCAGTCAGACACCACCACCAACCCCCACACCACCACAGCCAACTCCGCCGGCAACCCCGCGACCGGCACAGCACCAGCCCCCGTCACCCGCCGCAACTCCGCAAAATGCGACCACCGCTGCGCCGCCCACCCCTCACCACCCAAACCCGGCTGATAGTCCGACGCCCGCAACAGCTCCCGCTCCCGCAGCACCCCACCGAACACCCCATGGTGCCCACCCAGCAACTGCGCCACCTGATGCCCCACCGCACCCCGCAGCAGCTGCCGCCCATCAGGTAACCGACGCCCCTCCGGATACCCCACCTCAGCCAACAGCCCCGCCAACGCCCAATGCGAAGCCACCTCATGCCGGAACCCCCACTCACCCTCAGCCCCGACCGCGAAGCCATACACCGGCTCATCACGCAGCAACGCGAACGCCTCACCGACCTGTGCCTGAAACGGCGGAGAAATCTTCCCTAAATCATGCAAACCAGCCCAAAAGGAGACAACCGCCCGCGCCTCACCAGTCGACAAACCCAACGCCCGACTGATCCGCCCACGCAGCCCCTCACCAAGCACCCCATCCCACAGCACCTGACACGCGGCAGCCGCATCCAGCAGATGACACATCACCGGGTAGCGCCGAGAAAGACCCCGAGCCTTCCCCCACAAACGACCATCAGGACAGGACCAGCTCACTACGCTGTGGTCACGTCGCATCACGCAGACAGGCATAGCAGCCACCACTGACAACGCCCCCCCACGAACCAGATCGAGGCCATGAGAGCCAACAGCAAACGAATGGCAAAAGACCTCTAGACGGCCAGGTCGCGAAGGGTCTTCTCCGCGCGAGCGGAGGTGAGCCGCCCTGGACGTCTACGACCTCGGCGCCGACCCCGTCTTCTCCGCGCGAGCGGAGGTGAGCCGTCCGTACTTCCACCAGATCTTTGCCGACTTCAGTCTTCTCCGCGCGAGCGGAGGTGAGCCGAGACCGCGGGGTCCGGCGATGGAGCGGAGCCGGTCTTCTCCGCGCGAGCGGAGGTGAGCCGCGCCCGCCCATCCGATCCTCGGGGCGAACCGGTCTTCTCCGCGCGAGCGGAGGTGAGCCGCGATGCTCCATCACACGAGCGACCGGGACTATGTCTTCTCCGCGCGAGCGGAGGGCCTCCGCTTGGTATTCGGGCCCCGATCAGTCCCTACGAATGGACTCCGCATCCTATCTTGAGAATATCACCGGAGTAGGCCCAGAAGGTGCCGTATTCAACCGTCCGGTACCCTACTTCTCCTACGATTATCAAGACCAGAACGTAAAGCAGGTCGCGGAACACATATTCCACGCCTACCACATGACCGACAGTACAGACCCTGCGGTGACCCATAAGAAGAAAATTCCAGGCTGGATGCATGATGCTCAAACAACCTACTTGACCCGCAATTACCCAGAATTTAACGCCCAGCTGGGCGATCAACTTTATAAGGACGCCCAGGAAATCTCCAAAAAGAACCGCAACGCCAAGAATGCAGAGTGCGCAAAAATCGCCAAAGGCAACCCCGAGTACGAGTGCGACGAGTTCCCCTTCGCGTCAACGGCGGAAGGGGGCGGCCAGGGAGACTTCTCAGTTCGCTATGTACCCAGAGGGGCTAACGGTTCGGCAGGAGGAAAGCTGTCGACCTGGTACGCACGCGATCGAATATTGCACGGCGATGAAATCCAAATATTCATCACAAACTATCAGAACATAATTCCGGCTTCTCTCATTTCGCGACACTCGGGCAAGGCGTTGGATATCGGAGGTCGAGCACCGGGATTCAAAGCAAAAATCTGGACTCACGGCGGGCAACCCGCGCAGGACTTTTCATGGAATGAAGACAAAGAACTCCGGGTATACGGAAACAGCTGCCTTGACGGTGGAAACTCGGGCGCCAGCGTCACCAACCAGGCTTGCTCCGGTTCAGAGACACAGAAATGGGAAGCACACCCTTCATACGCCGGGTCAATCGTGCACAAGAAGACCGGACTCTGCCTCGATGTCAGAGGGGCAGGTACCACGAACGGTACCCTTGTCCATCTATGGACGTGCAGCGGGTCCGACAATCAGAAATGGGATCCCAAGTAGTAGCTGAGTAAACGAATGTGCGAGTTTCCCGGGGAAGCTCGCACATTCTCATGACCTGAACGCCCCTCCGTAACGAACTGGATCACGTATTCCTCCAGTCCTTGGATGGTGGATACGACGCCAACCATGTCGTCATATCTCGCTCGCGCGGTTTCACCACCCTTTCGCCAGACACTCAGGATGTAGTCGGTCTCGGTCTCCAAGGTGAACCGAAGGGTCGGTCCATCAATGTTCGAGAGGATCGCCTGACCGCTGAGGCTTCGGTAGGCGCCATGAAAAATGGATTCGAACCCCCGATCGGGGCAGAGCGATGCGGTCCGGATTTCCACCCTCACCGTCGACCTGTGTGTTCCGACGGTGCTATAGAAGAGAACGGCACCGATGCCCACCCTGACCGGGGTGCCGTCGTTTTCCATGAGCGACCAAATCTCGCCCTGTACGTCTTTAGTTGACGCTTCGTTAACCCCAAAGATGCTGCGGTCGATCCACATGTCGACAGAAGCGCTATACAGCAAGTCTTTCGTCATGATCGAATAGTACTCGCGGATTGTCTTGGTGTCACACCCGTCCGGAAAAAGAGTCTGACATGAACCAACAGCCAGCCTGACATCGCTTCTTTTCAGCGTGATCGTCCTTGACTCGCTCATGACCGAGCACGTCCAGCGGCTGATGCAATCCGAACTATGAATGATGTTCAGGCGGGTGGTACAGCCGATATTGGTGCCCGCAAGCTGTTGGCCGATGGCGGCAGATCGGCTTTTCCCGACCCGGAGGGATAGCCAGCATGACCACGACACGCCCAGACGCCCGCCCCCGCCTCACCCGGTCGGCGGACGCCGTTCACCGGGGAAACGGTCAACCCGACCCGCCAACCACCCACACGCAGCCCGTACCCGCGCCCCCAACAGGGCTCCGCCGCCGACGCCTCGCGGCGGCGGAACCTCTCTGCCAGGTCGTGGCGAGAACGGATCAGACGACCGCCCCGGCACGACTGCGGGTCAGGCCCTCGCAGCGGATTCCGCCGCCGGGGTGCCACTCCATCACCGGTTCGGCAGCCGTCCCGTGCTCACGGCACCAGTCGACCGGGACGACACCGCCGCAGTCGTGCCGCTCGCACACGCACTCCGGCCCTGGGCCGGCGTAGATCACCCCGTGGCGGACCACCCCACCGAGTCCACCGAGGCGGCGCCCCGCAGGCCGCCCAACCCCGACCGGAACTGGTCGACCACCCGCACCTCCTCCGGCACCGCCACGGCCGCGTGCCCGGCGCGGTCAGCCGGCACACGGACGCCCCGAACACTCCGGCCGCCAGCTCGGCCAGCGCGTCGGCGTCCGCGTCGGTGGACCAGCCGGACAACTCGTCCTCCCCCGCCGCGTCACAGCGGGCCGCAAGGCGCCGGGACGCTGGCGGTGGCAGGAGCCACGCACGGCGCATACGTAGGCGTGGGCGGCACGGTCGAGGGCAGCATCGTCTCCTCCGTGGGCCTCTCACGCTGCCAGAAGATCACCTGCGGTGGTTCGAAGCTCCGGCGGGGATACCGCATGCGTCAGGTACATCGGCTGGACCGGGCTGTCGTCTGCCTGAGCCCCTTTTTCCGCGGTGAGGGTCAGGACCAGGGACAGCAAGGCCTTGGTAGATCGGTCGTTCAGCAGACGGGAGGCTTCGCCGATGCGGGGGTGGGAGGTGGGGGGCAGGGAAATCCCGACGCAGCCGTTACGGCCGGGCAGCGAGAGGGCGACGGCGGCGCAGTTGTCGTTGTCGCTGTACTCCTGGCGGTCGTAGTACACGGGGCGCTGGCCGGCGGTGGTCAGGCTGCGTTCCAGCTTCAGCGGGTCGGTGATGGTGTTCGCCGTCAGCTCGATGAGCCAGTGGCGGTTGAGGTGGTCCTTGCGCTGGTCTTCGGTGAGCTGGGCGAGGGAGGCCTTCCCGAGAGCGTTCGCGTGTGCCGTCTCGCGGAAGGACACGTACTCGAGGACAGGAGCGGTATCCGGGCCGTGCCAGGAGCGGGTGGCGCTGACCAGTGACTGCTCCGCCCAGGTCGTTGATGTGGTCATGAGGCGGGGTGATCTGCGTGCTGCCGAGCTTCGCCCCGCGCTCACGCTCCCGCCGCGGCGTTCCTCATTGGCGATCCAGCGCCGCGTGCGCTCCAGGCCGCGCTCTTGCATCCGCTTCAGGTAGCGCGATTTGGGGCGGCCCGGCGGTACTCCCCGGGAAACCGGGCGCCGGGCCTCGTCCACGCACGCCATATCGGCGCGGGCTGGGCCCGACCCCTGGTGTCCCCAGCCGCCGAAACCGGGTTCCCGGCCGTCGAAACGGGGACGCCGGGGGGGTGAGGCCGCAGACCTGGCACACCAAGATGCCAAAACCCGACATAAAGTGACCGGCAACCCCTCACCCATACAGCCGAGACCGAAGCCGCAGCCGCGCTTCCCAGCCCGGCCGTAACGGGCTCATGACCGCCGGTTATGAGCCTGAACAGCACGAACATCGCCGACTGCGGCGCCGTACGCCGCTTCGTCCCCCGTCCGCCCGGTCTCGCGGGGCGCGGGGTACGCCGGTCGGCAGCGGAGCAGTGCCGTCAGGGCCAGTAGGTAATCAAGCCGATGACCAGTGCCGCGCTGAGCACGGTCCCCAGGACCACGGCCAGTAGTTTCGCCTCGAAGCGCGTCTGCGTATGCGCGATGACCGTCTCCATGCGCGGGTCGGGGGCCCAGGTGGACGTGCGCTGGGACTCCAGGACGGTGCGGAGGGTGGCGAGTTCCCGCAGGAAGCCCAGGTCACCGAGATCGGCGTCGATGAACGGCAGAATGACACGGCGGGCCGTCAATAAGGTGGGCGTAGACGGTGGTTTTGTCGTGAGAGCCGGTCCCACGGCGTATGTCGTAAATGTCGGCCCAGGTCAGGTGGCGCACTCTGCGCAGGGCTTTCAAGCGGATACCGTCTTCGTCGATCCGTGTGAACCCGCGGGGCGCCATGTACAAGAGCCAGGCGATGGCTGCCGGCACCACAACGGTGGTCGATACCTGCAATCCGAAGGGGAATGGCTCGGTCCAAAGCTTCAACATGAGAACCAGCAGGGGCGCGCTGATCAAGCCGGCGATCTTGAGCCTCTTACGGGGCTTGCTTCGATACTCGCGCGGCAGAACTATTTCCGACATTATCCCCCCTCAGCCGACGCGGTAGACCCTCGTCGGCGGTCCCTGGAACCGTGCGGCAAGTGCCCAGCAGCTGGGCATCGGGCCTCACCCGTGCACGCCAGTTCGGCACGGGCTACCCGCACCCTAACCAGCCACACCCCGGCTCCGGGTGCCAGCCGCGGTCTAAAAGAGCGTTTTATCCCGTAGGGGGTGTTTGGCGGTCATTTGGCTAGCGGAATGGCCTGGGACTGCTGAGGTCAGGGTCGTAGTCCGTGACGTGGGAGATGGTTGATGCCGCAGCCGGGTGCGTTTCCGCCCGTTCGCTCCTGTCTGATCCCAAGGCGCCCCCACTCACCCCTGTTTGCGCCCTGTAGTGGGATGGCGGCCGACGGAACTATCGAAACATGTCTCGACAGCGGCCGTATCCGAGTGACCTGTCCGATGCCCGATGGGAACTACTCGAGCCCATTCTGTCGACCTGGAGGGCCGAGCGGCGAGGGAAGGGCCTGGACATCGGGCGGCCGCCCGAGCACGACCTGCGCCGGATCATGGACGCCGTCTTGTATGTGGACCGGACCGGGATCCCCTGGCGCTACCTTCCCCACGACTTCGCGCCGTGGGAAACCGTGTACGGGTACTTCGCGGCATGGCAGAAGGACGGCGTCTTCGACCAGCTCAACGGCCTGCTCCGCCGACTGGTCCGAGAGGCCGCAGGCCGGGACGCCGAACCGAGCGCGTGCGCGCTGGACGCCCAGAGCGTCAAGACCTCCGCCAACGTCCCGGCCGCCGGCCAGGGCATCGACGCGGGCAAGAAGATCGCAGGACGCAAACGCCACATCGGCGTCGACACCCTCGGCCTCCTCCTCGCGGTCTGGGTCACCGCGGCCAGCGTCTCCGACAACGCCGGCGGCATCCACTTGCTCTCGCACATCGCCAAGGCCCACCCCAGAATCACCAAGGCCTGGGCCGACACCGGCTATCGAACCAAGGCGATCGACCATGGCGCCATCCTCGGAATCGACGTCGAGGTCACCCGCCGCGATCCGGGTCAGAAGGGCTTCAAGGTCATCCCGCGGCGCTGGGTCGTCGAGCGGACCTTCGGCTGGTTCATGAACCACCGCCGCCTCGCTCGCGACTACGAAACCCACCCGCACCGCTCTGAAGCGATGATCCGCCTCGCGATGATCGGCCTGATGAGCCGCAGGCTCACACGAGAGTCGACTCCGAACTGGAAGGACTCATAGTCGCCGGGCCACGCTGACCCGCGCGTCTTCGGCCCTCATCGCCTGCGGCCAGCGATGACAGCCGCCGCTTCCCGGCAGGCGCCACAGGCGTTCTCCCGCTCCGGCCGCCACACGTAATCGGACGGCGACATGCCGGCTTCCTGGATTCCGCACAGCGTCCTGCCGAAGATGCCGAAGGCGTGAGAGACCTCGACGGGAAGGCCGTCCGCGACGGCCCTCTCCCAGCGCACGGACGCGGGCAAGTACGGCGGCCGCGAGACCTCGAACCACTCGCCACCCACATGGGTGGCGGCATGGCACCAGGAACAGGACCAGATCTCCTCTTCCCACACAGTCGGCATCGCCGGCCACCGCCACATCGCCCGTCCACACACATCGCACTCCACGGGCGGATCCTCACACGCCTCCGTGCGCGGCCCCAATCTGCTGACACCGCGCGACTTATGAAACACCCCCGCTGGGACAAAACGCTCTTTAAGGGAACGTTATGCGCTAGAGCCCCCGCCCTGCGGGACCTCGAACGGACGTCGCGTCGGGCGCGACAGCACGGAGCCGCCTCAGCCGGCTCCGCTTACCTCCTCCACGACCCACCGCACGACGTCGTGCGTACGGCTCTCCCGTCCGAAGCGTTCGGACAAGGCCAAGGAGCCGCAGCCGGGGTTCCCGGTTGCGGCTCCTCAACGGGATCGTGACCCTCACGCCCTCTGGCAGCGGCTACGCAACGGGGCCTCGATCAGCTACCGCGCTCAGGCCTGCCGTCTGCGCCGCGACGTGTCCCTCAGTCATCCTCGTCGTCCACGGGTTCGGGTTCGCGAACGTACCAGAGGTCCAGGATGTACTGCTCGGGATGCGGGTTGCCGTCCCACAACTGTCGGATCCGTGTGGTGCTCCAATCGCCCTCGATCTCGCGAAGCGCCCGTTCGTAGTATCGGGCAGCGGCGACCCGGCCGGACCAAGAGACCCGCCCCTCGTAGACACCTGGCCTCGGGAGGGACATCTCCCCGGCGGGTCCCAACGCGAACTGGCCGACCACAAGGACCCCCGTCTCAGACTCGAGGCTGACCGACGTGAAGCCCTCGACATCCACGGGCGAAGGTTGGGGGTCGTCCCACACTCGAATGGTCACTTCCACCTTCAGGTCGGGCTGAAGGCTGAGCATGTAGAGGTGGTACCCATTGCCACCGACCACGTTCCGCTCCGCGGCGGCGATGGCGTCGTCGTCGGTGAGATAGGCCTCCGAGTCGTACACCTCGACGAGGCGATAGGAGGGGCGTGCGAGAGTCGTCGTCTGGACCAGTAGCGGCATTTTTTCCTCCTATTCCTCAGGGGACAACTTTGACGTAAAACTCATCGTTGTCGATTACTCGATTCTCCTCGTAGGTGCGCTGAATTATCTTCCCACTGCGAGCGGAACGCCCAAGAGCCGCAACGGGATCGTGGAAGCCATCCGCGCGCTGCGCGTGGTCCGCAAGAGCGCGGTCAAGGCCCGCACCCAAACCATCAACCAGATCCGTTCTTTGATGGTCACCGCGCCCTCCGCCCTGCGGGAGAAGCTGCGGGGACTGCCCACCGCCGTGCTCATCGACACCCTCGCCCGGACCCGGCCCACCGGGGACCTGACCGACCCTGCCTTGGCGGCCAGGACGGCCTTGCGTCGCCTCGCCCGCCGCTACCAGGCCCTTCAGCAAGAGATCAAGGAGGCCGACGCCGACCTCGCCCCCCTCGATCATGGCGGAAAGTCGCCCTCGGCTGCACAGACCACTCTCAGCACCAACACGCCGTAGTCCTGCTGACCGCGGCTAGGGTGCAGGACTCCATCGCCGGCCAGACCCTCATCGAGCGCGTGGCTGTCGAGCACCCCACCGTCCGCAAGACCTGGGTCGCCGGCGGCTACCGCCAGCACCTCGTAGAGCATGCCGCCACCCTCGGCGTCGACATGCACATCGTCCGCCGCGACCCCACCACCAGGGGGATTCGCAGTCCTGCCTCGTCGATGGACCGTCGAGAGAACCCTCGGCTGACTCATGAACCGCCGCCGCCTGGCCCGCGACTACGAAGCCTGTCCGCACCGCTCCGAGGCAATGATCCACCTCGCGATGATCAACCTATAACCTGCAGACTCACTGCCGAAGCCACTCTTACATGGCGCGGTGCGTGAACCGCCCTCAACCCGGCAATCCGGGACGAAACAAAGGGATGAAATGCCCTCTAAGACGTCATCTCATTTGGCGAGTCGGCGGTAGCAGATGAGGGTGCAGGCGATGCTGGTGAAGGCCGGAAAGTGCTCGGCCTTGCGTTCGTAACGGCGGTGGAGGCGGCGGCAGCCGGCGAGCCACGCCATGGTGCGTTCGATGGTCCACCGGTGGCGGCCGAGCCGCTGCGAAGACTCGATGCCCTTACGGGCTATGCGGTGCGTGATGCCGCGTCCGCGTAACCATCTCCGCAGGTGAACATAGTCGTAGCCCTTGTCCGCGTGGAGCTCGCCAGGCTTGCGCCGTCGGCGGCCGCGGCGCGACCGGATGGCCGGTATCCCGCGGACGAGGGGCTCCAGGGCATGGCTGTCATGCAGGTTCGCGCCCGAGATTGCGACGGACAGGGGCAGACCGGTCCGCTCCGTGATCAAGTGGATCTTCGACCCGAACTTGCCCCGGTCAACAGGATTCGGACCCGTCAGGTCCCCCTTTTCAGGGCTCGCATGTTCACCGACTCGATGGCACAGCGTGACCAGTCCAGCTCACCGCGAGAACCGAGCTCGTCGAGGACCAGACGGTGGAGCTTGGCCCACACCCGGGCCTTGCTCCACTCGGTAAAGCGCCGGTCAGCTGTCGCCCCCGACGGCCCGAAAGACGCCGTGGGCAGCTGCTGCCACGAACACGATCGCGGCCAGCACTTCCCGATCGCCGTGCCGGCGAGCCGGCCGCCGCCCTGCGTCCGCGACGGCGCCTCAGGAACCACCCGCTGGAACAGCACCCACAACTCATCCGGCACCAGCCGCTCAACAATCCCCACCACGGCCGACAGCCCACCCAAGGCGCCAAATGAGATGACGTCTAAGACCGTGTCCTATGTGGTGAGGCGTCGTTGATGTCGGTATGGGGCGGGGTACTTGGAGTTGGATAGTTCCGTACGGGCTGTGGGAGATCGCGGAGCCGCTGATCCCGCCGTCCAAGGTGCGGCCGCAGGGTGGCGGGACGCCGGATACGCCTGATGAGACGCTGTTCGCGGCGATCGTCTACGTGCTGGTCAGCGGGTGCGCCTGGCGGTCGCTGCCGCCGTGCTTCGGGATATCGAAGTCGACAGCCCACCGCAGGTTCCTGATCTGGTCGAGGGCCGGAGTATGGGGCCGGCTGCACGAGGAGATCCTGCACCGCTTGGACGACGCCGGCCTCCTCGATCTCTCCCGTGCCGTCCTGGACTCCGCCCACGTGAGGGCCAAAAAGGGGGCGAACTCACAGGTCCGAGCCCCGTGGACCGAGGCAAGCCGGGCTCCAAGATGCACGTCCTGTCGGATGCGAACGGACTGCCCCTCCTCGTCGGCGTCAGCGCGGCCAACACCCACGACAGCCTCGCGCTGAAGCCCATGGTCACAGGTCACCCAACGAGACACGACCCCCACCGCGGCCGCCACTTCAAACCCCAACGCCTCCACGCAGACAAGGCCTACGACGTTCCCCACCTGCGGAAATGGCTACGCTGCAAACGCATCGGGGTCCGCATCGCACGCAAGGGCATCGAGTCATCAGAGCGACTCGGACGCCGCCGGTGGGTGATTGAGCGAACGATGTCCTGGCTGACCGGCTACCGCCGGCTCAACCACCGCTACGAACGCCACCCCCGCAACTACCTGGCATTCCTCGGCCTCGCCGCAGCCATCTGCTGCTACAAACGCCTCCTCCGCCTCACCACATAGGACACGGTCTAAACCCGCTGCCCGCGCCTACGTGCAGCGGGTGGCGGCGGCCCCGGCTCAGCCCAGCGGCAGCGGTTCGGCCAGCGGAGCGCGCCGAGTGGGTTGCTGGTGCATCTGCACGCGGAGCATGAGCCTGTCGATGAAGCGTGCGGGCGGTGAGTAGCCATCGGTCTTGGCCAGCAGGAAGTCAGTGACCAATAGCGTGCGTGCCTTGACCGTTGTGGCGCCCTGAGTAATGCCGGCGGATGCGATCTCCTGAGCGAGGGCGTCGAGGTCGCGTCCGAGGGCTGCGTACAGACGCCGTGCTGCGGCGTCGACGAGTTCGATCGCATCCCGGGTGGCTCCGCGGACCAGCCACTGGTGTTCCTTGAGTTCGTCGGCGTCCGTGGTGTCCGGCGGGGGATAGGCAGTGGTGGCGATGTCGTGGTGGTGGGTGCGCTTGGTGGCTGCGCGGAAGTCGGGGTCGTCTGCGAGTTCCACGGCCATACGTTGCTGTTCTGCGGCCCTACGGGCGTTGTCGTCCTCCTCGCGGCTTTCCTGGGCGCATTCGTGTTCGGCGAGGAAGAGGTCGCGTTCGGCGGTCAGCTCGGTGTGCCAGGCGGCTCGTGCGATCCACATGTGGGGGAGGCCCTCGGCCATGAAGCACATGACCACCGCGGTGACATGACCGGTGCGGCGTGAGGCGGCCTTGCGCAGCTTCCGGAGTCGCCGGGCGGCTTCCGGGGAGAGCTGCTGTTCCACGGTGGGCCCGTCGGCGAGCGGGTCGGCGTCGTCCAGGAGGACGAAGTCCTCGGCGGTGAAGGCGTCGTGGCCGTAGTAGAGGACACGGGCGCCACACCTGTGGGCGAGGGCGATGAAGTCCTCCGCGTTGACCAGGTCCTCCTCAAGAAGGACGTGCGTGTCCCCCGGTTCGGGCACCGCAGCCAGCGGGTTGAGGCCGCTCGCAGCCGCCAAAAGAGGGATCTCTTCCACAAGTTTCCGCAGGTCCAGTGTGGTGCTGGTCCGAGTCGCCGTGGTCATGGGCAGCCGCCGTCGAGCCAGGTCTGCGGAAGCATCCACCCGCCCTGCCTCCCACTCCCGGCCAGGCACGGGCGGTGCTGGCGCACCACTACCCGAACATCGTGGAGGGGTCACCCAAATTTGGGTGACCCCTCCACCGCGGCACCGGCCCTCTGTCCCCACATCCGCGTACGCGGTCGAGTCCCGGTCGTGCCGCATCCGACCTCCATCACCGGGCCGGCCGCGGCCCCGTGTTCGGCGTACCAGGACACCGGGACCAGGCCGCCGCAGTCGTACCGGCGGCACGCGCGCTCCTCCCCCGACCGGGCGGACGGGACGCCGTGCCGGACCACCCCGTCCGCCGTCCTCTCTGCGGTGCCCCGCAGGGCGGCCGGCCACGCCACGGTCACCCGCAGGCCACCCGACCCCGACCGGAACCGCTCGAACACCCGCACCTCCCCCACCACCGCCAACGGCGCCGTTCCCAGCTCAGTCAGCCAGCCCACCGACGCCCCGAACTCCCCCACCGTCAGGGCGGCCAGTGCATCGGCGTCCGCATCGGTGGACCAGCCGGACAACTGGTCCTAGGTGCCGAAAGACGCCTCAGCCGCGCAGACTCGCCACAACTGCGCACGTCACATGGATGCACTCACATGGCGGGCGTCGGGGTGCCTCCGGGGTCGTCCGGGAGCGTCCGGAGCCGTCCGACGACCCTGTCCACGCGGCCCCTACTCCCTCATGGTTGTCCGAGAGTCGCTCCATAGCCCGGACGGCTTCACGGGGTTTCGTTCGCAGCGGACCCCACCGTCGTGACGCAGATCATAGATCTGCCATCTGTGGCCCGTGTCTTCGGACACGGGCCACACGCATTCCGGGGCCTACGTCGGCGCCCTGTCAGCTCTCGGGCACGGCGCGGCGTGGACACCCGGGCGCCTCTCGCGACCACCGGTCGCCCGGCACGGCGCGAATCCCCCGCTGGGTTGGCCGCTCCGGCACGGCGTGGTCAGGTCCGGTACACGGTGAGCTCCCCGGGGGTGTGGGTGGCGGGCCGTTCCCAGCCGGAGGGCGTGTCCTGCGGCGTGGGGTCGGCCTGCGGCCGGACGGTGAGGGTCTGGGGCAGGGTGAGGGCCGGGTCCTGGATCAGGCCGGGGGCCGCGTCGAAGTAGTAGAGGCTGGCGGAGGTGTCGTCGGTGACCAGGTGCGGGCCGGACCAGGCCAGGGGTGCGCTGCTGATCGTTGTCGCGCTGGTCACGGGTTTGGTGAACATGCGGCGCAGGCGTACCAGGGCACCGGGGGTGATCACGCCGTCGTCGGTGGTCTGGGTCAATGGGGACGGCTCGGTCTCCTCTTCGGGTCCTTCGGCGGGGATCTCGCCGGCCAGGAGCAGGGTGAGCATGATCGGGACGGCTTTGCGGCGCAGTTGCTGGGTGGTGTCGCCGAGGCGGTGGATGTGGTCGGCGGGCAGGGACAGGGCGAGGGAGACGGCTTCGCCGCCGACGCTGACGGAGACGGCGGAGCAGCACCATTCGGCGCCGTATTCGAAGGTGTCGTAGACGGGTGCGCCGGGGCGCAGGCGGTTGAGGCGTTCCAGGAGGGTGCGGGTGCTGGTGATCGTGCGCTCGGTGTAGGCCTCGGGCTTGTAGCGGGAGACGTGGTCGGCGTAGCCGGCCGGGTCGAGCTGGCCGAGGAGGGACTTGCCGATGGCGGTGGCGTGGCCGGCGTAGCGGAAGGGGATGTCCTCGCGGACCGGCGGGGTGGTGTCGGCGGTGGAGGCTTGAGGGATGCGGATGTCTCCGGCGGTGTAGCGGCCGAAGTAGATGGCGGCGCCGATCTCCTGGCGGGTGATGGCCAGGGTGCGCTGGAGCTGGGCTGTGGCTCCGGCGCCGCCGGGCAGGGCGAGGCGGTCCAGGGCGAGACCGGGGGCGAAGACGGTGTCGGTGATGGGGTCGGCGAACTCCTCCTCGCAGAGCATGTTGAGGATGGGGGTGAGGGTGGTCTCGGGCAGGCCGGTCTCCTGGCTGATCTGCCGGATGTCGACGCCGAGGCGGTGGCCCTGCAGGACGCGGACCACGGCCAGGGCGCGGCGGGCCTCCCGCAGGGCCTGGCTCCTCGTCGGCGCGGGCGAGCGCGCGGGTGTGGTGGTGGCGGGCCCGGCGGTGACGGGTGCGGGGTGGGTTCGTCGGCGCCGCGGGGCGCCGTCCGGCGGGGCGGGCTTGCCTTGGCGCCTGCTGCCGAGCATCCAGGTGCCGGGGGTGAGGGGGTAGTCCCAGGGGGCGGGCGGTGGTGCGGCGGTGAGGACGTGCTTGGCGAGGCGGGGGGCGGGCAGGGGGATGTCGCCGAGGTCGGGGTGGGTGGCGGTGGTGGTGCTGCGGGCCATGCGGGTGTAGGCGGCGGCCGGGACGGGTTCGGCGGTGCCGGCGTCCCACCATGGCGCGGGCGTGAAGGGTTTCCCGGCGGGCTGGGCCTGGCCGGCCCAGTGCTGGGCGTCCTGGTAGTCGCCGTGGCTGCTGTGGTCGAGGTAGAGGCAGTAGGCGGCGGTGCGGTTGCCGGCGCCGGCCGCGTACTGCCACCAGAAGCGGGCGCCGCTCTCGTCCCCGGCCAGGTGCAGGACGCAGGCGAAGACGAGCGCGCCGGTCGCAAGGGTGATGTCGGAGGCGAACACCGCGAGCCGGGAGGCGGACTTCGCGGCGTGGACTGCGGAGACGCTCAGCGTCCGCAGGGCCTCGGCGGCCCGCTCGGGGTGGACGGGGTCCTCGGCCGCCGGTTCAGGCCACAGCGGCCCGAGGCCGACCGTGTACGCGTCCGAGAAGCCGAGGGCGTCCCACGCGATGCCCCAGTACGCGTCGTAGGAGCTGTCGTGGAAGTCCCAGTACTCCGCCTGAAGGCGCGGCGGCAGCTGGGCTATGAAGCGGGGGCGGTCAGGCAGGCCCACGGCGCCGCCCGACTCTTCCGAGCCCCCTTCGCTCACCTGTCCACCTCGTGGCGCAGATCGTCCGGGCTGCCCGCGCGCGGAGGCGTGGCGGTGATGTCCGAGATCCCGACCCGCACCCCGGCACTCAGCAGCCGGCGCCCGACGCGCAGGACGTCGGGGCCGAACACCCGGGCGGCCAGCAACATCTCGATGAACGTCAGGTTGTCCTGCACGTTCCCTCCAACAACGGAACCTGTCCGCCACGGCCCCAACGGCCCGGCGGTGGAAGCGGGCGCTTCCACCGGTAAAGCGTCGCGAGGGGCCGATGTGTGCAGAGGGA
Organism: Streptomyces sp. RerS4; assembly: GCF_023515955.1. Classification (GTDB taxonomy): domain Bacteria; phylum Actinomycetota; class Actinomycetes; order Streptomycetales; family Streptomycetaceae; genus Streptomyces. The sequence goes on from NZ_CP097322.1 coordinate 91,938, forward strand.
AGTGCAAGAAAAATTATTACGTATGGTAATGAAGCTGATACTGCAACAGATGAGCGATGGGTGAACGCGATCTGATCAGATTCGCTCGGTTCAGCACATCGCCTCACTGATCGCCCCGGCGTGTGCGCCGGAGCACCACGCTCGCCGTCCCCGGCTCACACCACCCCGCGGCCGCGGGAACCCCAAACCGGCGTCGGACACACCAGCCCCTGCCTGGCCCCAGGCGTCCAAGGGTGCGCTACCGCGGCGCGCCCCCACCCGAGTTAGATGTACGTCGGGACCTCCGGCGGGACCGGCCAGGCCGGCACGGCGCCTGCGCGTTCGGCCGCTGCACGGCTGTGGTGCAGCTCCGTGCAGCGCAGGCCTCCGCCGGCGTGCCACTCCAGCGCCGGAAGGACTGCCCGGCCGTGCTCGGGGCAGGAGTCGGCCAAGGCCATGCCGCCGCAGTCGTGGTGTTGGCAGACGCACTCCTCGCCGGGGCCGACGTAGGACCCCGTGCCGGACCACCCCGCCCGCCGTCGGCTCCGCGGTGCCTCGCAGCATGGCCGGCCATGCCAGCGTCACCCGCAGTCCGCCCGCCCCCGAACGGAACCGCACCATCAGCTCCCGCGCCGGCAGCGACCACTGGGTAACGCCCGGTGCCACGGTGGGCATGGAATTCCTCCTGCTGCCATGAGGCGGGCTGTGTTGCCTGCCTGGGGTGTGCGCCGGGGCTGTGTCCGGCGCGGTTCCGCCCCGGAAGGGACGGACGTGGTGACCGCCGGCGCGAGCGGGTCGCGGGGGCGGAAGTCTGGTGGGCCGGGCCGGTGCTCCCGAAGCGGGATGGGGCACCGGCCCGGCGGGGCCGCAGCAGCCTGAGCGGCCGGTGGCTGCTGCGGGGGATCAGTGCGCCCGGTGCGGGCGCAGGCTCACGGGGCGGACCGCTCGGCGGGGGGATCAGGGTGGAGCCCGTTATGGCGAGGCGGCGTTCGGTGCGGTCCGCAAGGCGGATCCAGAGGTAGGCGTTGGCGGCGTCGACGCCGTTCCAGCCGCTGCCGACCTGGACGACTTCGCCCTCGTAGGTGGCGGGGGTGCGGTAGTCGCCCGGGGGAAGGGCTTCGGGGCCGCGCACCATGTCTCCCACCTGGTACGGCGCGGACACGGGGCCGGGGCGGCGTCCGGTGAGGCCGGCCACCGCGGTCATCCCTGTGCGCGTGCGGCGAGGGACAGCTTGAGCACCTGGGCCAGGTGCGGCCTTACGGCCTTGGCGGGAGGCAGGGGGAGTTCGTCGTCCGGTGCGGTGTCCCAGCGGATGCCGTAGGAAGGGGGCATTGCCACCCAGCTCTGCGGTCCGGAGCGGACGTCGACCCGGGGGCAGTCGGCGAGGAGGCTGCCGGTTCCTGGTTCCACGAACAGGGTGGCCGTGGTGTGCCCGGCGGTCAGACAAGGGATGTGGAGGTTCGTCGCGTCGGCGCGGAGCATGACGCCCATGCCGATGGCGTGGGCGACGACCAGGGCGTCGAAGTGCGTGCAGGCGATGATGACTCCCGCACCGGGGGCGGCTTCGAACGCCGCGGTGAGGTCACCGCTGTGCAGCGGCACCACGGTGTCCCCGACCGGGTGGGCCCCGGGGGTGAGGCAGTGCGGCGCCGCGGGGTCGGTCCGGCAGGTGCAGCCGGATCCGGTGCGCTGGCGGTGGCCGATCGCGACGGGCCAGCCGAGCCGCTGGTAGGCGGCGGCGCTCTCGATGGTGTCGCGGCCGTGCAGGACGTGCAGGATGTCGCCCATGTCGCCCCCCGTGCCCGCTTGGGAACCGTAGGTGATGGTCACGAGCATGAGGGTCCCGCTCAACCAGAAGGGCGACCCACAGGATTTCTGTAGGCCGCCCAACTGGCATATGCGCACCCCGTGTCAGGACACGAGTTCCATCCCGCGCACCAACCCCGACAGGGCGGCGGCCTGCGACGGGACGCCCCGTCGGACCATGTCGCCGACCAGCTCCCGGGCCATCGGGTGCGCGTGGACATAGTGCGGGGCGCGCTGCGCCGCCGCCCGCAGGGTGACCACGGCCTCCCCGGAGCGGCCCATGCGGTGCATGGCCCGCGCCTCGTCGATCCGGTAGTGGGTGATGCGCTCCCGGCTCGGCATCGCGGCGACGTCGACGTCGTCAACGAACGACAGCCCGGTGTCGGGGGCGTCGACTTCGACGCCGGCCTCGGTGGTGTGCACCAGGACGTTCGCCCGGGAGAACACGGTCTGCCACCGCAGATCGTGATGGCCGTCCGGAAGGCGCTCGGCGACCTCCAGCGCACGACCGGCCTGGCTCCAGGCCCCGTCGGCGTCACCGGCCCGTGCGCAAGCCACGACCTGACGCAGCACCAGAGCGCCTTCCAGCACAAGGACGTCAGTGTCCCCCGTCGCCGAGATCGGCTCCAGATCCCGCAGGGCGGCATCGGCGACCGCCTGCGTCTCGCGGGCCGAGCCCTGGTGGAGCAGGGCGCCGCACCGGTCCCAGGCGACGGCGGCCTTCACGATCGGGTCGTCCAGCTGGGTCGCGGCCCCGGCCGCGACTTCCGCCGCCACCCACGCCAGATCGGGCAGACCGGTCTGGTTGAGGGTCTGGCGGGCGTTGCGGGCCGCGTCGACCAGCAGGCGCAGGGCCTCGTCCCACTCGGCGGTGCCGCGCTCGTGCATCAGGATCGTGGTGTTCAGATCCTCCAGCAGCGAGGGCAGGAGGCCCGCGACCGCGGGGAGGTTCGCGCCCTGGCGGTGCCGGTTGGTGGCGGCGGCCTGGTCCCGGACACGCTGGACGTCGGCGGCCGGCCCGGACGGCACGAGACCGGGGTGGCCGGAGAGAATCAGCGAGGAACGGCGCAGCGCCGCGCGGAGCGCGGGCACGTGCGGGACGACGGAGCCCTGCTCGCGGCGCAGCCGGTAAGGCTGTCCCAGCAGCCAGACGACGTCGACCTCGCAGACGGTCGCCACGGCCGTGATCAGCGAGTACCGGTCCAACGGGAGACGGCCGGCCTCGACATCCTCAGCCCACCGCTCCGAGCGGCCCACCAGCCCGGCCATCTCCGCCTGCGTCAGGCCTGCCGCGATCCGGGCCACACGCACGCGCGCACCAATGCCGGTGTCGGGGGAATGGGTCATGACGGGCACCTCTCCGTTCTGGACTCCTCACCCGGACGGTACTCCCCGCAGGCGACCTGCGGATACTCCAACTGCCCAACAGGGACGGCCCGTACATTCGCAAGACGCGCCGCGCGCTGTCAGTGGCGGGCGTGAGGATCAGCGGATGGCAGACGAACCGACGGCGTACGAATCCGAGATTCTCGCCGCCTCCTTACGCGCATACCTGTCCGAGACCGGCTTCGCCTTCACCAGCGTGACCGCCGCAGAGGCGACCGCGGCCATCACCCGCGCGGTGGCCGAGTGGGCCAAGGCATCGGGCTGGAAGTGCCGGGAGGAAGCGTCTATGCGCTACATCGACCCGCCCCGCCCGATCGGCATGGGTTGCCGGATCACGTGGTGGCCGCCACGATCCGCCTACCTCGACCTCCGGCTGCTGCGCGAGGACGGTCCCCCGATCGCGGTGGAGATCGACCGTGAAGACATCGGCACCGCCGTGGACAAGCTCCGCGACGAAGCATTGCGCGGGCGTCCCGCGCTGTGGATCCGCTGGCACGGAGCGGCGCGGGCCGAACTCCCGGCCGGTGTCGCCCGCCTGCGTCTGCCGACGCGCGCGACCCGCTCCCCCATCATTGGGGTGGACCCGCCCATGCGCGAAACCGGTCGTCGTCCTCGATGGTTCCCCGGTCATGAGCGACGAGAGCGTGATCACCATCGCGATCCGGGGCCACGAGAAGGCCACCCTCGAAGCGGCCCACCGGATCTCGGCCCTCTTTCTGTCCAGCCGCCCGTGCCGGCTGCGGCGTACTCCTGGCGAGGACGAGATGGGGTTTCGGTGTACGAGGACGTCCACCAGGGCCCGGCTGAGGGCGAACCGAAGACGGAAGAGGCTGCCAGGGCGGTCCTCCCGTGATTCTGTCGGTGCGCCTCTGAGGCGGACGGTGTTGTGGGGCTAGGCTGTCCAGGCAGCCGTGGAGACCGGCTGGAGGCCTGCGGACCTGCCCGGACAGCCCGCTCGTGCGCCCAAGGGTGCGATACCCCGCTCTCCATCCCCACACGCTGTCCGCCTGGCTCAGTGCCTTCGCACCGGTCCCCTTCGTCCGGCTGCGGTCCGGGACGCACCCGAACGGAACCCGTCATGCCCTACAGCCGCGACAAGGCCGACCTCGCCATGTGCCGGGAAAAACTGGGGATCCCCGCCAACTACCTGCGGCGAATGCGGCAGCCGAACGGCCGGATCAGCCTGGACACTGAGGCACAGGGACAGCAGCAGTTGCAGGCTCTGCTGTTCGACTGCTTTTTCAGCCGCGGCGCCGAGCATCCCTTCGATCTCGCGGGCGGTCGCACCTTCCCCGACCTTCTCTCCTACCTCGGCTGGGTCGCACCCCAAGCCGACCGAATCATCCTCCAGGTCACCACGGCCGCCCGCGTCACGAGCTACCTCGTCCCGTACGTCAGAACGTTTAGCGACAACTCCCACGAGGTATCCGGCATCCCCGGCCTACGCCTGGAACGGCTCACCCGCAAGGCGCTGCTGCTTCGGCATCTGCCGACCGAAGGCAGGATCGAAGTCCGCGAGAAGATCGGTGAGGTCTCGCTCCAGGACATGCAGAACCTCCTGGAGGAAGAAGTCCGGGCATCGCGCTTCGACAACGAGACCAAAGACCGCCGCAGGCCTGCCTGGACACAGGACCACCTGACCACCGGTGAGGCGGCCATGGCCCGCCATTGGGCCCCGACCCCCACCACCGCCCTGCGTAGTGCCCTCCTGGCCCGTGCCAACCTATGGTGGACCAGCCACCGCCATCGCGCCCACCTCGCGCCCGCCCGCCGTAGCAACGCCGAGCGCTGCCTGCGCTGGGCCAACGGCAGCACCGCAGCCGAGATCGGCAGACTCCTGACCGACAGCCCCCTCAGGATTCCTGCCGCTCGATTCACACCACCCAGTGGCCCCGAGGACGTCGGCCTTATCCGCCTTGGCGACGGCATCCTGGAACTCAAGGGCGAGATCAGGGTCTAGCCGGTGCTTATTTGGCACGCGCAGGCCGCGGAGAGGACGTTGACCTGGTGGCCGGTAGTCTCTCGCGTACATGTCAGCGGGAGGGGTCGGTATGCAGGGGCGAAGCCGTCGGGTGGTCACCGCAATGGGGCTGGCGCCCCTTGTCGCAGTCTCCCTCGCCTCGTGCGGGGCGAACCCGGCGACCGACGGCCTGCCCGGTGACGCCCTCGGTGGCCGTCTCCAGACATCCGCCAGTCCTGTGCCGCGTCCGTTGACTGGTGCGCAGGCGGTCGCCGCGGTCCTCGCGCCGGCCGACCTGCCCGGGAACTGGACGGCGTCAAGTGAGGACCTAGATCCGACCGTCGGCGACGGTGAGCACGGCATTCGCGGCGTGGACGGTGACGCGGCGTGCGATGAGGTGGTCGCCGGGTCCTTTCGGACCGCGAAGCCGACAGCCTCGACCAGCAGAACGATGAGGGAAGCCACCCGGCAGACCGTGGTGGGAGTGAGTGTCGACGCGTACCCCAGCGTCGAGGGCGCCCACCAGCGAGTAGAGACGACGCGGCAGTTGCGCCAGAAGTGCCCGGTGGCCAAGGTCGACGAGTACACCGTGAGTTACGGGGTGCTGAGCACCCCCGAGCGTGGGGACGAGTCCTACGGCGTGCGGATGCGCGCGGATGACCAACGCTTCGACGAGATCGTGATCCGGGTCGGAGCGAGCACCGTGAGCGTGACCTTCGCCGGGACCACGGGCGATGACGCCCAACTGGTCGAGGCCGTCACCGCCCAGGCCACGGAAAAGCTCCGCCAAGCCGCCACGGGCTAGCACCCTCAGGATGGAAGTACAGCGGCGACAACTACGCATCCGTGCGAACCCTGGCCCGCAGGGCTGTGGAACACCTGCGTGCCACCGGCGCCGTCAACCCGGGCCGGCACCTGAGCACGACTTTCGCGCACGGCGCTGGTGCGCACTGCGATGCGCCGTCGTGGCTCCGTGCCCGACTGGCCGCGACCGTCAGACGGCCCGGCCGCCGCTTGAGTGTCTTGGCCTCGTACCGCGCGGGGCAGGGGACATCCGGCACCGCGCGGGGGGCTGGCCATCGGGTCGTGCAGCACCCGGTCGGGGCGCAGCATGGAAGAGAGCCTTCAGCAGGCGCGTGCCCTGGGCGGGCTCCGCTGAGGAGGGAGCCTTCCAGGATGGGTGCAGAAGACGAGCCGCTCCCAGGGGAGGAGCAGGACCGCCGGGCGGGGCCGTCGGCGCCGGGAGGGCTGCTTGATCTGCTCGGTGTGGCCGCCGTCGTATTGGATACCCGTGGGCGGATCGTGTTCTGGAGCCCGCAGGCCGATGAGGTGTTCGGTTACACCGCCGAGGAGGCCCTGGGCCAGTACGCAGCTCACCTGTTCGTCCACGAGGAGCACCAGGACCTGGTGGTCAAGCTGTTCGCCGAGGTGATGAGCACCGGGGCGAGCTGGGCCGGCGCGTTCCCCATCCGGCACAAGGACGGCGGCACGCGCCTGGTGGAGTTCCGCAACATGCGGCTGCTGGACGACCTCGGCGACGTCTACGCCCTGGGTATCGCCGCCGACCAGAGCACGTTGGCCCGGGTGGAGACCGACCTGGCTCTGTCCCAGCGTCTGGTCTCGCAGGCTCCCATCGGCATCGCCTTGCTGGACACCGGCCTGCGCTACCTGCTGGTCAATCCGGCCCTGGAGCGCATCAACGGCATTGCGGCCGCCGACCACGTCGGCAAGCATCCCCGCGACGTGCTGACGTTCCTCGATGTGGAGACGATCGAGTCCGCGCTGCGCCAGGTGCTGCTCACTGGCACGCCGGTGATCGACCAGTACACCGTCGGCCGTACCCCGGCCGACCCGGATCACGATCATGCCTGGTCGGTGTCGTACTTTCGTATCGAAGGCGCCAGCGGCCGGGTGATCGGGGTGGCGAACTCGGTGGTCGACGTCAGCGAACGCCATCGGGCCACCACCGAGGCGGACCGGGCCCGGCGCCGCCTCGCGGTGATCGCCGACGCCTCCGCCCGGGTCGGCACCACGCTGGAGGTGGAGAGGACCGCTCAGGAACTGGTCGAGGTCGCCGTGTCCGACCTGGCCGACATCGCCACGGTCGACATCCTTGACGACGTCCTCGCCTTCCGCCGTGCCGCGCCCTCCCACGAGCCGGGCCCGGAACTGTTCCGGTCGCTCGCCGTGGCCGCCGCCTACCCCACCCCTGCGACCACCGCCGCGCTGTCGGTCGGCGACCTCGCGGCATACGGGGCGGACCGGCTGATTACCCGCTGTGTCCATACCGGACAGCCGATCGTCGTCGCCCACGCCAGCGGCGCAGACCTGCAGCACATCGCCCGCGATGCCGACGCCGCGGCCGCCTTCGCCCAGGCCGGCGTGCACGCCTACCTCGCCGTGCCGCTGATCGCCCGCAATGAGGTCCTCGGCACTCTCGACTTGCTGCGCGCCCGCAACCCCCTCCCTTTCGACGAAGACGACGTGATCCTCGCCAGCGAGCTGGCCACCCGTGCCGCGGTCGCCATCGACAACGCCCGCTGGCACCAAAGCGTCCGCAACACCGCCGAAACCCTCCAGCGCAGCCTCCTGCCCAGCCACCCGCCCCCGCTCACGGGCCTGGAGGTCGCCTCGCTCTACCAGCCCGCCCAGGCAACCCACGAGGTCGGAGGGGACTGGTACGACGTCATACCCCTAGCCGACGACAGGACCGCGCTGGTGGTCGGCGACGTCATGGGCAACGGCATCGACGCCGCCGCCACCATGGGACGCCTGCGCACCGCCACCTGCGCCTTCGCCGACCTCGACCTCGACCCCGACCAGGTCCTCCAGCACCTCGACAAGATCACCCAAGGGCTCGAGCACTACATCGCCACCTGCATCTACGCCATCTACGACCCCCGCGATCACCGGTGCCGCATCGCCAACGCCGGACACCTCCCGCCCGTCCTCGCCCCGGCGGGCCACCGCACCCGGCTGCTCGACCTGCCCACCGGCGCGCCCCTCGGTGTCGGAGGCGTCCACTTCCACACCACCACCTTCGACCTGAACCCCGGCGACCGGCTCGTCCTCTACACCGACGGCCTCGTCGAAACCCGCCACCACCCCATCGACGAACGCCTGGACGCACTGCTGCACACGCTCGACGGACCGCGCCGGCCCCTGGCCGACACCTGCCAGTGGCTTCTGCACTCCCTGAGACATCCCGACGATCACGACGACGTCGCGATCCTCATCGCACAAGCCACGCCCGCGTGTTGACGCGGGCCGTGGGGCTCGAGCTGCGGATACGTTCGTCTGGACCGGCCACCTCGCCGGAGGTGCCGCTGCCTCTCTCGGAACGACCCGGCATTCGCCAGGTGGGTCGGTGACCCGAGTGAAGAGTCCACTTACGCGCAGATCGCCGCTAGGGTCTGCCGTTTGGATCTTGAGCAGAGTGGCTTCGGCGCAGGGAGAGAAGGATCAGCAGCGCGAAGGCGGCGAACGCGGCGCCCGTGCGTGCGTAGTTGAACGCCTCCCAGCGAGCCAGGATCTCGGCGTGATCGGCGGGTGCCGAGGTGGCCGCCCACTGCTTGATACGGCCGTTGATGGGGACGTTGCCGAGACGGGTGATCAGGAAGGACACAACAGCGAGGAGCCCAGCCCAGCCGGCCAGCCGCCGTGAGGCGCCACGCGTCATGGCGGCAAGCGCGAGCGCGCTGAGCGCCGACATGCCCATGGCGCCTTGCATGGTGATGCCGTTCATCTGCATCAACTGGGTGTGGAAGGACAGCCTCATGTCGAGCGGTACGGCGTTGAAGGTGGGCACAAGGTTGGCCGCTCCGTAGCCGAAGGCGCCGGCGAGGGCACCGGTGGACAGCAGGGCGAGGCCCTGGACGAGCCGGACGCGCATGCGGATCACTCTCCCGTCTCCGGTTCGGCGGGGGTGAGGGACCGCGTGAGCTGCTCGGCTCGTCGCAGCAGGCCGTCGGGGGTGAACTCCGCGAACATGTGGACTCGCGTGGACACCGGTCCGCCCTTGCGCATCCGGGCGTGGATCGTGAAGCGGGCCGCGATCCGGCCGCCGTCCGCGAACGCCTCGTGCACCTCGAACCGGAACTCTCGCAGGTTCTTGCGTACGGGGCGGAGGTGAGCGAGAAGGCGGTCCCAGTCGAGTGGTATGCCGTCAGCGACTTGAACGACGTCACGGGTGTAGTACCTGGACATCAGGTCAGAGGTGTCTTCCGAGCCATGGACCACGGCGTCGGTGAGGGTCGTGAAGAAGTCGGCGATGAACTGCTCGGGAGGTTTCGTGTGGAGAGTGGTCACCCATGCTCCTGCCATGCGGGGGCTGCACCCCAAAGTGATCTCTTACTTGCCTGTAAGATATAGCGAGCCTCTATTTCTGACAAGGATGTAAGAGTTGACTGCTTTCGAGACGCCCGGCGACTCGTCGCGGGCGCGGCCTCGCCGTCGCGCCGACGCTGAGCGCAGCAGGGTCGCCGTGCTGGACGCCGCGGTCCGGCTGCTGGCCGAGCGGCCCGATGCCGGAATGGCCACCATCGCCGCCGCGGCTGGCGTGACCCGCCAGACCGTGTACGCGCACTTCGGCACCCGTGACGCGCTGCTGGACGCTGTCGCCGACCGGATCACGGACCAGGCCATGGCCGCGATGAACGAGGCGGAAGAGAACGGCGGTCCCGCCCTGGACCAGCTGCTGCAGCTCCAGGACATCGGCTGGCGGCTGTTCGAACGTAACCCGGTGCTCCTCCAGCTCGGAAGCACCCGCGCCGGCACCGCCGCCGACCAGGCCCGCCATGAGCCCGTCGCAGCCCGCCTCGTCCGGCTGATCGAGAAGGGTCAGGCGTCAGGCGAGTTCGACCCCGCACCACCAGCCACCTGGCTGGTGGCCGCAGTTACCGCTCTCGGCCACGCAGCAGGCGACGAAGTCGGGGCGGACCGCATGTCAGTGGAGGAGGCGGCAACATGGCTACGGACCGCCACACTCGCCCTCCTAGGTGTCAGGCCCCGGAACCCGGCGCCCTAGGCGGTTCGCGTGGATCACCGGGCAGACCAGAGGTAAATGGCCGCAACATGCAGTCCGGCCAGGTAGATGGTCGCGGTCTTCTCGGGGAGGCGGTGGTGGGTGCCGTGGGTGGCTGGAAGCGGATGTCGCCGCCGTACAGGACCGTCCCGGGGTCGGGGGTGCCGAGGTCGATTCGAAGGTCCCGGAAGGATGCGGCACGGTGCTGCAACGCGCTCGCGTGACAACGCGTCGCTTACTGGGCGCCAGGTCACTTGCGCCGCCGCCGGCCCCCAGACGCGAAGCAGACCTCCTCCTCGGCTATCGCGAGGAAAGAGGTGTCATTTTCCGGAAAGGGCTTGCCCACCGTGTTTGACCTGCGGGAACGGAAGATCACCGGATTGGGGGGTTCACACCTCCGGTCACACTCCCGGTCCCCCGCCAGAAGCAACCCTCCAGACAACGGTCCAGCCCCCTCCCGGTACAACCCCCACCATCAAGCCCCGCCCCCGTACCAAGCCCTCTGTGCCGAGACACGCTAGATGTCACCTGGACACGTTTGTTGTCACCGTGTGGACTGATTCCCAATCACGGTTGTCAAGAAGTCCTTGATCCGGCCTGCTCGGCAAGGGCATTAGATCCCGGGCCCGCGGTAGTGGACTTTCGGCAGTGCCGCGGGGCGGCGGAGTTCCGTAGGGTCGCGTCCGTGAGAACAGTGATCATCGCCCGGGTGCCGGCACCGGTACTGTCCGCAGGCCTCTTCATCGGGGCGGTGGCAGCCGTTGGCACAGGTGTCGCCACTCTGTGGTGGGGCATACCCGCGGCGGTCTGCGCCTTCCTTGCGGGCTGGCAGCCGGGGCGGAATCGGAGCACGGGGGCGGCCTTGGTCGGAGTGCTCGGGGCCGCCGTGGTGGCTGTGCTGCTGGTGCCGGCGTGGCTGGGCTGGGCGAGCCAGTTCGTGGGGTTGCTGCTCGTGGCGGCGATGGTGCCGTGGTTCGCGGGCCGGTTCCTGCGCCAGTACCGCGAACTGGTCCGGGCCGGATGGGAGCGGGCCGCGCGGCTGGAGCGGGAACAGTATCTGGTCGCCGAACAGGCTCGGTTGCGCGAGCGGACCCGGATAGCGCAGGACATGCATGACCTCCTCGGCCACGACCTCAGCCTCATCGCCCTGTCCGCTGGGGCACTGAAGCTGGCCCCTGGTCTATCTGAGGACCACCGGGCCACCGCCCGGGACATCCGCACCAGGGCGGGAGCCGCCGTCGACCGGCTCGGCGAGGTGATCGGTGTCCTGCGCGAGCCGTCGGATCTGGCTCCGGGGTCCGAGCCCGGCGCCGGGCTCACGGAACTCGAGGGCCTGGTGGACCGGGCGGCCGCGGCGGGGCTTGACGTCCGCCTGCATGTAGAGGGCGAAGCGGCGGCCGGCGACGCGCTGCCGGTCATCGAGCGGGCCGTGCAGCGCGTCGTCCAGGAGGCGCTGACGAACGTTGCCAAGCACGCGCCTGGGCACCGGGCCAACGTCGTCGTCCGGCACGTGGAAGGACGGACCGAGGTCAGTGTGACGAATGAGCCAGTGCCCAGCGCGTCTACGGCCCACCATGACCGCGCCGCCCGTACCGCACCAGAGTCCCGGGTCTCGGCACCCGGCGACGGCCACCGCTTTGGGCTCATCGGCCTGGACGAACGCGTACGACTGGCCGGTGGCACCTTCACATCAGGTCCCGAAGGCGGCGGGTTCGCCGTCCGGGCCACGCTCCCGCACCGTCCCGGGGCCGTGCCCTCACCACACCGCGCCAAGCCCGGCGATCCAGGTGACGTACTACCTCCTGAGCACCGCAGTGCCCGTCGCCGACTGGGCCGTACCGCCGCCGCGGCCGTCCTGGTGCCGCTGTGCACCTCCGCGATACTCATCGGCGGGGTACGGGCGTGGGACACCATGACGGCACGGCAATCGGTACTCGCCCCGCAGGACTACGCCCGGCTGCACATCGGCCAGCCACGCGCGGACATGGCGCGGTATCTGCCCGAGCGCCAGACCACGCGCCGCCCGGCCGCGCCCACGCCCGCACCGCAGGATGCGGCCTGCGAGTTCTACGTACAGACCGCCGACCCGTTCGACGACCGCTCGGGGGACATCTACCGTCTCTGCTTCCGGGCCGGACGCCTGGTCTCCACCGACAACTACACCGGGAAGGACGTCCGATGATCCGGATCCTGATCGCCGACGACGAGCCCCTGATCCGCGCAGGCGTCCGCGCAGTCCTTGCCACCGACCCCGGCATCACCGTCGTCGCCGAGGCAGCCGATGGCCACCAGGCGGTGGAACTCGTACAGCGCCACCGCCCGCAGGTGGCCGTTCTCGACATCCGGATGCCCGGAACCGGCGGCATCGAAGCCGCCGCCGAGATACGAAGGACCGTCCCCGAAACGGGGGTTGTGATGCTGACGACCTTTGGCGAGGACGAGTACATCCTGCGCGCCCTGAGCGAAGGCGCCGCCGCCTTCCTGATCAAGTCCGGCGAGCCGGAGGAACTGCTCGCCGGTGTCCGGGCAGTTGCCGACGGCGCCGCCTATCTGTCACCGAAGGTCACGGCCCGCGTCGTCGCGCATCTCGCCTCTGGCGGTGCGGGAGCCCAAGCCAACCGCCGTTCCGCGGCCCGCGCCCGCGTCGAGGCCCTGACCGCGCGGGAGCGGGAGGTGCTCGGCTTCCTCGGCAGCGGGTTCTCCAACGGACAGATCGCGCGCCGCCTGCGCCTGGCGGAGGGGACGGTGAAGGCCCACGTCAGCTCGATCCTCGCCCGCCTCGGCGTCGACAACCGGGCCGCGGCGGCCGTGGTCGCGCACGAGGCTGGCGTGGTCCCGGTGCCGTCCGACCGGCTGCCGTACGTGGACAGCTGACACCGCCCGCAGGGCAATCGGCCGTACGTGGAGCCACACGGTCATCACGGCCGTCGCGCCGAGCGCCGCGCCCGCCAGGACGTCGTGCGGATAGTGCACCCCGACAAGCACCCGCAACAGGGCGGCCGCCGCGGCCACCGGCAAGGCCACGGCCGCGAGCCGAGGCCGTATCAAGACCACACCGACGGCCAGCGCGACGGCCAGGGTGGCGTGGTTGCTGGGGAACGACCAGTCGCCCGGCGCGGGACACGGCGCGAGGGCCGCGACCCCTGGCAGGGCCCGGCACGGACGTTCCTCGTCGACGAGGAGTTTGACCGCCTCACTGAGTCCATAGGCGACGACGGTCCCGGCGGCTGCCACGGCCACCCCGGCCAGCCCCGCCGCATCCCTGCGGCGCAGGGCGCTCCAGCCGACCCAGGCCAACAGCAGGCCCAGGAACAGCAAAGTGCCCTCACTCGCCGCTTCCAGGACGGTCTCAGCCCACGGCGGCCCGTCCGCCACGCTCCCGGTCAGCGCCCGGTAGGCCCGCACCGAGAAGCCCGCAGTGACGTGCACCGGCTCGTTCGCCCCCAGCACACCGCCGGGCGCCAGCCAGACCACGGCCGCTGCACCTACCCCGGCCGACGCGACCGCCATCAATAGCCGTCGACCCCATCCATATCGCTTGATCGAATCCATGCTGCCGACGGTAGGAACACCGCAGGCGGGGCGCCCTGGCCGAATGGCAGCCCGATACCCCGACGATCGTCAGGGTTGACCGGTACAGGCTGAAGGGACGGGACTGGCCTCGAAGATCCATAGGCCCTCACGGAGACGTGATCGTCATGCGGCAGCGGCTTCCATGGGCGGTGGTTGGGCTGAGTAGCTCGCCTCCTCGCCCGTCGGAGGCGAGCCGCGTAGATGTCGGCAAGCTGCTGGCTGGGAACGCTGCCGTCCCATACGACGAACGCGCCTCCGTCGAGAAGCGCCGCTCTGGCGGGTTCGCAGGCCCTGGTCTGGCCTCCCAGCATCCCGGCGAGTTCTGCCCGGTCCATCTGTCGCCCTTTCGCCTGCTGTCCTGCTGTCCTGCTGTCCTGCTGTCCGCTCAGTCGTCAAAGTGGAGCTCAGGTCGGGTCCAGAGGGTGAGGTCGCTGCTGGTGGCGACCGCCAGGGTCAGGCCGGAGGGCGAGAAACCGGCTGCGCGGAGTTCTGAGTACTCGGAGTGGAAGATGTGCCACCACGTCCCTCCCGCCGGGCCTTTGTGTGACCCGCCGTCGGCGGAAAGGATGACGCGGTCGTGGGGCCACTCGGGGCTGACGACGTCCAGGGTCCAGCCGTCTGGTGTGGTGCTGTGCAGGCCGCCGCCGAAGAGCCCGGCGATACGCACCGGCGTGCCCTCGATCGGGCCGAGCCCGGGGCAGGTGAGCTCTGGCGACGCGTCCGGAGTGCTGGTGTCGGGCTCTGGGTCCCGGTCGCGGGCGACCTTCTCGCCGGTGACCGCGTCGAAGAGTCCATGGCCGTCGCTGGACACGACCATGACGACGTCGTGCCCGCTGTCGGGATGGACGGCGAAGCCAATGCCGAGCAGACCCCCGATGGGGGTCCTGTGGTCCAGCACCGGCTGCCACGGCTCCGGGGCCGGCATGACGGTGGCGGCGATGTAGCGCTCGCGCAGCTTCTGCTGGTACTCCGTGATCAACTCGTCTCCTTGGGCTGCCTGTGGATGAGGTCAAGACCACAAACGATCTCAAGGTGACAAGAACGACGCACCTTCGGTGACAGCAATCCTGCTCACGCCGCCTTGGAGGGCGGGGCAGCTGTCGGGTGACAAGTTCCGTGCTCAGGCACACACTGATGGGGCCCTCCGGAAGCCGCCGTGTTTGGTGATGATCTCCTCGGCCGTTGCCGTACTGCTCTCGCCGCGTCGGTGGGCCATGAGGGCGACCTGGAGTGGGAACGACGTTCCAGGTTTGGTTCGAAGGGCATAGCCCACCTTTCTGTGAATGTAGGTCGCTTCGACTGCCAGGGGCTCAAGGAACCGAGCTGCCTCGCGCTCGTCCGGAGCACTGAGGAAGCGGTCCGCCATCTCCAGGACCGCAGCAGTGACCGCTGGGTTCTCGGGTGGAGCGACATAGATGCTGACCTTGCGGCGATAGGCGCCGGGGGTGTCCCGGACGTTTTCGAACGCTCGGTGCCGCTGCTCGGCTTCGTGGTCGAGGATCTTGGCCAAGGTTCGGGTGGCGGCATGGGGCCGTGCTTCGGGCCAGGTCATAAAGATCAGAGTGGCGACCGTCCGTAGATCGTTGAAGTACTGGGCGGTGGGGATGAGCCAGCCGACGCTGCTGACATGATCCGGTCCATCCGGTGCAAGGAGGGCCAGCAGTCGGGCCTGGGTGGAGAAGACAGCCTCGCGACTGCGCTTTGCGCTGGGCAGGAGATCTCGCGGCTGGTCGCTCCTGGCCAGGTCCGCTCCGCAGGCAGGCCGGGCCGCTCGCAGAGTTTCGACCGGCGCGGACGCCCGGCACTGGACGGGGTGAAGCTCACTGTCACGCGGGCGGGCGATCAGGTTCTTCGTCTCGCCTTGGACCTGCTCTCCGCAGTTGGGGCAGTTCTGCCGAAGGAAGCGCCCGTGCCGAAGGCATGCGAAAACGGCGGACAGTCGCCAGATCCGTTGCCATGCTCCACCGTGGGTCTGCTCGATCTGCGACGACCGGTCTCCGGCGAGGCACTCAGGGCAGTACTGGGTTCGGTCCGATAGAACCCATGGAGAGACGAACCGCGACCGCTCGTCGGCTTGGGAGTTGGAGTACTCGGTGCTCAGCGGCCCGTAACGGACGCCCAGCGGAGCCACCAGCAGCCGTGTGACCTCGACGTGGGACAAGCGGGTTGTGCGGGAGAACGCGTCGAAGCTGACGTCGTCGAGGCTGAACGCGAGGGCCGTCGAGACACGAGTGATCTTCGTTCCTTCAGGGCGGGCGCCAGTGAGCCCGGTGCGGACGTAGAGGCTCAGGGGGTCGACACCGAGGCGATGGGCTAGCCGCAGGAGGTATCCGGACAGGGACTCACCCTCCAGAGGGTCGAGGCTCCTTGCCAGAGGACGGAGTTGCCTCGCGTCAAGGGCTTCAGGCATCAGCAGTTCGCCCGCCCCGGTCGTCGAAGACGGAGTTGCGGCCCCTACGGCCCTTGGTGGCGGCCTTGGCCGACTCAGCATCCGGGACGTCGGGGACCTCGCCGGCGCTCGGATCGCGGTCGGCGACGTTGCCGAGCCGGATGGGGATCGTGGCCAGTAGTTCCGGCGTCAATTCCTCTGCTCCCGACTTGATTGCCTCCCTGCAGCCGTCCTCGATCAGCCGCTTGAGCAGGCCGACGATGCCGCGTGTGCGGCGGAAGAGGTACTCGGGCATCTCGCCTTCGGTGAGCATGCCCTCCTTGGCCTTCAGCAGCCGCAGCCGGTCCTCGATGCCGGCCAAGTGGTCGATGAACGCCATCATTCCTTCGGGGGTGTCGTAGTCGAACGGGTCGAGGTCGACCAGGTCGAACCGCCGCTCGGTCTGGGTGGCCGCAGAGGGGTTGAAGCTGTTGCCGGCTCTGGCGGGGCCCAGCACCCACTGCCCCGTCCGGGGGTCTGCATGACCACCCCTGATCAGCCCCGAGTTCGGGATGTCGACGCCGATGAGGACCAGTGTGACGTTGAGGTCCATCAGTTCACGGACCAGGTCGAGAGTGTCCTGGTCGTCCTCGCGGTGGAGCCGGAGCCGCGTGATGTCGTCCAGCAGCAGCGCGGTGGTGTGATGGTCCCGGATCGAGTCGCGGACCTGCCGGATCATGCCGTTGAGCGTCTTGGGGTGCGGGGCGCCGAAGAAGTCGAGGATGGCCGCGCAGAGCCCTTTCGGGGTGGCCCGCACCGGGGTGCGGCAGTAGGCGACTGGCACGAACAGGTCGCGGGTGCCGGGGACCGGCCTGGGCAGAAGCTTCCGGTGCAGGTCCCGCCAGAGCTGCTCGAAGGCCGCAGCGGCCGCGCAGGCCGTCTCGGTCTTCCCCAGGAAGCCGCCGCCGCTGATCATGAGGCCGTCTCGGGTGCCCGGCTCGAAGTTCAGTGCGTTGTTCCGCAGCCGGCCCCGCATCAGCTTGGTGACCCTCGTGCTCATCGGCGTCTCCAGCAGCCCCATGTTGACGTGGGTTGCCGTGCGGTGCAGGTCGTTCAGCGCCCGCCGCCTGGGGCTCAGCGCCGCGTACTCCTCCAAGGACAGCCGCGGCGCTGGAACGAACATCCCCCGCTGCTGCTGCCACTGCCGCCAACCCTCCCAGATGGTGCGGTCCGGCGGCGGCCCGGACCGGAGGAAGGTGACAATGCCGCTCTCATCCTGCGTGCGGTCCGTCATGCGGCTCCTCTGTGTCGTCCTCAACCAGGGCCGCGCCGAGAAACTGTTCCGCGGCCTGACCGCCACCAACGGCGAGCCGATGACCCCGCGCGAGGAACGCGGCTTCGGCCAGGCCAGCCTCTCCACCGTCCGCGGCCCGATCTGGCGGATCACCCCGCTCCCCCTCACCCCCACCGGGCGCCTGTCGATCGCTGTCGCGGGGAAGAAGAACCCGACCACGAGCACGCCGAGCCTGCTGGTCGAGGAACTCGACCCCTGCCACCTCTCGCCGGTGATGCGCGCCACCGGCTGCCGACTGCGCCGCCACGTGCTGACCCTGCCGGACGGCTGGATCGAGCACACCAGCATGAAGGAGGGGCGCGAGGCGTTCGCGCTGCCGGGCCTGCCCGCCGCCTGACCCCCCGCAAGGGACACGGAGTTCGGCGCCGGGCGGGTGAACTCGGAGCAAAGCCCGCCCGGCACCACAGGCAGGCCGAGATACTGGCGGCCATGACGAGCACCCCTGCCACACCCGCCCCGTTCTCCCGGATCAAGATCCGGACCGGGGCGCTGGTGTTCTGCGGCGACGACGTCGCCCTCATCCGCCGCGACCGCGCCGACTCCACCCACTACACCCCGCCCGGCGGCAACGTCGAAGACGGCGAAGACCTCGTCGCCGCCCTCAGCCGCGAACTCGCCGAAGAACTCGGCCTCGACACCGCGCTGGCCGAGGGCGGTGACCTGATGTGGGTGGTCGACCAGCGCGTCACCCGCCCCGGCCCCACCCCGCCCCCGCGCAAGCTCCACCTGATCTACCGCTTCCACATCAGCCCCGACATCCGCGCGACGCTCGCCGAGCAGGAACTGGACGAGCTCCCCGACGGCAGCCACGAGGTCGGCGTGATCGAGTGGATCGACTACCGCAAGACCGCCGAGCTGCCCATCTTCCCGCCTATCGGCCCCGCCCTCGCCGCCCTCACCGACCCCCGCGCCGCCTTCACCGACGCGGCCCTGGACGCCGTCACCGACGCGAACTACACCTGGGTGTGATCAATGGACCACACCAGCCCGCCGCTGATCACCCAGGGCCAGGCCATCGCGTGCCTGCAAACCCTGGGGATCAAGGTCCCTGATCCGGCGGACGACCCGAACCCGATGCCGCGCGCCGTCGCGTTGGGCTTCCTGCTGTTCGCGGTCGAGTACGCCGGGCGATCGTGGCGACCGGCGAGCACGGCGAGACCGAAGCCGCCCTGCGCCACGTGCGCCGGCACTTCATCACCGTCGACAACCTCCGCGCCGCCGTCACCCGGTTCGTGAACGGCACCTTCGCGGCCCGGGACGCCGCCTGGTGGGGCCAGGGCACGGCGTGCGCGTCGGACTCGAAGAAGTTCGGGTCCTGGTCCAGCAACTTCATGACCGAGTACCACGCCCGCTACGGCGGCAACGGCGTGATGATCTACTGGCACGTCGAGAAGAAGAACGTCTGCATCAACTCCCAGCTGAAGTCCTGTTCGTCGTCCGAGGTCGCGGCGATGATCGAGGGGCTGCTGCGGCACTGCACGGACGCCGAGATCGAGGCCAACTACGTCGACACCCACGGCGCCTCGGTGGTCGGGTTCGCCTTCACCGAGCTGCTGAACTTCCGCCTGCTGCCCCGGCTGAAGAACATCGGCAGCATCCGCCTGTACCGCCCGGACGATGCCCCGCCGGGATGGCCGGCGCTCGGCGGCTCGCTGACCCGGCCGATCCGCTGGGAGCTGATCGAGCAGCAGTACGACCAGATGGTCAAGTACGCGACCGCGCTCCGCCTGGGGACGGCGGAGGCGGAGCAGGTGCTGCGGCGCTTCACCCGCGGCGGACCCAAGCACCCGGCCTACGCCGCGCTCGAAGAACTCGGCCGCGCGGTGCGCACCGTCTTCGCCTGCGACTACCTCGCCGGCCCCGGCCTGCGCCGGGAGATCCACGGTGGCCTCCAGGTCGTGGAGAACTGGAACAGCGCGAACACCGTCCTCCACTACGGCAAGGACGGCGCCCTCACCGGCCCGGACAGAGAGCACGCCGAGACCTCCATGCTCGCGCTGCACCTGCTCCAGTCCAGCCTCGTCCACGTGAACACGTTGCTCCTTCAGCAGGTCCTGGCCGAACCGAAGTGGGTGAAGCTCACCGCTGAGGACCGGCGCGGCCTGACCGCGCTGTTCTGGTCGAACATCAACCCGTACGGTACTTTCCGGCTCGACATGGACAAGCGGCTCGACCTCGCGCTGACCGCCGAGTTGCCCCGTCCCCGCACCCCGGTGCTCCCCGCCCCGACCGTCGCAGAGGCCCGATGAACGCGTACCGAACCGCCGCGCCGCACCGTCCGGCCGAAGACCCCGACCGGATCTTCGACGGGCGGCGCGTCGTTCACTGCCCTGACTGTCACTGGGCCCAGGGCCTGAACAAGGACCTGCACTTGGGGCCGTGGGCCCTGCTCTACTGGCACAGATCCCACCCGGCCGACGCGGTCGACCACCTCGCGGAGATGCCGGACCGCCTGGCCATCCCCGCGTACGTCGAGTGGGGGTGGCAGGCCCACTGGCTGGCCATCAACGACACGCGTACCGAGGAGGGGTTCGTGCTGCTCGGCACGGAGGACTTGGAGGTCTTCCGCTCGGTCTCGGCCGACGGCGGCCTGGACCAGGCGGTGCTTGCGAACACCCGTCGGAGGTCCGTCTTCCCGTCCGCGGCCCGCGCTGAGATTGAAGCTGCCGCCTCCGATCTGTTCCGCACAGGGCTGCTCCGCCCGGCACCCGGTCTATAAAGGGTCCCGCCAAGGTGCCCCCGAGATCCAGCCGGACGCTGACGGTGTGAGGGGGGCCTGCGGCAGTTGCCGCAGGCCCCCTCACTGGTGTTGCGCGTGGTCAGGAGTTGGCGATCTCGCGGATGAGGTCGAGCTTCTGCTGGGGCAGCAGGGCCTGGCGGCGGCGGTCGTCCCAGCCGTGCGGGACGAGGAGGGCGGCCCGGGGACCGGCGTCGGAGGGGAAGGCTCGGCCGGGTTGGACGATGAACCGCACGGGTTTCTCCAGCTGGTGGCAGCGCTCGGAGCCTGCACCCTATCCAGCCCTCAAGTTACTTGTAACAGACCAGCCCCCACCCACTCACACGCGTGGCCCGGCCCCGCCCCGCGCCGTTCCCGTGGGAACGGGCCTCAGCCCACCCGCAGGCAGGAGCGGGGTGGCCTGGGTCTGTTACAAGTAACTTTCGACCATGCGGCAACCCGACCGCACTCCAGCCCCAAGGCCTGCGGGGACGGGCGGCCGGGCTACGTTGGCCCCCGCTGTGTGGGCCAGAGGCCCTGTCAGACGGGCAGCAGGTAGACGCGGGCGAAGTGTGTGCCGACGTGAGCCTCGTGAAGGTGTCCGGTGACGCCCTGGTCGCCTTCGATGCCCATCACGGCGTGGATGTGGGCGAAGCCGTTCTTGATCTCGCCCGTGCCGGTCATTTCGGCGGGCTGCTTGTAGGTGGTGATGGTGTCGGCGAGGGCGTCACCCTTGGGCATCGTGGAGATGGTGAAGGAGTCGACGGCCCCGATCAGGGACACGATCGCCGCGTTCTCGATACCGGCTTCGGCCGCCTGTCGGTTGACCGACTCCATGAGTTCCTCGTTCAGCACCTCGAACACGATCACGCCTGGCTCCATCCGATCAAGGGGGACAACTCCCGCAGCATGACGAATGAGCACCAACGGGCGCCAGCATCCCGGGGATTGAGCGCCTCGGCGGAGAAGCGCGAGGCGAGGAAGTGCGCCTGCTGGGCGTAGGCGGACGGGGTGCGGACGACCCGGCCGGCAGTGGTCCAGTCGAGCGCGCATACCCGCGAGGTGACCGCCGTGATGTAGAGCGTGCGCACTTCTTCGTCGTGCTCCAGGACGCGGGCGACCTCGAAGGCCTGGTCCTGGCCGGGCTGCTTGGCCAGGATGCCGGCCGCGTTCACCCGAAGGATCGGCGCTTCGCCCTCGTTCATCCACCGGCGCAAGTTCATGGTGGACGCCTTGTCGGTCCACGACGCGATGACGATGTCCGTGCCGTGCGTGGTCTGTACGGCCATCAACGGACCCGGGTCGCGCATCGCAACGCTGGAGACCAACTCGCCCGCGAGCGTCCCGTGCGCGGCCACCAGAGTGCCCAGAGCGAGGAAGGATCGTCTCTTCACGTCGCTGAGCCTAGCCTCGGCTTCGAGCTGGGCGAGGCGGATCGCGAACACCTTCGCAAGGTGGGAAAGCCAGAACGGACCGGGGATCACCTTCTCCCGCTCCCACCGCTTCACCATGTCCGCACTGGGCGAACCATCCGGCCTACCTGCGGATTCACCTAATCTCCCGGCGAGCGCGACCTGGGTCCACTGCTTCGCCTTCCGCATGTCGCGGATCAACGCGCCGATCGGCATGGGGGACATCATGCCCCCCTGAATGCCCCCGCGTGACCCTCTCGGCACGGAGAGTATGGAACCACGCCGTCCCCGCAGGACGGATGCCCGGCAGCGGGGTCGTGGTCCTCACCCCTACGTCGCAACCGCGGCCCTGCTGCACCCCTCGGAGAGGAGCATGCGATGCCCGGTCCCGAACTCCCCCGACGTTCCCCCGCCGGAGCCAGCGCCCGACAGCCCGGCTCCGAACCCTCCTCGCGTATCCCCTGGGACGCCTTCGCCGCCAGCGCCGACGACTCCGCGACCTACGGCCAGCCGTCTGCTGCCCTGATCGCGCGGGCGAGACGGGGATGGCAGCAGCTCGGGTCCCTCCACGCCCGCACCGGCCAGGACGGTATCCAGTGAGCCGGCGCCCGGACTGGCTCTTCGAGGGAGCCCGTGTCCTCGACCCCGCCCAGGACCGCGAAGGCATCGTCCAGTTCATCGGCGACTACGAGGACCCCCACACCCGCCGTTTCACCCCCGAGGCCGTCTTCCTCCGGCCCGAAGGCGGCGGGGTGGAGTGGATCGTCGCCGACCACCAGGCCCTGCGCCAGGCGGACAGCCGCTGACGTTCCGGTGCGCCAGCGATGAGCCGCCCTCGCCTACGTCGCCGTCGTCACGGCCGTCGTCCTCGCATCGGCCCTCGCCGGCCAACCAGGCCGGTGACCCACAACTCCCACCCGAGCCGCGCGAACCACGGCCGAGGTGGGCAACGGCCCCGCACCGCAGCGGTGCGGGCTGACCTTCAGAGAAAGGGAGGATCTCCCATGTCCAACGAGACCCAGGTCAACAACCTGACGCGACGCCTGGACCACTCCGTCCCCGACGGCGACTTCGCGCCCGCGGCGGCCGTCGAGTCCCTGACCCGGCGCCTGGACCACTCCGTCCCCGACGGCGTGGTCGAGCCCGAGACGCCCGCCGTCTGACGCCGGCGCTGCACTGACGCCGCTTAGCTGACGGCACTGCGGGGCGTCTCGGCTGCTCATACCGAGGCGCCCCGCCCCGGTCTCCACCACCGCCTGCACCTTTCGACAAGGAGATCCAACCGTGCACACCACCATCGCCACCCGCGTAGAGACCGGCTCCTTCTTCGACCTCGACCGCAGCGACCCGGCGCTGATCCAGCTGCGCGAGGACGACGCCGAGCGGGTCCTCCCGTTCGCCCTGATGGAACGCCTCGTGAAGTCCGGCACCCCCTACGCCGAACACGCCCGCGCCCTGCGCAGCGACCCCGTCCACGTCGCCGGAGCCCGCTTCGACTGGTACACCGCCGCCCTCCCCGCGCAGATCGCCGACGAGATCAACCTGACGGACTACGAGATCGTCGAGCACACCGACGAGCGCCGCACCTCGCTGACCCGGGCCCTGGAGAGGCTGGCCACGGTCCACCCCGACGGCTTCGCCCGTGTACGCGAGTTCGTCCGGGGAGTGCTGTGGGTCGGCCTCAAGCCGGGCGTCCGCACCTCCTCGCTGACCAGCTCCAGCGACCCGGCGCTCCCGTACGTGATCGTGTTCTCCGAGAAGGCGCAGCACCACATCCCGCCGAACACCGTCCGTGGAGGCCGCGCTCACCCTCGTCATGAGGAAGGCTCCGCGCCCGTGATCCGCGCCCTCACTATCCGGTCACCCTGGTCCGACTGCATTGCCCTCGACAACGGCAAGCGCACCGAGAACCGTGTCGTCCAGGGTCTCGCGTACCGGTACCCCGTGGTGGCGCGCGACGTAGATCAGGTAGCGGTTGCGCTCGGGGTTGGGGCAGGTGGGCGGGCAGCCGAGGACCGCCCGCCCCGTGCCCACGTCGCGGCCGAACTCCACTTCCCTGTCAAGTCAGCGTGTTGAGGCTCCGCACGTGGAGTTCCCATGGGGGGTTCGGTAGTAGCCGCCGAGAAGGCAGCGGTCTTGGGCCTGAGCTGCAATGACGCCTGTCATCTCACGAACCCCCGTACGTTACGCAGCCGCGTACACGGGAGGCGTTACAGCGGCGACCTGCGGGAACGTGTACTGGCGGACCTGTATCGCGAGCGATCGTTACCCTTCCCCAGCCCCGTTCCCTGCCTCCCCCCGCCAGGAAGCGAGGTTGCCTCGGGTGGTGAGGGTGTGGGGGTGGTCCGGGCCCAGCACCCGCAGACAATCCTCCAGTAGGGCGGCGAGCTCGACGGCGGCCCCGGCTGCGTCCCCCGCCTCCCCCCGCCAATGAGCGCCATTGCCTCGGGTGGTGAGGGTGTGGGGGTGGTCCGGGCCCAGCACCCGCAGCATCTGCTCCAGCAACTCACCGGTCGCTGCCGCGGCCCCGGCCGCATCCCCCGCCTCCCCCGTCAACTGGGCAATGCCACCCCGGGTGGCGAGGGTCTCGGGGTGGTCCGGACCCAGCACCCGCACCCTGTCCTCCAGAAGGGCGGCGAGCTCGACGGCGGCCCCAGCAGGATCCCCCGCCTCCCCCCGCCAATGAGCGCGGTTGCCCCGGGTGGTGAGGGTCTCGGGGTGGTCCGGGCCCAGCACCCGCAGACAGTCCTCCAGAAGGGCGGCGAGCTCGACGGTGGCCCCAGCAGGATCCCCCGCCTCCCCCCGCCACAGGGCAAGGTTGTTCCGGGTGGTGAGGGCATGGGGGTGGTCCGGACCCAGCACCCGCAGCATCTGCTCCAGCAACTCACCGGTCGCTGCCGCGGCCCCGGCCGGATCCCCCGCCTCCCCCCGCCACAGGGCAAGGTTGCCCCGGGTGGTGAGGGTGCCGGGGTGGTCCGGACCCAGCACCCTCAGGTAGTCGTCCAACAGTTCCGCGGTCGCTGCCGCGGCCCCGGCCGCATCCCCCGCCTCCCCCCGCCAGTAGGAGAGGTTGGCCCGGGTAGTGAGGGTCTCGGGGTGGTCCGGACCCAGCACCCGTAGGTAGTGCTGCAGCAGGGCGACGAACGCTGCCGCGGCCCCCGCTGGGTCCCCCGCCTCCCCCCGCAACCGAGCTAAGTCGGACTGGGCGTCCAGGGTGCTGGGGTGGTCTGGGCCCAGGTGGTGCTCGGTGGTGTCGGTGAGGTGGCGAAAGTGTGCGACGGCGGTGACCACTTGGCCGGCTTCGGCGAGGCTTCGGCCGGCTCGGTAGAGCACGGCATGGGCCTCGGGCCAGTACAGGGCGTCCTCGGCGCACGCGGTCAGGGCGTTGGTGTTGACGCGCAGGGCCCGGGTGAGGTCGGTGTCACGTTCGGTGTCGGGCCAGGTGGCGAGCACGGCCTCGGCGGCGGCGCGGGCGAGTTGGTCGTGTATGTCGGGGGCGAGCGGGTCTCGGATGGCGCGTTGGATGAGCTGGTGGACGCGCACGGCCTGGTGGGGGGTGTCGGGGGTGTAGTCGATCAGGCTCAGGCGGTGCAGGGCGCGCAGCGCGCCGGTCGCGTCCTCGGCGGTGACAGCGGGGGGTTCCGGCGCGGTTCGGTGGGCCGTGAGGTGGGCGAGGGCCGGGTTGCTGGTCAGGACCTGGTGGGGGATGCCGTTGGGCTCGAGCATCGCGGCGAGCTGGAGCATGGGGCGCGCCAGGCCTGCGGGGCGGAGTTGGTCGGCGTGGTCCAGGGACAGGGACCAGGCTGCGGCCACGGTGTTTGGCTGGTCGTCGGGCAGGGTCCCGGGTTCGGGGAGCAGGTCGGGCAGTTGGCGGGCGCGGTCGGCGAGGCGCGCGCGGTAGGTGGCGGCGTCCAGGTGGGTGTCGATGAGATAGGCGGCGGCCTGGGACAGCGCAAGCGGCAGATGTCCGAGGTCATCGGCGAGGGCGGCGAGGTCCGCGGCGCTTTCGCGACGACCGTGCGCGGTCAGGGCTTCATGAAGATAGGCGGTGCTCTCGGCCGGGGTGAACAGGCCCACCGGAACCAGGTGGCCGTGGGTGGCCAGGGCAGCGTCGCGGCGGCGGGTGGTGACCAAGGTCCGGCCACGCGCGTGGGGGGGCGGCCACAGGCCGGTCAAGTCGCCCGGGTTGGCTACATCGTCCAAGACGATCAGCCAGCGAGGCGCCTGTGGTGCGGGTTTGGGTTCCAGCCAGGCCAGGAACGCCTTCACGGCCCGCTCCGGGTCGGCCGGGTCGGCGGCCAGGACATCCACAGCGGCCTGGATGTAGGCGTCGATGACGGCCTGGCGGGTGGCGGCGGTGACCCACACCAGGAGGTCGACTTCGTCGTTGCTCCAGGCGTGGCGGGCGTGGTCGGCGGCGAGTTGGGTCTTACCGACCCCGCCCATCCCGGCCAGCACCTGACACACCACCGCCGTGCCCCCGCCGGCAACCGCCTCCCTCAGAGCCGACACCGCGGCACGATCCTGGAACCAGCCCGCCCGCACAGGCAGCACACCGACCTGGTGCGGAAACGCCACCGGCTGCCTGCGCTGCTGTACGTACGTCAAACTGCCGGTGACGGCGATACCACTCCCGGACGCGATGGCGTCCCCGGTCCCCGAGATCTGTCCCGGCGCTCCCGTTGCCGGGACCTGGACCTGGCGCGCCGGGGCACCATACCCGGTCACCGCCGTGCCCTCCCCTTCGGCGTGGGCATTGCCCGAATCGCTCACCGCCACCACCGCCGGATCCGGATCCGGCGTGCCGGGCTGCGGGTCGGTTGCGAGTTTGCGCCTCCACCACTTCTTCATGGACGCCACCCCATCCCTCTGTGTGGCGCGGTTCAGCTGTAGTCGATGCCGGAATTGGCACTGCTTCCGGTGCCGTCCGCGGTCGCCTCCCCGGTCCGCTCCGCCGTCGCCGATCCACTCCCCGCACCCCCCGGGCGCCGTACACCGGCGTTGGCACTGCCTCCGCCGGTGGCCTCGGCCTTCCCGGTGTCGACGGCCACGTCCACCAGACCTGGGGCTGGTGCTGACCCAGTGGCCGGGTGCTGGAACAACGCCCAGACCAGGGCGCCGATGGCTACCGCCGCCTGGACCGAGGCCCCGACCAGTTGCCCGGTGTCGGGACTGTTCAGCAGCCAGAACAACGGTGTCGAAACGATGCCCGCCACCGCCGCCACCACCACCGTGATCTTCCAACCTGGCGTCACGTCCACCCCTCTCCGGGCCCAGCCACCGCCGGAAACTGACGGCCCCTCCACTGATAGCAGCAACACACGCCGGCCACTACGGATTCCAGCGGTCCCGGGGCCCTGCTGAACGCTCAAGGTGCTGGCATATGTCCCGCCCGGGCTCTGCCGGGGCACCTACCAGCCGTTACAACCGCTTGCCCGTCTCGTCCCCGACGATGGACCGCACCGGCCGGTGCTCTGCTCATCAAGTTGGGCGAATGGGCAAGGTCAGCGGCTACTCCGTTTCACTCTCGCCATCTCCGCATCTTGCCGTGACAGCTACATGTCCGTTCGCCGTATACGAGAACAGGGGGGTTTCGCGCGTAGCCGGGGAGCTGGTCCGGGTTCACTGGTCGGGCTGGGATCCCGGTCGGCTACGGAACGGAACTACGTTCGGTCCAGGCGCCGCGCTCTCTTCCCGGAGCTGCTGATTCTCCAGAGTGAGCTGGTTGACGGCGCGCACGAGCGCGAGGACATCAGTGCGGAGCTGCCGGAGTTCCTTGTTCTTATTGGCGATCGTCTCGTTGAGCTTCACGATGGTCGCCCGTAGGCGGCCTCGACGTCGGGGGTGGCGCCGCGTTCTCGGACGCGTTCGTAGAACTCGTTCTTCAGGTCCAGATGCCGCTGGGTGAGCGCGTTTCGGGGCACCTCGGCTTCCTGGGCCAAGGCCACGATGGTGAGGGCCCCATTGGAGACCTGTGGGGTGCCCTGGTTGCGCATGGCCACCCCCGCGAGGCAGGCGTGCGTGTACGGCTCACGCAACCGCCGATGGGATGCCCGCGCGCCTGATGGCGCCGTGGTTCGCGGCTTCGCGCCCCTGCCCAAGCCCTTGTGACTGTGAGGTGGGTGTTGGAAGGTGGCGCCTCCGATCGCAGGAGGTGACGCCATGCCCCAAGGGGTCGTGCAGTGGTGCGATCCTCTCAGCGGCCTGGGAATGGTCCGTGAGGACAGCAGCGATGTCGATGTCTCCGCGGAGCGGTTGGCGGTGCACGGCGGCTGGCCGCTGGTTGCAGGTGAGCGGGTCATGTTCGACCTGACCGTGGATGCGGACGGAATGCGTGCGGACAACGTCCGCCGTATCGGGCTGGGCGGTGCCCACGAGGTCGCCGCGTAGCCGGGTCGAAGTTGAGCAGCATCACGTGGTCGCGCTCCACCCACGACTCGTACCCGATGTGCGAGCCCGTCGTGGATGACCACCAAAGGCCCCCGGCAGGATCCGCTGACCCCGGTACGACACGAACGCGCGTACAGGCACGACGTCCTCAAACCGCACCGTGCCCGATGCAGGTTAGAGCTGACAAATGCAAGATCGCCCCGTACGGGACAGGTGGGTGAAAGGCTGTCTGCCGACCCACCACCCCTTTCGGGTGACGATGCGCGATGCCTAGCCACGGCGCGATGCGTCCCGGGAGGATGGCACTTACTCGCAGCGCCAGTTCACAGGAACCAACGGTGGGGGGAATCGTGGAACCAAGCCTTGCCCTGGCTGCCGCCCAGGCACTCGTCCAGGCCATGACCACTGACGCGTGGAGCGCTATGCGGGACCGCCTGGTGCAGCGCTTGCGTCGGGATGACCCCGATGGGGCGGAGCGGGCCGTGGACACGCTGGACAGGACCGCGTCGGAGGTGGCCGGGCATCCGGCGGGCAGCAGCGCGGTCGTAGGGCTCCTGCAAGGCCGGCTCGAGCCGCTGATCGCCGCCTCGCCCGAGCTGAGGGCGGCGCTACAGGACCTGGTTCGTGAGCAGTCGGCCCGCGAGGGCGGGGCGCGCACCCATCTGCAGTCGCACGCGGACCACGGTGCCAGCGTTCACCAGCAGAGTGGCGGCTTCTATTTCTCCGACCACCACGAGGGCGACCGCTTCGCGCCGGTTGCGCAGCAGATGAGCTTCTTCAAGCAGCCCAAGCGCGTCATGCTGCTGGCAGCCGCCGTCCTTGCCGTCGCACTGCTTGCGACCGGCTATCTCCTGATCGCTCCAGACGAGGTTGCTGATTACCGCAAACAGGTCGTCGGCACCTGCAGGCAAGTGAACGGGGTGCTCTCGGAGAAGCACAATGACGCGATCTACCTCAAGGTGAATCCCGGGTCGGCCGACCCCTTGGAGGCCATGGCCATCCACAAGGAGAGGTTTCTCTTCTACGCACGGGCGAACATCGATAGCGCCCGGCAGTCCTTCGCCTCGCTCAACACGCATAAAGCGCCGGCCGAGCTGAGGGAGCAGCACACTGCGGCGAAGAAGGCCCAGGACGACTGGCTCGCCCGGATGGAACAGGACATGCAGCGGTACGACCGGGAGCTGAAGGACGGAGACCCCCTCAGCAAGGTCAACTCCATGAGTATGGCCAGCCAGCCCTGGAACACGCGACTCAACGACGCGATGACCTCCCTGGCGGGAGAGAGCTGCCAGACGACCGCCAGCTCGCCCGGCTCCTAGTGCTTGTGACTGAGAAGGTTTGCCGTGTTGCTCGTTGTGTTGGGCCCCGGCGTTTGCGAGCGGGCCCGGCAGAGGTCATCGACGCGGTCGGCCTGCGGGGCGGTCACAGGATGAGGACCTTCCACCGCGGACGGTGAGTAAGTACCGTGTATGTGTGCAATGCAGCCGTTGTGGGGCGGAAATTGACACCGGATCCCTCCTGTTGATTCGGGACCACGAGGTCGCAAGGACGGTCGAACTATTTCGCGGGGAGCTGGACTTCCTGCGATGCGCGGCGGGATGTCACACCACCATTCCCGCCAAAGTGTTCTACTGGGCGTCCGCCGAGCGAAGCGTGATCTTCTCTCACCAGTCGCCCGAGATGGAGGCGCCTGATGAAGTGCGGGCGGTGCTTCGCGAGCGGGTGGCGGAGGAGTGGGAGGGCGAGGGCTACGTCGCTGACTCGCCCGGCCACTTCAGGGACCTGGTCGCCGCACTGCTGCGGCTCCGGATCAAGCCGGTGCTCGCGTTGGTCACCGAGGCCGACGACAAGGAGTTCGACTCGCGCTGGCGGGAGCTGACCGGGGCGGTGTACTCCGCGCTGGGCGTCGCCGCGGCCGGGGTGCTGCCGCAGATGATTGTCGACCCCGATGACGGCGTCGCCATGCTGGCCGCCTGCCAGGCGCGGACGTGGCAGAACCTCTGCGAGGCGTGGGCGTTGCGGGCGCGCGGGCTGCCAAGGACCTTCGAGGAGGACCTCCGCACGTACGTGGACGGCTCAACACCCGTCAGTGACGCGCTCAGCCAGTTCTCCGCAGCGGTGGCCCGCATCTCGCGGACCGGGGCGAAGGGCGAGCGCGAGTGGTTCTACTGCGCACGCGCCGTCGAAGCCGTCCTCCACCACCGGGCCGGCCTGGCGAACCCGGCAGCCCTCGATTGGGCGACGGAGTACCTGCGCCTGGAACTACGGGTGAAGGAGACCTGGCGCGGCAGGTCGATCGCCGAGCGAATCCGGTTGAGCGAAGAACACCTGCGCCCCACCGTGCCGGCCTTCGAGCTCGGCCGCATCATCGAGATCGAGAAGGGGCAGCGCCTCGCCGCGTTCTACAAGAGGCCGCGCCGGGTGTACAGGCGGTGGAACGAGGTGGAAGAGCGCATTCACCAGGCCGCGCGCCGGGCGGGCCACCCGAACCTCGCGACGCGGCTCGCCGACCAAGTCGTCATCGAGTTCCCCCAGGACGACTTCGCCGCGGCCCTGACGGAAATGATCGACGAATTCGGCGTCAAAGCCATCCGCATGGCCCGTGGCCACATCTCCACTCGACTGGCATACCAAGGCACCGACACGGACTTCGACGTGGTCCGCCGGAGCCTGGAGCGAAAGATCGGCCCAGTGAACACCACGGTGCTCCTGGGCGAGGCACTCGTCTCCGCCAGGAACCCAGCACGTGCCCTGCGCATGCTGGAACGCATGCGGGACATCGAACCGCCGGAGGACTTCCGGCGGTCGGACCTGTCCGATGTCAAAGCGCTCGCACTCAACCTCACCGGCCGCACCGAGGAGGCGCTCGCGGAGATCAGGGACCAGGACGCCTGGATCACGCCCAACCGCTGGCTCACCGCGTTCCACCCGTTCCGGCACAAACACGAGATCGCCACCGCCGTCGTGCTCCGCGACTCCGGCCGGGTCGACCAGGCCCTGGTCCTGCTGGAGTGGCTCTGGGCGGACCTGCGACCGAGCCGTCGTCCGTACGTCGCCGTGGAGCTGGCGCCGGCGTACTTCACCACCGGCCGGTTCGGCGACGCCGTCACGCTGCTCCGGCAGGCCCTGGCACACGCGCTGGAATTTTCCTCGGACATCACGCCCGTAGTCAAAGCACAGCTCCAGTACGCGCTCCTCCGCGATCAGCGGGACCCCGAAGAGGAGCTGTGGGAGCTGCCGAACAGCCTGCTCGACATCAACAAGCAGGGACAGTTCACGGTGACCGGTGCCATGCCGTACAACCCGGTCGCGGACCTCTACGCCGCCATGGCCCGGCTGGAGGAGCTGCGCCGCGGGGCCGCCGAGACCGGAACCCTCGATGACCTGCCGCGCCTCCGTACGCGGGCCGCTGCCGGCGACGACTGCTTCGTCCACCTTCAGGCCAGCCGGGTCGAGGCCCTGGCCGAGGAGATCCGCGGCGGCACCCCGGACTGGGAGGGCCTCGCACGGTTGGCTGCCGTACAGTACCGGGTCGATCCGCCGGTCGAATGCTTCGTGCGGCCAGCGGCCGCCGCCGTCTCAGCCGACGCGCTGGCGAAAGCCCTCGCGCTGGTACGAAAGGCCGACGGGCTCGTCGGCCGGGCGATGGAGAGGTTCTCCGACTTCGAGCAGGCCGCCGGCGTCGAGGTGGCGTACCCCGGCGACCTGCGGGAGATCCAGGGAACTCTGCTGGACGGCGCGGGACCGGGCGAACTACAGCGGACCGTAGAGGAGTTGTGGAGAGATCCGGCCCGGCGCATGCTCGCCCCCGGCGGATTCGCCGACGACCGGACACTCACCGCCTTCTGTGACCGCATGGGCCTTGCCCGCACCGCCGTCCTCGAACAAGTCGAGCACGGACCCGACCGGCGGTCGTTGGTTCTGACGCTGATCGAGGCGGGGCGGGCTCCCGTCACGGAGGTCGTCATGCCGCTGGACAATCTCAGCCCGCTCGCCGCCCGGCTCGGCACCCGCATCGCCAACTGGACCCCGAGCCGTCCCGGTGACCCTCTGGACGTCCCTCGGTGGCGGGAGTTCACCAGCATGCTCCATGCCGTGCTCTCCGAACGGCTCGGCGCCACCGATCACGTCATCGTCATCGAGTCGCCGCAGCTGTACAGGCTGCCGTGGCATCTCGCTCTCGGCCCGTCCTGGTCGTGCTCTTACGCGCCGAGCTGGGGATCGCTCATGCTGCGGCCGGACGTTCCGGTCGTGCGCCCGGCTGTCGGTACGGTGTGCGCCCCCCGCTTCGGCGAGGCCCCGGCCGTCGAGGCTGCCCTGACGGCGTCTCTGGCCGCGAGCCGGGCCGAGGCGGCCGCGGCCGAGCTCGCCTTCGCCTCGGCGGACCGGGAGTACGCGGACGCCGCGGCGCTCGTTCGCATCCTCGAAAGCTCCGACCTCTGCACACTGCTCTGCCACGGCATGGTCGACACCGGCAGCTCGTCGGTGTCGCTCCTGCTCGCGGCTGAGGAACGGCGACCGCCCGGCGACTCCCTGGCCGCCGCCCGGTCCGGCCGCGCTCACCGGTTCGACTGGCGATCCGCGACGGCCGTCGCCCGGTCCCCTTCCACGATCTTCTCCGCAGCGTGTTCAAGCGGGCTCAACCACACCCGAGGCGGCCAGCAGGTAGGCCTGTTCAGCGCGCTCCGCCACCGTGGCCTGCGCACACTGGTCGCGCCACGCTGGGACATCCTCGCCGAGCAGGTACTGCCCGTCCTCAACCGCTGCCGCGCCCTCGTGCTGTCCGGCAGCCCGCCGGGCGCTGCCCTGCGCGCGTCCTGTATTGAAGCGGAACAATCCGGCGTCCCTGCGTGGATTGCCTGGTCGATGGCTCTGGAAGGTGACTGGTAGATGACTCAAACCCTGACGTCCGCACTCTCGGAGCGGGAGGTGGACCCCGACACCGTCCACCACACCCTGCGCTACTACCTCAGTGAACGGCTCGACGACCCGACCACCGAGGAGATGCGCGCCGAACTCGCCCAGGGATGGGGCCCGGACTTCGCGGCCGACCTGGACCAACTCGCCGCCGACCCACTGCTCCTGGAGAACGCCGCACTCCTCGTCCTGTCGGGCGCATGGGACGAGCCAGACCAGGCCGAGCGGATCCTCCAGATCGCAGCCGACGCCAAGGCCAAGCTCCCCATCATCGAGATCGGGATCATCAGCGTCGCCGCCATGTACGGCCTCTACCTCCTGCGCACCGGCGGCATCAAACGCAGCCAGCGCACCACCATCCGGCGCAGGGACGGCTCGTTCGAGGAGCAGGAGACGGTCGATTACGCCGACCCCCTCGGGCCGATCGCCGCGCTCACGCGATTCCTCGGACGCACCCAGCCGCCACCGTAGCGCCTCGCCTGATGAGAGCTGCGGCTACCGGGACCGCGACGGGCTGCGCGATACACGCGGACAACACAGTGGAAGGCGCCACTGGCCATACGAAGCAGACATGCATGCGGAAACTCACCGTGAACGCCGCGAGCCGGATCGGGCCGCCGGTGGCCGAGCTTGCGGCAGCCCCATGAACACACGCACCGTTGTGGTCCTGGTGCCTTGTCGGCGACTGTCCGCAGCCTGACCACCCAACCCGGCGAGCCTTCCCGGTCAGGGTCTCCAGGACCTTGTTCATCAGCCTGAGCGATACCTCATGAGACAGATTTGAACTGCCTCAAGAATAGGTGGAACTGGGTCTGCGTTCCGTGGGTGCCCTTGGACGTGATGAGGTTCGCGTGCTCGTGTTCGGCCATCAGCTCGGCTGCGCGGCGCATCACGCTCGCGGTCACCTCGGGGTTCTCTCCCGCGTCCTGGACGTGGACGTGGGGCAGGACCAGGACGTGCTCGGGGTGAACCCCGCCGGAGCGGGGGCGGATCGCTATGGCGTCGTCCCACTCCCGGACGACGGCAGCCGGGGCGGTCCCGGCGGCGATGGAACAGAAGGCGCAGTGAGTCATGTCGGGACTCCTTGGTTCGGTCGACGGGTCGGTGACGGGCGCAGCGAAGCAGCGGAAGGTGACGGAGCAGCGGGCGCACAGGTGGTCGTGGCGGGCCTGGATGCCGATGGCGCGGATGGCGGCTGCGGCGGTGCGGCGGGCCGTGGAGGTGTGGGTCGTTGCGCGGGGTCTCCGGTTCGTTTGGGTGACGGGGTGTGCTGGGGATCCAGTGGGTGGCCGTAAGGGTGCGTCCACCCACTGGGCGCGTGCGAGGGGTTCAGGCGGCAAGGGGCTGAGGTACGGTGTCGGGCCGGTCGAGGCGTCGGCCGTTGACGGTCGACGTGGCGGCGTGCACCGGGGTGGCGAGCCGGTAGTGGCCGGTAGGCGCTCTCGCGAACTGGGCAGCAGCCCTCGCTCGTGCGTGTGGCGCGTCGGGTTGGCAGAGGCAACGGCAGTGGTGAAGCAGATCGTCGCCGGTCCTGATGCCGACGAGCGATACGCCCGCGAGGTGGCCGCCCTGCGGCTCGCCGCCCGAGCCGCACATCCCGTATTGCCCGCGTTGCTGGCCACTGATCCCGGCGAGCGGGTCTTGGTGTTGGAGCATCTGGATCACCGACGCCCGGCAAGTGACTGGATCGTCCACTATGCAGCCGCGTTGGCACGGCCGCATGCCGCCGCCCGCCCGGAGGGCGTTGGGGTACTTCCCCGGTGGCAGGGTCCGAACCAGGCCGGTTTCGAGTCTTTTCGGCAGCTGGCAGAGGCTCTGGATGCTCCCGTCACCTCTGGCGTGTCCGGCGCACTCAATGACCTCGTGAATCGGCGCGAGCAGGCATCTGGGCACGCCCTTCTCCACGCCGCCAGCAGCTCAGCCACGTCCCGATCCGGTAGCGGAGTGAGGCGCGCTCCTCGCTCTCCTCGAGGGCGTCGGCAAGCAGTTCCTCCAGCCCGGTCATGTGCTCTTCGGCGAACCACTGGGCTTGGGTAGTCGTCGCCGTGGCAGACCGGGCACAGGTGCTCGTGGCCGTCGAACTCGTGCCACGGCGCGCAGCCGAGTTCGCGCGGGTCCAGGACCAGGCCGTCGAGCCCGAGCGGCGCGAGGCTGATGCCGTGGTCGCGGGTGCGGGACAGGATCAGCCGCTCGGGGACGTTGTGGGCGATGGTCAGCAGATGTCCCGGTGGCCGGGCCGGGTGGGCGTGGAAGTCACCACGTGCGAGCACAGGTGTGTCTGGGGGACGGTCCCAGACCAGCAACCGCCGGGTGTGCGGCAGGGATCGCTGGTGCCCGCACGCCCGGCAGGCGTGGGCGACGGCACCGGTCATGTGGCCACAGCGGGCGCAGAGCCGGACCTCGGTGGGAACGACCGCCAGGACACGCTCGTGCAGGAGGCGTTCGGTCATCTCCAGCGCGCGGGCGGCCACGACGGGTGTGGTGTCGGTGAGAACGCCACCGGCCGGGGCCGCGCCCGGCGCATACTTGGCGGCGATCGCGCGTTCCTCCCGCTCCTGCCGGCCGACGGTGTCCCGGTCGGGGGCGTCACGGTGGCGCAGGTCTCCGGCCAGAGTGACGGTGTTCCACAGTTGCGGGACCGGCCCGGCGCCCAAGAGGGCGTTGAGAGCTTCGGCCGCGCGGATGCCGGCTGCCTTACCCGGCCGTTCAGCGATGGTGAAGGGGCCGTTCTGTACGGGCCCGTTGATGTACAGGACATTCATGGCCGCAGCCTCCTCAGCAGTCGGGTTGGGCAGCACTGCGGGCGTGGAACTGGCCGTCGACCTGTTCGTAGACCAGGACAGCGGCGTTGGGTGTCTTACGCACACGGGCCTCGTCGACCAGTTCCGTCACCGGCCGGCACTCCAGGACCGCTCGCAGCGCGAGGATCGCGGTGTGGTGCGTGAACGCCACGACATCCGCCGCGGACGCGGTTGCGAGGCCGTCGACGAACGCCGTGGCCCGCCGCAGGACACCGCTCGCGAGGGACTCCCCACCGTCGCCGGGAGGCGTCCACAGGTGCTTGCGGGTCTGCCGGTCTTCCGTCCCCTCGGGGTAGGTGGCATACAGCTCTTGTCTGGTCATGTAGGTGGCCGCGCCGTAGTGCTGCTCGTTGAGGAGGGCGGTCACCTCATAGGGCAGGCCCGGCAGAGCAAGCGCGGCGGTGTCGAGAGCGCGGCGGTACTGCGAGGTACGGACCGCCGGTGCGGGTCCGGTCAGGTCCCGCACCGTCTGCCGCAGCCACAGGCACTGGAGGAAGCCACGGGGCGTCAGGCCGACAACGTCCCGAGACAGGGCATGCGCGGCCGGCCCGGCCCACGGACGGGGGTTCTCGTAAAAGCCGGTGTACTTGGTGGCGTTCTCGACGGACTCGGCATGGCGAACAAGGCAGAGCATCGTCATCCTCTCTGTGAAGGTGCCGTGCTGGACAGCGTCGTGCCCACGCAGGATGCGGGCACGGCGCCTGACCTCATTGACCGAATCCACGCGCTGATCTCGTTCCAGTCGCGCGGGTAGTGGTGCAAGCTCGGGACGGATGGGCACGGCGGCTCCGCTACTCGCTGCCCGCGGCCTGGCGGTGCTCGAAGGCTTCGAGCAACTCGTCCAGGTCGTTCGGCTCGGGTGCGGTGCCGACCCAGTCGCCGGTCTTGGTGAACACCTCCACGTCGGTGGTGTCGGCGTCGAACCAGCAGATGTACGACCCGTGCCGGGCGGCGGGGCCGGGGCGGCACGGAGAGCCCGTCAGGCAGAGACGGCGGCGGGGGAGTCGAGGCCCACGCCGCGCAGCGCGTCCAGGACGTACGCGTCGAAACGGGCCTGGTGCTGGGCGGCGACCGCGTAGCCGGTGGCGCGGCCGTAGGCGTAGCTGTACGCGTACATGCTGACGTCGGTGTCGGCGAGGGCCTGGTCGACGGCGCGGCGCGCGAGGTGCTCGATCCAAGTCTGCGCGGCCGACTCGCGGCGGGCGTGCGACGTGGTGAGGGCCACCGCCTGCGCCCACCGTCCGCTGCCGCAGGTGCGGCCGCCGCACTGCGCCCAGTTCCACTCACGCTGGCGCATGCCCTCGGGGTCGGCGTCCCAGTCCGCGGCCCAACGGACGGCCTGCTCGGGGCTCTGCTGCTGGACGACGTCCAGGACGTCGCGGCCGGCGGCGCCGAGCGCGCGGTGGGCGTCGGTCTCCTCGAGGGCGAAGTCGAGGGCCTCCAGGTCAGCCTCGCTGGCGCGCAGGGCAAGCTGGACCAGCTCGACGCCGAAGCAGCCCGCCGATCCTCCGCAGTCAGCCTCCGCATGCCGACGTTCGGCCAGATCGCCGCTCGCGATGCGTGACAACCCGATAGGCCCCTGTCGTGAAAGTCCTGGTCATGTCGGATCTGGCATAGATGAGTGGCGTCGTTGTCAGTGGCGCTGTGCATGATCGGCGCATTAGCTCTTCGCTGAGATAGAGATAGGGAAGTGCCGTGCCCATCACGAACCAGCAGGTAGCAGGACGAGCGTTCCTGCAGCCGATGTACGACGACCCGTACTTCCCTGATCGCGTGGTCGACCGAGGGAAGGTAATCCTGCTGCAGCTGTGCGGGCGTATTGAGGCCAAGCAGCCGTCGGATCTGGAGACCTTGTATGCGCTCACCCAGGCTGCGACCGAGGAGTTCAACCTGCTGGACAGGGAGTTCATGGCGGCAGGGAGCGGGATCGAGACAGTTGCGCGTGAGTGGATCTGTGACGAGTTTTGTCTCGTCGCGTCGGCATACGGGTTCACGGACGCAGATGCGGAGGAGCTGACCGCCGGCCGGGACTGGTGAATGAGGACGGGAAGGCCACCCTCCTCCGACCTGCGGGAGTTGCTTGGTTCAGAGAAGCCTGCATCTGCTGTCCGATGCTGACGCCCAACCCAAAGATGCTGCCCCGCCTGGACGAGCTGGAGGAGGACCTCCTCGCACGTCGTGAACGGGCCTTCGCGGAGGACTGGCGGGGTGAGATCGATGGCATCGACCTCACCCTCAGCTTCCTGCGGAGCAAGCGACAGCAGGTCGCACGCTTCGAGCGTCACGGGCCTGTGTCGCTGGGGCTTCCTACGGTTCCTCCTCAGGGAAAGCAGGTCAAAGGGTCGTGATCAGCACCGCGGAGGCCAGAGCAAAGCGGCCAGGGCGTGAGGGACGTCGGCGCAACGCTCAGTTGCTCGTTGTTGCCAGCTTCGCCGCGAAACCGAGGAACAGCGCTCCCGCCCCCGTCGTGAGGCCCGCTGACAGCTTCCGGCGGCGGCGGAACTGCGTGGCGAGGTACGTACCGCCGAGAATCAACGCGGTGACGTACGCGATGCTGATGACTTGGTAGACGAGTGCGAGCAGCGCGAACGACAGCCCCGGGTACGCGTACTGGGGATCGACGAACTGCACGAAGAACGAGATGAAGAACAAGATCGCCTTCGGGTTCAGGACGGTGATCACCAACGAGCGCCGGAACAACCTTCCGCCCGCCGAGGGGTCCGGGGTGGCCGCGGCATCCTCTGCGGTCTTCTCGTTGCGGCGTCGCCACATCGCCCACGCCGCCCGGATCATGCCCACCGCGATCCAGCTCAGGTAGCCGGCGCCGACGTACTTCACGATGGCGAACAGCAGCTCGTTGGTCTGCAGCAGCGAAGCGAGCCCAGCAGCCGTCGCCACCATGAGCAGGGTCTCGCCCAGGAACACCCCAGCCGCGGCGCGATAGCCAGCCCTGACCCCGAGCCGTGCGGCGACCGACAGCGTGAACAAAGAACTCGGCCCCGGCAACAGAATGATCAGCAGCGCGCCCAGGGCATAGGTCAGCAGATTCTCCACTCCCAGCATTCCGGCACCCTTCTCTTCGCCCGCCGGGGTCCGGCGGGCGGCCGAGCCCCATGCGGCACGGCTATCCGACGTTGTTTCCCGTGCGCACGTTGTGCGCGCTCACCATCTCATCCACCTCGCCGATGCGCTCCAGGGCATACTTCTCACTGATGTGGGTGAAGTTGTCCGCCCAAAAAGCGCCCAGTTCGTCGATGTCGAGCAAGTCCTGATCACCGAACCTGGCGAACATCTCCTCCCGGTCCTCCCGCGTCACGGTGATTCCTAGAGCAGCCAGGTAGCTGTCGATCTCGGCGCTGCTTTTGAAGAAGTTCGGCCGCTCGTAGTCGACCAGCAGATCCCATGCCGGACTGTTCGGCAACGGAATAAACCGCGAGAACTCAACCGAGGAGAGCTCCACCTCGCCCAGCATCTGCCGGATCCCGGCGATGGTGCGGTCCAGCGTCTCCGGCCGCTCTCCCGGAGCGCCGGCGATGTACGAGGCATGAACCGAGATGCCCGCCTTGTTCAGCATGCGGATGGCTTCGAGATTGGTTTCGCCGGTTGTCTTGTTCTTCCGCTGTGCCTCGAGCATTTCGGGGTCGGCGGCGTCCAGCCCGATGTTGGCACGCGTGACGCCGAGCCGCCGGAGCTTGTCGACGTTGTTGCGCTTGGTCAGCCCGAGGGCGCGCGCATAGACCATGATCTGCAGCTCGCCGTCGTCGATACGGCGCTTCAGGTGCGGCGGCGTGGCGTCGATGAGGGCGTCCACGTAGCGGGGACTGGCGGTGAAGCTGTCGTAGACCTCAAAGAACAGATTGATTCCATGCTCGCGGTTGTACTGGTCGATCGCTTTCCAGAATCCGCGGGGATCACCCGTGTTGACGGTCAGGTCCGCGATGGAGCAGTAGGTGCAGCGCTTGTAGCCGTTCTCGCAGCCGCGTGCGTTGTTCACCGTCACCGGCCGCACCTGGTGACCGTGGAGGTGGCCGAACTGCGTGCGGTAATTGTCGGCATAGACGTCGAGCACGTCGTCGATGAAGGATAAATCCGGAATCGTGTTGCGCAGCGAGAGCGCGTACTTCGGTGCCGGATTGAGGTGAACCCGGCCGTCGTTCCGGTAGGCGAGCGAGGACACCTCGGACATGCTGCTGCCGTCGAGCAGAGCGCGGACCAGTTCCACGAACGGAATCTCGCCCCCGTCGTTGGCTATCACATAGTCGATCTGGGGCCTGTTACGAAGGATCATCTCGGGAAAAAAGATTGCGTGGTCGTCGCGAGAACGACCTTTGCCCCGCACGCCTTGGCGGTATCGGCGATCTTCAGGGCCTCGGAGTAGGTCGGGGTCAGCGCGCTGACCCCGACGACATCGGGCGCGAAGGCCCGAACGGCCTGCTGCACGGTCTCGGTGTTGCTGATGCCGCCGTCGACGACCCGGATGTCGACTCGGTCACCCAACGCTTCTCGCGTCGCCGTGGCGAGCTGGATGATCCCTATGTGCGGGTAGCAGGCGTAGTTCGATGCGTTCCTGTTTGCGGTGAGGTTGGGGGCATTCGCGAGCAGTACCTTCAACGTCATTCCATCACCTGGCGCAGGGAGAGCGAAGTGGACGGGCCGGCAGAGGCCCGCCCGTACAGACGGATCATGAACAGTTGCACGCGGAATATGTATGTACCAGGCATCAATCAGCCAGAGCGGCGACTGAAACCGGACTACCCGATTCCATTCGGCCATATGAAGACGATCAAGACACTGGAGTGAGGCCCCGGGGCGGTCCGCCCGGACCCGCTGGTCGTCTACCTGGTTGGTCGCCACTGGAGCGACGCCGCGCAGCTGCCGCCAGGAACTGGCCCGGCTGCTGGGCACGTACGCGGCCCGGGTGATCACGCCGCGCGGCTCCACGGCCGTGACCGGCCTGGAGCTGATGACCGCCTTCCACCCGGCGACCCGCGCGTCCGAACCCGACGCCGAGGGCCGCCGGCACTCCGAGCGCAACCCCGGCGGGCTGGGCTCGGACCCGGTCGACTGCGCGCCGTGCGAGGCCCCCGACGGCCACCCGCTGCTCGCCGACCTGCCGCGCTTCCACCAGCGCACCCCGGCCGAGATGCTGATGGAAGAGGCGTACGACTGGGCGCGTCCGATGACCGACGAGGAGTGCCTGCGCAGCAACCTGGTCGGCATCGACGTGAACATGGCCTTCGCCGCCAGCGCCAACGGCCTGGTAGTCGGCCTCGGAGCCCCCACCCACGTCAAGGCACCGGTGTTCGACGCGAAGCTGCCCGGCTCCTGGCTCGTCGACCTCTCACACGTCGACCTCTCCCGGGTGAAGTCCGGCAAGGACTGGGTGCAGCTCGACAGGGACCTCATGCCCAGCCCGTTCACTCCGAAGGGCAACCGCCCCGAGGGGCCGGCCTGGTACGCGACGCCGACCGTCGCGTACGCGGTGGAGCTCGGCTACGACGTCGCCCCGCTCGAGGCGTACGTCCGGTACGAGAACGGCCGCTACCTGGACGCCTGGTACGGCCGTCTGCGCGACGCCTACCTGGCGACGATGGGCGACCTCGGCGTCGGCCGACCTGCCGCCCGAGGAGTTCCTCACGGCGATGGACGGCTACCGCGACCGTGACCCGGAGATGGCGATCGTCGTCTCGGCGATCAAGGCCACGGTCAAGGGCGGCATCGGCAAGCTCCGCGAACGGCCCCGCGGTGAGGGCTGGAAGCCGGGACAGCCATGGCGGGCCCTTTCCCGGCCGACCTGGCGCCCCGACATCCGCGCCGCGGTCATCTCCCGGACCCGCATCAACATGCACCGCAAGATCCTCAAGCACGCCGCCTTCACCGGCCAGTACCCGGTCGCGATCCTCTCCGACTGCGCCGTCTACGCCGTCGACGGCACCTCGCCGCTGGACTTCCTGCCCTACCGCGAGGGCAAGCCGCTGCCCGGCGGGTGGAAGCTCGGCGTGAACCCGGGCCTGGTCAAGCACGAAGGCACCCAGACCGTCCTCTGGGGCGAAGGCGTCCGCGAGCACGGCGACCTCAACCTCGCCCGGTACATCAAGGACGGCACCATCACCCACACCGACGGCAGGGAGTAGACCGCGATGGCACAGCTCGGGGACGGCCTCAACCAGGCAGTGGCGAAGGCGTTCACCCGCCCGATCCCGAAGTCGGC
The DNA here is from genome assembly GCF_023515955.1 of Streptomyces sp. RerS4. Taxonomy (GTDB): domain Bacteria; phylum Actinomycetota; class Actinomycetes; order Streptomycetales; family Streptomycetaceae; genus Streptomyces. The sequence continues at coordinate 133,834 of NZ_CP097322.1, forward strand.
GGGCGCCCAGATGCGCTACCTGGTCAAGCAGTACAAGTCCACCAAGGCCGCTGCGGCCGCGCTCGGCATCACCCAGCGCACCGTCGAACGGTACATCAAGGACCAGATCAAGAAGCCGCGCCCCGAGCTGGCCGACCGCATAGAGCGAGAGGTCAAAAAGCGGTGGCAGCCGCAGATCCGCGCCAAGGCCAAGAAGACGGCGGCCACCACCGGCGGGATCGTCGTCGACACACGGGCCCGCTTCGGCTACACCGCCGCCCCCGGCACCACCGACGACGGACGACTCCGCCACCTCACCGTGGCGCTCCCGCCCGAGTTCGCCGGCCGTCTCTTCGACGCCCAGGACGCGGGGGCGACCGAGCAGCAGCTGCGCGACATCGCCGCTGAGGGCCTGCAGGAGATCTACTTCAAGGACCGCGGCCGCCGAGCCGGCGGCCTCCTGGTGGAGTTCACCGACATCGACCACATCGAGTTCGACCTGTAGGCCCCGGGCAACGAGTGGGGCCGAGTCGACGATTGTGATTGACCGCCTGAGCTGGCGAGTTAGCAGTGTGGCGGATTGCGCAGCCGAGACGTCCTTGGGGGAAGGCCAAACCCTTCCCCCCAAGAGGGAAGCAACGGCAACATTCGGTGCATGGCTCCATCTGCGCCCACGGCGGACCAGAGGCAGAGGCTGCTAGACGACCATGCGGCACATCGGACATGGATGCAGAAAAACAAGATCAATGAACATCCGTACGCCCTGACTGAGGATCCCTTCACCGGCCTCATCCTGGCCGGCTTGCTGAATCCGGAGTCCGCCCCGTCTGTGTACCGCGCTCTGCTCGCCGACCTCAATCCATCGTCACGGGCTCACGATGCCCTGCCCCTGTCAGCCTACTGGCCGTCCAGCGGCGTCGATCTCGTGGTCGAAGCCCAACAGCGAGATCGTCGCGAACTTGTTGTGGTCGAGCACAAGCGCTTCACCTCCCCCTCTCACGCCCCGGGCTACAAGAAGAACCCCGATGCTCGCTGGCAGACTGACCAGGTCTACGAAGCCGCGACCAGTGATTACTGGCCTCGATGGATGTATGAGACTGACCCGAGTCTCCCGGTGAGATTCATAGTTCTCGACGGCTACGGGAAGTCCATGGAACAGCTCTATCCGGGCGGTCTGCACAACGAGAAGTGGGCAGTCACCAGCTACTCGCAATTTGGAGCGGTCCTCAGGGCCGAACATGACCGGGGAGTGAGAGGGCTGATACCGCTGCTGGCCACCCTTTATGCCGGAGGTCGTCCCAAGTTATAGACGCGGACCAAGCGTCGAAGGGGCCTCAGGCGACGCCGTCGCCGGGTGGCGGCCCGCACGCGTTCCCTACTCGTCGGGGTCCGGGCTCCAGGCCGCGGATCCGCCCCCGCGCCACTCGATCAGCAGCCCGTCGTCCAGGTCGACGTCGTCGGGGTCGAGTCCGGCCCGGCGCAGGAACTCCAGGAGGTCGCCGGGGCCCATGGCGCGGCCGAGGGGCCGGCCGTCGGCGTGGACGCGGCGGCGGCCCTGAGCGTCCAGCGGGTGGACGGTCACGTGGAGGCCGGGGCCTATGTCTGCGTGGCTGCAGGTGCTCATTCGAAGATTCCCAGGGCGGTGTCGGGGCGGCATTGCGGTTCTCTGTCAAGTCCGAGTGTGTTGCTTGTGCTCAGTGTTGTGCCTCGGAGCTCAGCCAAGGATGGGGCGATCGCTTACTGTCTGTAGCTCCGCTTGCTGTTCCTTGGCCTGCCTATTCAGTCTGAGGATCTACGACCAGTCGGCAGCGGAACCACGGAGGAGCGGGTGCGGTTCTGCTCGCCGCGGAGCTGTTCGTTCTCGACTTCGAGGACGTTCACGATTCGTGCCAGCGTCTCGGTGTCGGCCTTGAGTCGCTTGTTGTCTTCCAGCACTTCGGCGAGCCGTTCCTGGGTCCGCTTCAGTTCCTCTCGGAGCTTCTTCTCACTGTCAGGAACGTGCCCCTGGGCGCGCACTTTCGCGTAGAACTCGTTTTTGAGGTCGGTGTGCCGGTGCGTGAGAACGTGCCGTTTGACGTTCGCCTCGACGGCGAGCGCGACCACGGCCAGGGCTCCGTCGGACTTCAACGGAGCGCCGGCCAAGAGTCGGTTCATCGCGGCCCGGATCTTGTCCCGCTCGTTGGTGTTGTTCCTGCTCATGGCATCAGCTGGTCCTGGTCGGCGGTGATGCGGTTGGCATGGTGCCTTTCTGCGAGCGCGGTCAAAGCCTCGGCTTTGCGCCGGAGCCGGTCGGCCAGCGGTTCAGGAACGAGTGAGGCTTCGGCCTGCTCGCGGAGGCTGTCGGCGGCGTCCTTCATCTGGCGAGCCTGTCCGTCGGTGCGGGCGATGTTCGCGCACTTGTTGTGGCAGCGGTCAAGGCTCAGAGCCTCGTTCTTGCCGCCTCGACCGGGATGGCAGAGTGCCTTGGCCTGGTCGTAATTGCAGAACAGGTAGGACTCCTTGTTCTCGAAGACATTGAGGGCGGGATCGGCCAGCAGGTTGCGAGCCTGCCGAGTAGAAGTGATCATGCCGCTGAAGCGGTGGTGTTCCTGTGCGGCGGCTTGGATAAGGCGGCGTGCTGCGGGCCCAGAGACACCTTTGCCTTCTGCGAGGGCCTCGTGGGTGTTACTGAGGTGCTCCGCAACCGTGCGGGCGGTCTCGAAGTCCAGAAGATCGTGGATGCCGTTGCGCGAGCGGGCTCCGTAGCCCTGGCTGATCAGCGTGCGCATGTGACCGTACTGAACGGCCAGAGCCACCAGCCCGCCCCGGGCGACGGGCGATATGCCAGGCCAGAGTGCGGCGGAAGCAGCAACAACTGGCCAAGTCGTTCGAGGAGAACCCCCTCGGCTCCAGCGGCAGGGGCATGAAGGCCACGCAGCTCACAGACCTTGCGATGAGCGCCACGGACGAGCGGAAGAACCTCGCCAACAAGTTCATCGACATGGAGAAGGCCAACGAAACGATGATGAACGGCTAGCCGGAAGGCGCAACAGCTGGCCCGCGAGGCCCTACTCGCCACCGCCACCGCCACCGCCACCGCCACCGCCACCGCCACCGCCACTGGAATGTCCGCCGAAGTGTGTGCCCGTGCCCCAGTCGGAACCGGAGCCGCCGTCAAACCCACCGCCCGTGCGCCTCCGACTCCGGCCACCACGGGATCCACCCGGCGACCCCTGGCGCGCCCGGGGTTGCGCCGGTCCGTCCGGGGCGATGGTGATCCCGCTGAAAACGTACGCCGGCACGCTCGCGTCGCGCCCGGCCACCTGTAGTTGTCGCCTGCCCCGGCGGGTCACCCGGCGACCCGCGCCCGCCACCATGCCCCGTGCTGCCAGCCGGCCACCGATGATCTCCTCTACCTCCGGGAAGCCCCGCATGGCAGCGCGCACGGCCTCGATGCTCTTGCCACGCCGACAGAAGGCGACCACAGCACGCTCGACCGCATGCCCGGGAGGTCGCTCCCCGCCCACAGCACGCACCCACCGCTCGTGCACCACCAGCAACCCGCGTCTGTTCAGCTCGATGATCACACTGTCCGCCACGCGCTCGGCCCCGCCCGCCAGGAACGCAACCTCGTACACATCCAGAGGCCCGATCCCCCCGCCCGAACCCCGCGCCAACCACCGGAACAGCCACCGCATTCCAGACCCCCCCCGTCTCAGGCCACCTCATCTGCTAGCAGTGTCACCCGCCGACACAGCCCCCAACCCCAACCCCAACCCCAACGAGGCTTTCACAAGGAGTGAGCGCGTACATGGCCAAGGCGTCAGATACCGCGCTCAGCGGCCAATCCCCGGGCCCGTCACCAGTGGCGCAGCCCGGGTTGGCTTCGGTTGGGAGCACAGGGGCGGTGGCGGATCGTCCAGGACGCCCGCTAGCACTGAGCAGCCACGAACCTCCCCCGCAGCGTGAACCCGTCCTGCTGCGGCACAGGATCCAGCCGGCCCTCACGCGCCTCCGCCAGCCACTTCCACACCGTCCGGACCGTCACCCCGGCAGCCTCAGCCATCACCCGCACGTGCAGAGACGACACCGACCCCGGCCCCTGGTCCACCGCCAACAACCGACGCACCACCACACCCCGCGCCAACCGGCCGCCCTCACCCATACCCACCAGCACACCCGCACACCGCACTCAGGCTGGCCGCAAACAGAAATGGGCAACCCCATGACAGCCAAGACCATCAGGCCCGCAGCTACGCGAGAAGGAGCGAAGAGCATCTATGGCATGACTGGGTCGTCATCGCAGTAGGTACCAGTCCTCGTACTACGCTTCCAGGGCCGTAAGGCCGGGCTTCGTAGGCTGTTCGGCGAGGACCGGTGCTCGAAGGAGTTCCGCGACGTCATCCAGAAGATCCGCGCCAACACCATCGACGACGAGGTCAGGGAGTTCGCCCGGGTCCGGTCGCCCAAGAACTACCTGAACGCCTACAACGCCAACCGGACCCCCATCCTGCTGACCACCGCCTGGCACGAGACGATCTTCTCGGTACCCGCCGTCATCGGCCTCTTCACCGACCTGACGGGACCCAAGTCGCTCCTCATCCAGGTCGGCGACCGCGACCACGGCAACGGCGAGCTCCCCGGCCTCATGGGCCTCATGTCCAAGCCCACCGAGATGGCCTACCGCTGGCTGGACCACCATCTCGGCGGCACCGCCGGCGACGGAGCGAAGCCGCAATTCGACGTCCGCTCGGAGTACATGCACAACTCCTGTCCGACGTCCGCCACCCCGACTGGAAGAGCTACGCGCTGCCGAAGAAGCGCTTCCACCTCGCGGGCGCTGCCGCCGGTGAGCGCGACGGGCGCATGTCCGAGGGGCCGGCGCAGGCAGGCTGGTCCCATTCGGTGAAGACCACCGGCGAGAGCACCGAAGCCGTCGTCGCCCCCAAGCTCATCCAGATCACGCCAGACCCCAGCGGAGCTTCGTCGCGGTCCACTCCGCGCCGTACCGGCACAACGCCTCCGGCGACGGCGGCAGCCACTGGGCCGGATCCTGATCCGCCTTGGACCGGTTCGAGCGAGCCGTCACCGCCACCAGAGAGGCCGTCTGGCCCTGGTCGTTCGCGTACGCCTCTCGCCTTTGCGCGGTCCACGAACTGGCGCCCGAATCCCAGGCTTCCGCGAGGGGCACCATGTGGTCGATGTCCAGCCGCGCCGGGTCCGTCACGGACACCTCGTCGTAGTACGACACCCACATACCCCCACTCAGAACGCAGCCCGGACCGATCTCGGGGTACTCGACCGCCTCGGCCAGCAGCACCTCCTGGCGGGTGCTACAGCCATCGGCCGGCAGGTCCCCGGCATTCCAGTGCCGGAAGCTGGTACGCCGGTAACCGGTCCGGTCCTCGATGGCGACCGGCAGCGCGGTCACCGCGACGCCCATCGGGAAGATCTACGGGACCGCGGTGCGCTCCTCGGCGGCTGCGCGGTCGTTGCGGGCAGGGTCAGGGCGAGGGCAGCGGCGGCCGCGGTGGCGGCCCGCACGATCATGATCATCACGTGGCGGTTCTACCGGCCGCCCACACACCCGCGACAGAGCCCTGAGCGGCGGTTCACTCCCCCGGACCCGTCCGGTTCACCGCGGAAACGCCACTGCACCTGGGGACGCGCCGAAGGGGCCGAAGGGTCAGTCTGTGTCCGTCCCTCGGCCGGCGCTGTGCAGCGGATCCCGGCGCCGGAGTGCCGGTCCGGCACCGGCCTGGAGCCCTCCCGTGCTCGGCGCTCCGGTCCACCGGGACCAGGCCGCCGCAGTCGTGTGAACGAGTAGTGCCATGGCCGTTCGCCAGCGCGCGGCGGGCGGCCTTGTCGGCGGGCGGCCGGCGGCCGCGGCCGAGCCCTGACCGAACCGGGGGCCCCCTCTGACCTGCGGCTCGGTTGCCAATCCGGTCCGGGGTCAACGTGTTCCAGAAAGAACGCCCGGAAGTGATCTTGCCAAACTCAACACTCATGTGACTTGCTGAAGTCATTCAATGACCGTCCGTATCTGGCGGTCGGTGAACCGGTAAAGGATGACGATGAGCATGGTCAACGCAGCAACGGCGGAGGGCGGCTTCGGCCCTCCGATCAGCACGGTCGCGGGGAGCGGGGTCGCGGGCTTCGCGGGGGACGGCGAGCCGGCTGTCTCCGCTGCACTGAACCGCCCGCTCGGGGTGGCGATGGACAGCACGGGCACCCTCTACGTCGCCGATTCCGGCAACCACCGGGTCCGGAAGATCACGGCCGACGGGAAGATCAGCACGGTGGCCGGCACCGGCGTCGCCGGCTTTGGCGGGGATCAGGGCCCGGCGTTTTCCGCAAAGCTGAGCAGCCCGCACGGGGTGGCGGTGGACAGTGCGGGCACCCTCTATATCGCTGATTCCGGGAACCACCGGATCCGGAAGATCACCACCGACGGGAAGATCAGCACGGTCGCGGGGGGCGCGACCGCGGGCTTCGACGGTGACGACGGCCCCGCCTCCTCCGCGCTGCTCAACAACCCGCACGGGGTGGCGGTGGACAGCACCGGCGTGCTCTACATCGCCGACCGCGGCAACCACCGGATCCGGAAGATCACCACCGACGGGAAGATCAGCACGGTCGCGGGGGGCTCGACCGCGGGCTTCGACGGTGACGACGGCCCCGCCTCCTCCGCGCTGCTCAACAGCCCCCACGGGGTCGCGGTGGACAGCACCGGCGTGCTCTACATCGCCGACCGCGGCAACCACCGCGTCCGGAAGATCACCGACGGGAAGATCAGCACCATCGCCGGCACCGGCACCGCGGGCTCCGGCGGTGACGACGGCCCCGCCTCCACCGCCCAGCTCGACAGCCCCCACGGTGTCGCGGTAGACAGCACCGGCGTCCTCTACATCGCCGACCACGGCAACCACCGGATCCGCAGGATCACCACCGACGGGAAGATCAGCACGGTGGCCGGCACCGGCGTCGCCGGCTTTGGCGGCGATCAGGGCCCGGCGGTTTCCGCTCAGCTGGACCGGCCGATGGGCCTGGCTGTGGACTGCGTCGACACCCTCTACATCGCCGACTCCGACAACCACCGGATCCGCAAGATCACGTCGCCGAAGACGGCCGGGCTGCCCGATTCGGGCACGGTGGTCTCCTGGGCCAACGTCCGCAGCAGGCTGCGGATGGGGATCGCGCGCGAGTCCACCGCGGACGGGGCAGAGGTCCACCAGTTGCTCGCCGTACCCAGGGGTCACCAGCGGTGGCGGCTGGTGGCGGCCGGCCAGGACGACGGCGACGTCTTCTACCGGATCGAGAACGTGCGCAGCGGCAAGGTCGTGGAGGTCGCAGCGCAGGAAGCGGCCGGGGCGGTGGCCGTGCAACGCGCCTACGAAGGTGCCGGCGCCCACCACCAGCAGTGGAAGCTGATCCCGGTGGGCTCGGGGAGCGACACCCCGCAGGTGTATGAGATCGCCAACCGCCAGAGCGGCCTGCGCCTGAGCGTCGACACCAACGCCCGCGCGGCGATCAAGCAGCAGGAGGCGGAAGGCGACGGCCGAAGCAGCCAGTGGCAGTTGCTGCCCGCCTGACGTACGGGTGGTCAGGGGCTCCCTCGCCCCTGACCACCCCGGACGGCGGTGGCGGCCTATAACCACACCCAGCCACATGTCCGCCTTCGCCCTCGGCTCCTCAATCACCCTGTGTCTCGGGCAGCACGCCCCTGACGACGCCGACGATCGCTGCGTGCGCGAGCCGGTTGACTTCGAAGCTGCTCCACCCGCGCGCCGATCGGACCCCACAGCGCCGCGCGCACGGCCTCGGGGTCGGCGGCCTCCACCGCCCGCGACCACCACCGCGGGCCGGCGTCCGCTGGCGGGACCAGGCCCGAACCCACCGCCCACCGCCAAGCCGCCACCGGTACCCGCAGCCGGGCCGCGGCCTGGTTCTCGTCGTACAGCTCCCGCACCGAACGCGTCATGAATCGCACTTCGATCGCATATCGATGGCTCGACCATCGGGCCGCGACGGAAATGTGCCGAAAGATCCGACTTATTGTCAATAGTCCTGATTCTGGGGCGAGTTGGGGGCACACCGCATAAGCCGCCTACGCGTACGCGAGGGGAAAAATCACCCCCGCGGGGGACCGTGAACCGGCGCCGGACAGACGGAAGCGGGGGCCGCCGCAGCAGCCCCCGCCACTCCCCCGGACGGCCTACAGGTAGTCGACCCGGTCCGCCGCGAAAGTGCCGCTGTGTGCGGGCCGTACAGCGGCATGTCCGTCAGCCGGAACCGCTCCACCCGGCCCCCAGGCCGCCGGACGGGGACGACGACGCCCGGCCGCTCGGCGCTGGCGAACCGCTCCGGGCGGGCGTCGGTGGCGAGCGGGGTGTACCAGCGGGTGATGCGCTTCATGGCGGTGCCTTCCTGGTCAGGGCCCCTGTGGCCCCTCTCCACCCCTTGGGGAGGTCTCACGGCCAGGAGGGCAGCAGCGGCCCGAAATCCCGCCCTAGATGATCTAGGTATGTGGAGGTATGTCCGGGTGATCGGACGGCGCGGCATGGGGGTCTGCCTAGGTCTAGAAATCGAACATATGAGCACTCCGTCCCCAGGAGCGCACCATGACCTCCCCCACTCCCCCCGCCGAGCAGCCGCAGGGCGGCCGACGACCGATCGTCACGTGGGCGCCGAGCCAGACCGGCCCGTGCGCGAAGTGCCACCTTCTCTGCACTTCACCACATAGTGCGCGGCGATGCGGAGACCTCACGGGCGGCGGTTGTGGCCGCCGCCAATGGCTGGGCCAGTCTGGGTAAGGGCTCGGCTGTCACTTGTAATCAGCGTCGACGCTGCCCTTCCTCGCCTCACAAACCCAGAGATGAAACGGACAACACACAAACGCCAGGGCTCGGGTGCGCTGAATGCATGATCTGACCGGGGCTACCGGTGTAGCGATCAGGTGAGGGAGGCGTTCGCCGCGTATCAAGCCACACCCTTGCGCCGTTGTCCGTTCTGCATTCCCGAACAAAATCCGCGCTGCCGATTCGTTCACGCATCCAGCGGCAATACGGCGGCATTCCACAGGACCGGAGAACACCATGCGTACGCCCCATGATGGTGAGGAGGGAGGACGTACGCCGCTTGAACCCTTGGTTGGGCATCGTGCTGCCGTTGGCCATGGGAATCACCCCGGCACACGCGCAGGGGGCGCAGCTGGAGATCGACAAGACCGCGACGGGGGGCTTCGTCCGGGGCGGGACCGGTCAGTACACCATCACCGTCACCAACACCGGCACGGAGCAGTGGACCGCCCCTGCCGGCGTCAGCGACATCCTGCCCCCGGCGGGGCTCACGCCCGTAAACGTCACTACCTCTGACCCCGCCCAGTTCGATTGCGCCTTGGTCGACAATGGATTCACGTGTGACAGTCAGGGCCCCATCCCGGCTGGTGCAACGTACACCTTCACCTTCAACGTCGCTGTCGCCGCAGATGCCCCATGCTTTGTCACCAACGAGGCGCTGATCACCAGCGGCGCAGCACAGGTCGACTCGGAACAGGTCACCACTTCCATCCCCGGAGGAACCTGCAACGGAGGCAACGGAGGAGGCGGTTCGATCCTCCCCATCAACCTCAACGGCATCTTCACCATGTTCAACAACATCAGCACCAACAACAACATCAACAGCCCCGGTGGCACCAACGCCACCAACCAGAACTTCACGAACACGACCCACTGAAAACCAACACCGTGGTCAGGGCCCCCGATGCGGGGCCCTGACGCGAGGCCGATCCCAACACTCTGGCCGACCCCACATCACCCGGTCGCGCAGGACGACGGGGCGAGGCAGTGCGGTCGGTTCCGTAGTCGCTCCGACGATCTCCGACTCGTGGCGTACTGCAGGGTTGAGACCACGAGCCCTGACAGAACCATCGTTGGCCGAGCACGCCGTCGAGGGCGCTCAGCGGCCCCGCATCCACAGTGACCCACTCCCACAACGAGTCCGGCCCTCAGCGGTGCGGCGCGCTTGGGTGACGCACCGGAACGGGATACCCCTGTGCCCCAAGGAACAACAGCCGTGACCCGCGCAGCATCGAGGTTCACGCACAGGAGGTCATCAATACGGTCACGACCCCCAAGGGCCGGTCAGACGACCACCGAGCCCGCGGTCACCCGTCGAGGGCCTTCGGGACCGGGCAACCGCACACGGGCGCTGGTGGTGGCGACAGCCGTCGGGGCGCTGATCGCCGGGCCGGCCGAAACGGGGGGCGCCATCCGCCACCATTCTGCCGCCCACACCGCCTCCATCCCGGCCGCACATGGCCGCATGCCGGTCCATGGATGGGCGATGGCAACCGCGCCAGGCAATGCCGCCGCTGCCCTTCGGGTCGAGTTACTGCGGGCGGTTGTGCGAGAGACCTTTCCCCACGATCCCCGAGCGTTTACCCAAGGTCTGGAGTTCCGTGGCGCCACTCTCTACGAGAGCACGGGGCTGGTCGGCCAGTCCTCCCTGCGCGCCGGCCCGCCAGGCAAGCCGCCCACTCGATCCGTCGGACTGCCGGCGCCGTTGTTCGGCGAGGGCATCACGCTGTCCGGTGCCAGACTGTGGCAGCTCACCTGGCGTAACGGCATCGCGATCGAGCGCGACCCCACCACACTCGCGGAACGTCGGAGAGTCAGCTACCGGGGCGAAGGCTGGGGCCTGTGCCACCAGCACGACGCCGGGCGTGAACGGCTGGTGATGAGCGACGGCACCGACCGACTCACCTTCCGCGACCCCGACACCTTCACAGCGACGGGCGGCATCACAGTGCAACACGACGGCGCGCCCGCTACAGGCCTCAACGAATTGGAATGCGCGCCCGACGGCTTCGTCTACGCCAACGTGTACCCCACGAACACGATCCTGCGCATCGACCCGGACACCGGGACCGTCGTCGCAAACATCGACGCAGCCGGACTCCTGACCGCATCCGAACGCCGCACAGCCCGACAACTGAACGGCATCGCCGCCGTACCGGGAACCGACGGATTTCTGATCACCGGCAAACTCTGGCCCCACATGTTCCGAGTCACCTTCGTCCCCCGATGATCCGTCCCAGCCCAGCCGCGTGCACGATCGCCAGAGTGGCTCCACATGGACATTGGGCTTTCGATGATGGAGCCGTGACTGGCACCGGGGCCCCGCTTCGATCTGGTTAAAGGTGCCCTCCTGGCCCCGATTCGCCCCGCTTGATGTGTTGGAGAAGGTGCAGTTAACAGGTCAGCCCTGTTGCCGCTACGGCGTCGGAGCGAACTCACTTTCTCTAGGGGTGGATCGGCTGTGGTGTGACGTGGGGTGAGGTGGGTTCGTTGAGCCACTGGGACTCGTTCTCGGGGGGTGTGGCTCTGCGGCGGGTTGTTGCACGTCTCGATGCAGGAGTTGCTGATGCGGGTTTCCCGTGGTGGTGCCGTCCGGGCAGAGGTGCTGGACGATCCTTGATGATGACCTGGAGGTCGTCCCCGTCGCCGATGACTGGCTGCGGAACCTTCGGTTCGCGTGGGACCGGGCGGAGCGCCCAAGTCCGGCAACCGGACAGCCGCCCGCGGCCGGACGCGACCCCGCACGAACTGGCCCCGCGCCCGGAGCTGACCGCGCTGGCCTCCCACTGGCTGGAGAGCGCAGGCCGACGCTGCCCGAGCCGCGAACCGGGATCTGACCCGAGCCCTCAACCGGCGTGGATGACCGCTCCAGGCCATCCGGAGAGCAGCTTCGGCATCACGACCGTGACCTGGGCAGCACCGCCTGGCCGGCCGCGGCCGTGGTGAGCTTGCCGACGGCCATCAGGACGGTGCCGAGGCCGGCGCGGGTCTGGGGGGTGTGGCCGGTGGCGATGCGGTGGAACTGATGGTTGTGCGCGGCGAGCTGGACGTAGCCGTCGAGTGGCCGGTAGCCGGTGGGGCCCAGCGCCATGGGTAGGAGGGGTTCGGGTTCGCCGGTGAGGATGTGGGCGGGGTAGTCGGGGACGAACGCCATGGGGCGAGCGATGCCGACGAGGTCGATGGCGCCTTCGGTGACGAGGCGTTCCATGGTGGGACGGGTGCGTAGGCCGCCGGTGAGCATGAGGGGGACGTTGATGCGCTGGCGGACCTTGGTTGCGTAGTCGGCGAAGTAGGGGCCCTGGTGGCGAGTGTGGTGGACGCCTTCCATGGCGGGTTCGGCGTAGTTGCCGCCGGTGATCTCGAGCAGGTCGATGCCGGCGTCGGCGAGGGCGGCGGCGACGTCGAGGGACTCGGTCTCGCTGAGGCCGCCGTACTGGAAGTCCTTCGAGTTGAGCTTGACGGAGACGGGTACGGCGGGGCCGACGGCTTCGCGTACGGCGGTGACGGTCTCAAGGAGGGCGCGGCGGCGGCCTGCCGGGGTGCGGCCGTAGTGGTCGTCGCGGGTGTTGGCGAGTGGGGAGAGGAACTGGGAGAGCAGGAAGCCGTGTGCGGCGTGGATCTGGATGCCGTCGAAGCCTGCGGCGACGGCGAGTTCGGCGGTGCGGGCGAAGTCGCGGATGAGCGCCTGGATGCGCTGCGCGGTCAGTTCGCGCGGGGTGCGCAGGTTGTAGCCGGGGACGGGTTCGCGGGTGGCCGAGGGAGCCACGGGGCGGCGGGTGAAGGGGACGGTGGCGACTCGGCCGGGGTGGTTGATCTGCATCCAGACCGCTGTGCCTTTGGCGTGGGCGGCGTCGGCCCACCCGGTGAAGGCGGGCAGGGTGCGGGTGTTGTCGAGGATGGCGTTGCGGGGTTCGACGAGTCCGTCCCGGTTGATCATGACGTTGCCGGTGATGAGCAGTCCGGCGCCGGAGCGGGCCCAGGTGGCGTAGAGGCGGCGCAGACCGACGGTGGGGATGCCTGCACGCGTGGCGAGCTGTTCGCTCATACCGGCTTTGGCGATGCGGTTGGCCAGCACCGCTCCGCAGGGAAGGGTCAGCGGTTCGGCGAGCACGGTGGTCGTAGAGCCGGTCATGTCGCCGGTCGTGGAGTCGGTCATGTCAGAGCACCCTCGGACGGAGTCGGGTCGCCGTGAACAGCGGCGAGAGCGGGCGGAGCGGGATCGGCGGGGAGCCGGCGGTCAGGTCGACGCGGTGGAGGCGGGCCTCAAGGACGCGTCCGAGGCCCATCTGGTCCAGCGGGTCGCGTTCGGAGCCGCCGACAGTGAGCTCGAAGCCGGTGACCTCGCGGACTTCGAGGGGGTGTTCGCCGGGCGTGAAGCCAACGATGCGGGGCAGGGCCGCCCCGAGGAGGCCCATGGCGTTGCGGTGCGGGCGGCCGAGAATCAGCGGCGGGTCGTCGATCTGCCGACCGAGGGTGCCGCCCATGGTGATCAGCGTGCTGCCCCGCCTGCGTGCCTCCGCATGGATGGTGTCGCGGTCGAGGTGCCAGTCGATCTCGCCCAACTTCTTCGGATAGCCGAGCAGTTCACGGCCGAGGATGAGCGCGACGTCGTCGTCGAGGATCATCCAGGGGCAGTGGATGCCGGTGCGGCGGCCGACCTGGATGTGCACGAACACCCCGGCCTCGTGATGGATCGAGCCGTAGTTGCAGTCGGGGAAGAACGCGGTGAACACGTCCGCCCGTGCGGGCTCGGCGATCCGGATCCCGCACGGGAGCCAGGGCCGCATCCGTTCGGGGTCGACCTCGACGGTCGCGGTGAAGTAGTGCGCGTCGCGGTACAGGGTCCCGCGCGGGTTGCCCAGGGTGAGCAGACGCCGCAGGTCGGAGGCCAGGCCGCGGCCCTGGGTGCGGGTGGCGGGTTCCCAGTCGGTCACGTCAGCCTCCCGTACACCGCCCGCACCAGCCGGCCAGTGACCCCGCGGGGGGTGTACTGCCCGCCGACCGTCTGCACCTTGGCGAAGGTCCCCGGTACGACGCGCCGTCTGCCCCGGGCCATGCCGGCGAGCGCCTCCCGCGCGGCCTGCTCGGCCGAGACCCACAGGGGGCCGGGGACCAGGCGGTCCACCGCCGGTACGTCGGCGACGCGGGTGAACTCGGTGCGTACCGGGCCGGGGGCGAGGAGGGTGCAGCCGACTCCGGTGCCGGCGAGTTCGGCGTGCAGGGATTCGGCGAAGGTGTTCGCGAACGCCTTCGAGGCGGCGTAGGTGGTGTTGTTCGGGCCGGGCTGGTTACCCGCGGTGGATCCGGTGATCAGGATCGCGCCCACCCTGCGCTCCAGCATTCCCGGCAGCACGGCCAGGGTCAGCTCGTGCACGGCCACCACGTCCAGCTCGACCTGGAGCCGCTCCCGTTCCGGCGCGAGGGCGGACAGCGGGCCGTACGTGGCGAAGCCTGCGTTATTGCACAGCACCGCGATCTCCCGGGACGCGAGCTCTACGACCAGCTCCGCCCGTTCCGCCCGGTCACCGAGGTCGCAGGCCCGTACCTCCGCCTGGACGCGGTGCCGCTCGGTCAGCTGCTCGGCGAGCGCCTCGAGCCGGTCCTTCCGCCTCGCCACCAGGATCAGGGAGTGGCCGCGGGCGGCCAGGTCCTCGGCGAGTGCGGCGCCGATGCCGGACGACGCGCCCGTGACCACGGCCCGGCTGCGTGGTGTGGGGGTGGGCAGGCTCATGCGGACGCCTTTCATCGCGGTGACGCCAAGGGGACACGCGAAAGCTACACGACTGTAGCTACATATGCGTAGCTTTCTGGTCGTAGGATGAGCCCATGGCTTCCCCCGGCACCTCCGCCAAGCGCCCGTACGCTCCCCGCATGTCCCCGGCCCAGCGGCGCGAGCAGCTGCTGGACACCGCACTGCGGATCATCAACACGGAAGGCGTGGCCGGGGTCTCCGTCGACGCGGTGGCCAAAGCGGCTGGTGTGACCAGGCCGGTCGTCTACGGCCAGTTCACCGACACGAGCCACATCCTGCGCGACCTGCTGGCCCGGGAAGGCGAACGCGCCCTCGCCCAGATCACCGACACCCTGCCCGCCGACCTCGCCGACGCCGACCCCCTCGACACCTTCACCCACGTCGCCGAGAGCTTCTTCACCGCCGTGACCACCCACCCCGACCGGTGGCGCGCCATCCTCCTGCCCGTCGACGCCACACCACCGCCCGTACGCAGCTACCGGCAACAGGCCGAGACCGCCATCCGCGCCCAGTTCGCCGAGATCACCCGCCACTTCCTCGCTGGCCGCCCAGGCGCCGAGACGGTCGACGTCGACCTCCTCGCCCATCTCCTGCTCACCGCCATGGAGGAAGGCGGCCGGCTTGCCCTGGCCGCCCCCGACACCTACCCGCCCGAGCGCCTCACCGCCATGGCCCGGTTCATGGTCGAAACCTTCTTCGCCCGCTACACGGCCACCGCCAAGCGTGATGGCCGCCGCGTTTGAGCGGTACACCGATCCCAAGACCCAGTGATGGCGCCACACGTGTGCACTCGATTCGGCAGGCGGCGCGGGCACTGAGCTGCATCGAGTCGCTCAACCACGCCTCGCGCCACAGGACCTACCCCAGAGAACCCGCTCTGCGTCCCGTGCCGTAGCGCCCTCCAGCAGGCCCAGCAGAAGCCACACTCCGGAGCCTGACCGCCCAGGCTCACGCGGTCCGGTCTCATTCCTGGACGCGTACGACGACTGCGACCACCGCGTGCCGCGTCGTCCCGGCCGCGACCTCCACCACCAGGCCATCGTCCGCACGCTGGTACGGCTCGCCGTCCGGCGTGCGGGATTCGGCGGCTGGGCCGGCTGCCCGGAGGAAGAGGGCGACCTGAGCGGCCAGCGGCGCAGTCAGCTGCTGGGAGCGGGCCACCCGGCCATCGGGCAGCCGGACAACGAGGTGGCGAGGGCGCGCCACCGTCCCGGTGAAACCCGCAATGGGGCGCCCGGCCTCCGGAGTTGGCATGACTTTCTCCCCCTGTCGAACGCATGGCCTGGGGGGATGGTGTCACCGGCTCCGGAGGCATCGACAGACCGCTGAATAGGGGCATGACCACCGGCCTTTCCGCAGGTCGGGAGGCTCTTCGTAATGTGGATGTGGCGATCGGTGCCGTGGGACGGCCGGGCAGGAACGACCGGAGGACGAGCGTGATCGACGTCAGCGACATCGGTGTCTTCCTCGGCCTGGACGTCGGCAAGGGCGAACACCACGCCACCGCCGTCACCCCGGCCGGGAAGAAGGCCTTCGACAAACGGCTGCCCAACAGCGAGCCCAAGCTCCGCGAGGTCTTCGGAAATTGCAGGCCAAGCACGGGAACGTCTTGGTCGTGGTCGATCAACCGGCATCCATCGGCGCCCTGCCACTGGCGGTCGCCCGCGACATGGCATGCCCGGTCGCCTACCTGCCCGGACTGACGATGCGACGGATCGCCGACCTCTATCCCGGCGAGGCCAAGACCGACGCCCGCGATGCCTTCGTCATCGCAGACGCCGCCCGCGTCATGCCGCACACACTCCGCTCGGTCGACCTCGAAGACGAGACCATCGCGGAGCTGGAGATGATCGTGGGCTTCGACGACGACCTCGCCGGCGAAGCCACCCGCATCAGCAACCGGCTTCGGGGCCTGCTCACGCAGATCCATCCGTCGCTGGAACGGGTCCTGGGACCGCGAGTGCAGCATCCGGCCGTGCTCAAGCTCCTCGACCAGTTCGGCTCCCCGGCCCAGATCCGCAAGGCCGGACGCCGCCGGCTCGTGACCTTGATACGTCCGAAAGCACCACGGATGGCCGAGCGACTGGTCGAGGACATCTTCACCGCGCTGGACGAACAGACCGTCGTCGTTCCCGGCACGGACGCGGCCGCGCTGATCGTCCCCAGCCTGGCCGGCTCGCTCCAGGCAGTCCTTGACCAGCGGAAACTACTGGCCGCGAGGATCAAGGAACTGCTGGCGGCCCACCCTCTTTCGAAGGTCCTTACGTCCATGCCGGGGATCGGCGTCAGGACCGGAGCCCGCATCCTCATCGACGTCGGCGACGGATCCAGCTTCCCGTCCGCCGCCCACCTCGCCGCCTACGCAGGCCTCGCCCCGGCGACCCGCAGCTCGGGCTCCTCGATCCCCGGCGAACAACCCTCCCGACGCGGAAACAAGCAGCTCAAACGGGCCTTCTTCCTCTCCGCGTTCGCCGCGCCAGCCGACCCGACATCCCGGGCCTACTACGACAAGAAGATCAGCCAAGGCAAGCACCACACCCAAGCCCTCCTCTGCCTCGCCCGCCGCCGAGCCGACGTCCTCTCACCCCACCACCGGGGATGAAGAAGAGCTTCATCCCCGGCGGTCGGGCCCACCCGCGACGCCGGGCGGCCGTCCGGTCAGCTCTGGAGCCACTTCCCGGGCCACGCACGTCAGTCCAGCCAGCGAAACACGTCCAGCTACTCAACTTGATTGGGTGATGTCGGGTGGCGTGCGCCATCGGTCACCTGCGCCGGTGACCGCCGCCCCATATGGGCTGGCCCTCGGTGTGCATACTGTGACCGGCAGAGGGCCGTCGTCCGACCGAACGGCGATGGGTGGGGCCGATAGGCCACGGGCCGGGCCGGACGATCAAGGAGACCAGTGATGGATGTCGAGGAATGCTGGCGCCGCTACGGGCTTCGCCCCGTCGACGCGGACCTCGACGAGATCCGTGTACTCCTCCGGGAGCACACGGCGCGTGAGCGACGCTCCCAGGGCGAGGGCGACACCGAGCTGATGAGGCTCTGCTGCTTCTATCTGTTCAACAGCGGCGACGTCGACGACGTGCTCCTGATGTGGAGTGCGAAGCAAGCCAGCTTCGACGCAGCGTGCTCGATCGACATCGAATTCCTGCTTGGGCACGGGCTCGACGCGACGAAGGCCCACCTCTCGGCCAACCGTGCACCTGCTGCGGCAGCGGCTCTGGATCGACTGCGCGAGCTCGAGGCAGACGGTGAATTCGAGGGCTTCTCAGTGGAGGAGCGCTCCGCCTCCTACGACCGGTACTACGGCGACTGACGAATCTGCAGCGCCGGTCAGTCGTCCGTGATGAGGCCAGTGCCCGCAAGGCAGCTGTCGACGAAATCCGGGCGGTACTGGATCTGCTTGAGCCTGCGCTTCACGGCCCTGGTGATCTGGCCCAGGTCGGCTGCGGCAAGGTTGCCGATGTCGCGTTTGACCAGCGACCAGATGCCCTCCTGCGGGGTCAGGTCCGGCGCGTAGGTGGGGAGTTGGAACACAGTGAGCCAGGCTGCATTCGCGGCGATGAACTCCCGCATCCCGGCGGTCAGGTGGAGGCGGACGTTGTCCCAGACCAGCACGATCGGTCCGCCGAGCTGGATGCGGGCACGCGCCAAGAGGTCGCGGAGGTCCCGCCAGCCGAAGCCCTTCGGCTCGCCCTTGCGCCCTCGGTACTCGCGGATGGCGTAGATCAGCCGGGACCGCTCGCCCGGCTTGTAGCAGGTCATACCCGCCATCGACACCCGTCCGGAGCCCCGGCCGCGAACCCGGACGACCGGGGTCCGGCCGATCCGTCCCCAAGTTCGAGAGCGCGGCGGCGTCATCGACTGGCCGGCCTCATCCTCGAAGACGATCCAGCCGTTACACGCCGCCGCACAGCTCTTACCCGTGGCCAGACCTCCTTCTTCCACAGGTCAACCGACGCATCGTCGCGCTCGATCGCCCGGCGGGTGGGCTGCTGCCACGACCAGCCGTGCCGCTTCAGCAGCCGCCACGTGCCCTCCACCGTGTACGAAACGTGGAACAGTCGACCGATCAGCGTCTTGACTCGCGCCAGCGTCCACCGCTGATCGGCCCAGCCGTGGACGCGTGGTCCACGCTCCAACTCCCGCTCCGGTCTCGCGATCTGAACCGAGCTGAGCCTGGGACGTCCAGGCGATCCCTTCGACAGGATCCCGGCCTCGCCTCGCTCGCGCCAGGCCCGGCGCCACCGCTCCACGGACCGCTCACTCACCCGCAGCGCGACAGCGATCTCCCGGTTCTTCTCCGCGCACTCGAAGCGTTCCACGGCCTGCAGCCGGATCCGCTCCCGCACGGCCCTCTCGGCGTCGGTCAGCCCGCCGCCCTGCGCGGACCTCACAGCCCCACAGCTACCGCAGCCGACAGGCCGGCGTCAGGCAAACATCCCCGACATCACCCAATCAAGTTCAGTAGCGATTTGAGCCGTGTGCCATCCCTCAGAGCTTCTGATTTCGCACAGGCGGAGTACTCCACCGAGAGGATCCTTGCGAGTAGTATCCGATCATGACAAACGACCTGCTGTACAGCACTTCGGTCAACATGTGGATCGACCGTAGCATTTTCGGGATCAACGAAGCGCCATCCGCAGATGAACCGGGCGATATCTGGGCGCTAATGGAAGTGGATGACACACCTGTCCGGGTCGGCCTCGGCGCTATCCTCTTCCGGAGCACCGTCGGCAGACACAAGTCGCTGGTCACGGTGGAGGTTCGCACCGCGTCCACCTGCCCCGACCAGGGGTTTGAATCCATCTACCACGATGTATACCGAAGCAGAAGTGGCAAGGCGGTACTGTCGAATATCGATGGACCCAAGATAAATTTCGCCCTACAGTCGGAAACTGAGTACACATTGAGCGTCTGGCGCAAGGGAGGCGACACGGCTCCGGCGCGGCACGATGAGATGCTCGGAGTCGTATTACCCATCGAAGGACTGGAAGAGTACGTAATCCAGTTCGTTCCGGCAGCGCAATAAGAACCCGAGAATGCGCGAGTCCCCTCTCGGTGCTCGCGCATTCAACGAGTTCAGCTACCTGGAATCCCATTTCTGATTCTCGGCTCCGGAGCAGGTGTGGACCTCACGCTTCTGCCCGAGCACCGCCGCGGGCACGGCGCCCTCTACGACGCTCTGAACTGCGGCCGTATCGACGTCGGCAGGCTGCGGCGGACACTGGCCGCGCTGCCGCAGCCGAGGGCTGCCCGCCACCGGCTCGTCCTGGCCGTGGACGTGAGCAATTGGCTGCGGCCGGACGCCAAGTGCAGCCCGGACAGGTTGTTCTGTCATACCTTCGGTCGCGGCCGGGACCAGCACCTGATGATCCCCGGGTGGCCGTACTCGTTCGTCGCCGCCCTCGAATCGGGCCGCACGTCCTGGTGCCAGCTGCTGGACGCGGTCCGCCTTGGGCCCGAGGACGACGTCGCCGAGGTCACCGCCGCCCAGGTCCGCCGCGTGGTCGAGGACCTGATCGGCAGCGGGCAGTGGCGCCAGGGTGACGCCGACATCGTGGTCGTCTTTGACGCCGGCTACGACGCCCCGCGCCTGGCCCACCTTCTTGACGGCCTGCCGGTGGAGGTGTTGGGCCGGCTGCGGTCGGATCGCGTGATGCGCAAGCCCGTGCCCCAGCCCTGGATCTGTCCGCCGCAGGGCGGGCGTCCCCCGAAGCACGGCAAAGAGTTCCGCTTTGCCAAGCGGGAGACCTGGGGTGAGCCGGACGTGACCACCACCCAGGTCACCGACCGGTACGGCACTGCCCAGACCATGGCCTGGGACCGCATCCACCCCCGCCTCACCACCCGCTCCGCCTGGATCGAACACGACGGAGAACTCCCCATCATGAGGGCACCCTGATCCGCCTGGAAGTCGACCACCTGCCCGGCGGCGGCGACCCACTACCCCTCTGGCTGTGGTCCTCCCAGACCGGCATGAGCGGCGAGGAGGTCGATCTGCGCTGGCAGGCGTTCCTCAGGCGCTTCGATCTGGAGCACACCTTCCGGATGATCAAGCAGACCTTCGGCTGGACCCGTCCGAAGACCCGCACACCCGAGGCCGCGGACCGCTGGACGTGGCTGATCATCACCGCCCACACCCAGCTCAGGCTCGCCCGTCCGCTGGCTGGCGACCTGCGCCGCCCCTGGGAACGACCAGCACAGCCCGGCCGACTCACCCCGGCCCGAGTCCGCCGCGGGTTTCGGAACCTCCGCGCTCACTTGCCCTGCCCGGCCCGTGCACCGAAACGGAACGGGGCCCGGCCCGGCCCCGGCAGGCCCCTCGGCTCGAAGAACCAGCGGCCCGCAACCCGCCACGACGTGGGCAAACCGTCAGACGACCCGAGACGATCACCGAACGCGACCAGGCCAGAGCATAAAGAACAAGCTCAGGATGGTGTTCGGTGTTCCACCAAGCCACCCAGTCCAACAGGACCTTCACGAAGTCCGGGTACGAGAGCAGATCCTCCACCGGATCCGGGTGGCACACCTCAGCGGGGCGAGCACGTGCGTATAGCCCGGCAGCGAGACCAGCAGCATCTCCTCCACCGCACCGTTGAGGGCCTCGATGGTGCCCTTCCGGTAGGGCTTGTACGCAGGCAGATCATCCACCGGGACCGCGAAAGCGCCCAGAGCACGCTCCACCGTCCGGCACAAGAACTCCTTGCCCCGGTCCACCCGCACCACCCCGGGCAGACCACCGAACGGGCCGTACGGCTCGGTGCGACTGATCCCCGTGCGCAGCGCGGCCAGGACCGCGTCCCGGGCCGGCTGATGCGGGGTAACCGCCACCCCGACGATCGCCTTCGTCGCGACATCGATGAACCACGTCACCCACGGACACACCGCGATGCAGTCGAGGCTGACGCGGACCGGAACCCGCTTGTGATCACCCTCCCAACACGCATTCCGGTGCACAGGCGGGCGCTTGCCGTACACGTCATACCGGGGCCGCGCCGCCTCACCCCCACGCAGACCAGCCCGCTCCCCCGCCGACAGATCACGCGCCACCGCACGCTGCAACGTCGCCAACGACGGCACCGGCTCCCGGTCCCCGGCCGCCCGGGCCTCAGCAACCAATTCACGGTGCACCGCGGCCACGTTCCCGCCCCACACCGCCAAAAGCCCCCGCAAGTGAGGAGTGACCGCGAAATGCGCCCGCGGCAAAGGACCCGCCCGGCCCTCGGAACGAGCCGCCGCCACCCAACGGCGCACCGTACGGACCGAAACCCCGAGCCCCGACGCCACCAAACGCACATGCGCCGACGTCAACCCACCCCGGGAATCCAACGCCATCAGACGCGCAACCGCGCCCTCACGCCCCACCCTCGACGGCGGTACCCCATCGACCAGCTCATCGTCCTCCGGCAGCACAGCCACCACACACCACCACCCCGGCCCGACCCAGGCCAACAAAACGGCTCATCCACATGACACCGGACTCACCCTCCACTGGAGCTCCGGCAGCATCGAGGGCGCCGTCAACCGCATCAAGAAGATCAAAAGGCAGCTCTACGGACGAGCTGGCTTCCACCTCCTGCGGAAGATGATCCTGCTGCAGTAGCCCCGTAATACATGGACGGCACCGAAGCTCAACCCTCCCGCTGTCCGTTCGCATTGAAGATGGTCATCGGCAGCCTCCTGACCTGGGCGGACGGTGCTCGTTGAGCACGATCTTCCCTCCTTTAATCGCTCGGGCTCCGAGCAAATGCCGTGCAAGGATCTCACTCATGATGACCAAGCCCACTCTGACGGAACACCGCTCCCCATGGGTCGTGTTCACCTCCCCGGCCGACCCATGGCTGGCGTCGGAAACGGCCGCGCTCGTGCAGCGAAACGGTCTGGTCCTGCGGCTGGACGGCCGGGAAATGCGGGATCCGGCGTCCGTCTTCCGCACGTTCGCCCGGGAGCTGTCGTTCCTCGGCTACTTCGGCCACAACTGGGACGCGCTCGTGGACTGCCTCCACGACTGGCACGGTCCCGGCCACGGGGACCAGGACGTCGCGATTCTGATCGAGCACGCGGACGACCTGCTGAAGTCGGACTTCCTCGGGCTGTTCGTATCGGTTCTCGCCCAGGCAGCCTGGAACTCCAACCTGCGCCTGGACGGCGACGGCGAGCTCGATGAGTGGCGGCAGCGTATGGCCCAGCACTTCGTCTTCCTCCTGGACCACACCGCACCCGTTGCCTTCACGGAGAAGGCGGCCCGCGGCATGGACGTGGCGGTGGAGCTCGCGGACGGCCGCCTGCTCGCCACCCTGACCGACGTCGACTGGCCCGGTGGAGATCCCGCGTCCGCCCCCTGGACGGCCGGCCCGCTCTCCTTCGCAGACAAAGAGATCCTCAGCGGCATGACCATCAAGGCCATCAAGCTGTTCCGAGACCACCTCGGCTGCTCGATCCACGAGGCCCTGGACGTCCTCCAGTCCCGCTCTGAGCACCTGCGCTGCGAACATTCGAACGGCTGAATGACGGGCCGCGCCAGCCAAGCAACTGGATTCGCTAGGACCTGTCCGGCCGATCATGTGCGGAGCCAGATGGCGAGAGCTGCTGCATCTGGGGCATGGTGCCTGTGATGGCCCGGCCGATGAGCTGGCCGAGGTTGTAGATGTCGGCTGACTGGGTGGCGGCGTGAGAGTCCGGAAGCAGGTTCCGGTTCATGGCCGGTCCTTTCAGGATGATTGGCTCTCGCTCCAGCAGGTGATGCTGACGCTACTTCAGGAGGCCACCGGTGCCGTCCACAATCGACTCTTCCTTTGCCCCTGCCAGACCCCGTACGCCGGCGATCAGCCGACGCGGACTGCTGGTCGGCGCGGCCGTTGCCGCGGGTGCTCAGGCGTTGGGCATCCGTACCGCCCACGCGGAGCGGGTCCAGCAAGACCCATTCAAACTCGGCGTGGCCAGCGGTGATCCGCTGCCTGATGGGATCGTCCTGTGGACGCGGCTGGTGGCCGATCCCTACGACGCCCCCTCCATGGGGACCACCCCGGTGCAGGTGGAATGGGAGATCGCTGCCGATCCGCAATTCCGCCAGGTCGTCCGCCGCGCTGTCGCGGTCGCCGACCCCGCATTCGCCCACAGCGTCCACGTCGATGTACGAGGCCTGGCCCCGGCCCGTGACTACTGGTACCGCTTCCGGACGGGCAGACACCTCAGCCCGGTCGGCCGGACGCGCACCGCCCCGTCGCCGCGTTCCCGTCCCGGCGCCCTCCGGCTCGGCGTGGTCAACTGCCAGGACTGGCAGAACGGTTACTGGCCCGCGTACACCGCGCTCGCCGAGGAGGACCTCGACGCGGTGCTGCACCTGGGCGACTACATCTACGAGTGGGACCCCAACAGCACCTATCCCGACCGGCTGCACACGACCCCCGCGACCCCCGGCCTCAATCAGCTGGTCTCCCTCGCCGACTACCGGGCCAGGCACGCCCAGTACAAGACGGACCCGTCCCTGCAGGCCGCCCACGCCGCCTTCCCATGGATCGTCACCTGGGACGACCACGACGTGGAGAACAACTACGCCGATCTCCTGGACGAGAACGATGACGTCGGCGCCCGTAGGCAGGACCCCGCCACCTTCGCGCTTCAGCGCGCCGCCGCCTACCAGGCCTACTACGAGCACCTGCCGCTCCGGCAGCGCCTCGATCCCGGCTCCCCGGACTACCGGATCTACCGCCGTTTCGACTTCGGTGACCTGGTTCGGCTGAACGTGCTGGACACCCGCCAGTACCGCACGGACCAGCCGGGGGGATTCCCCCGCGACTTCGGCCCCCCGGCAGCGGGCACCCAGAACACTGCCGGCACACTCACCGGCGATGTCCAGGAGAGGTGGCTCAGGCGCGGACTGGCCGACTCCCGTGCCCTGTGGAACGTCATCACCCAGCAGGTGATGATGAGCCAGATCCGCTTCCCCAACTTCCTCGACCCGACCCGACCGCTGCCTCCCATCGCCAACCTCGACCAGTGGGACGGCTACGACCCCGCCCGCCGCCGGCTGCTGCAATTCCTGCGCGACGCGAGGGTGGCGAACCCGATCGTGCTCGCGGGCGACATCCACTCTTCCTGGTTCAGCGATCTGCGGATCGAACGCGACGACCTGAACAGCGCACCGGTCGCCGTCGAATTCACGGCAACCAGCGTCAGCTCCGACTTTCCCATCGAATTCGACGCACCGCTCAAGGCTTTCAACCCGGTCTTCAATCGGCATGTCCGCTATTACGACGGCTCCCTGCGCGGCTATCTGCGGCTGAACATCGACCGGGAGCAGTGGATCACCGACGCCCGGACCGTCGCCAGCATCGCGGTCCGTCAGTCGCCCGTGATCACCTCTGCCTCCTGGGCCGTCGCCGCCGGTGAACCGGGCCTCCAACCGACCTGACCGTCGCGTGACCCGGAGGAACACGTGGGCGTGACCCGGCCACGCCCGCCGGCACCGTCATCGACGGCGGAGCTCGTATACCTCTGTGAGGGGGCGGGGTTCGCAACGCACGAGGCCCCGTGCCGTTGAGGGAGGTGGTCGAGCCCGGGGCGGTAGGATCCGGCGCCTGAGACCGTGTCCTATGTGGTGAGGCGGAAGAGCACTTCCTTCGCGGCGTCGCGGTCGGTCACGTCGGCGGGCGTGACCATGGCCAGCAGCGGGAGACCTCGGGTACCAACGACGATGTGGCGCTTCCTGCCATTGATCTTCTTCGCCGCGTCATAACCGCGCGAGGCCTTGCCGACGGTCTCGGCGGCCTTCACGCTCTGGGAGTCGATCACAGTCGCGACTGCTCGGGGGCCCTTGCCCATGTCACGGCGGATGCGTCCACGCAGGTGGTCGCGAATTTGGCCGATGACGCCAGCCGCCGTCCATGTCGCCATGAAGCCCCAGACCGTTCGCCAGGGCGGGTAGTCGGCCGGGAGGGCTCGCCACTTGCAGCCCGTGTCAACGACATAGCGGATGGCGTCGACGATCTCCCGTCTGGGGTGCTTCTCTGGGGCCCCGCCGATCTCGGTCTCGCAGGCCGGGACGGGCAGGAGCGGTTCGAGTAGGGCCCACTCGGCGTCGGTGGTGTCCGAGGGATATCGGCGGTGGCGCATCAGGGTTTCCCGGGTGACCTCGAAACGGGGCGGCGGGCCCGGCAGCCGGGCCCGCCGCCCCGCGGGGTTGATCAGGCGGTCGCGATGAGCTTGTCGTTTAACGTCCGCCGTCGAACGCTGCTCGTACTTGATCGGCGTTTTCGCAGTTCAGCGGACATGAAGGCGGCCTTCGGCTGATCCTGTGCTCCGTCACAGAGGCAGATCAGCGCGAGGCCGTGGTTGTGAATTTGGTGCGTCAGGGTGTCCAGCGGGATGCGTTCGCGGGAGTGTCACGCTTCCGGATGGAGTTGTACGCGTGTCTGACCGCACGCGGGGATGCGTTGTTCGAGCTGTGCGACGCGCTGTTATGTACTGATGGACCCGTACGGACGCTGGTCGATCTTGCGCTCGCCCCGGAGCACCGCCGCGGTCACGGTGCTCTCTACGGCGGGCTCAATCAGGGCCGGATCGACGTCGCCCGGCTTCGCCGAGCCCTGGCCGGGGTGCCGTTGCCGAGGGCAGCGGACGGCCGGCTGGTACTGGCAGTGGACGTCTCACCGTGGCTGAGGCCGGACGCCGACACCAGCCCTGACCGGGCCTTCTGCCATACGTTCGGCCGAGGTGAAGGCAAGCACCAGATGGTGCCAGGCTGGCCCTACTCGGTCGTGGCCGCTCTGGAGACGGGCCGGACCTCATGGACGGCGGTGCTGGATGCAGTCCGTCTGAAGCCCGGCGCGGATGTCGCCGCGGTGACCACCGTCCAGATCCGCGAAGTCATCGAACGGCTCGTCGCCGCCGGCCAGTGGAAGGAGGGTGATCCCCAAGTGCTGGTGGTGCTGGACGCGGGCTATGACTCACCTCGCATCGCCCACCTACTGGGCGACCTGCCGGTGCAGATCCTCGGCCGCCTGCGCTCAGATCGGGTGATGCGACGGCCGACGCCGCCACGGATCTACGACCCCAAGGGCGGCCGTCCGCCCAAGCACGGCGGCGAGTTCGTCTTCGGCGACCCCGCGAGCTGGGGCGCCGAACAGGCTGTGACGACCACGGACACCCGCCTCTATGGGAGAGCGACCGCTCAAGCGTGGGACCGGCTGCACCCGCGGCTTACCCGCCGGGCGGCCTGGCTCGACCACGACGGGCCCCTGCCGATCATCGAGGGCACCGTCATCCGCCTCCAAGCCGAGAAACTGCCCAGCGGAGGCGTCAACAAGCCGGTCTGGCTGTGGTGGTCCGGCACCACAGCCTCCACCGAAGACGTGGACCGCTGTTGGCAGTCGTTCCTCCGCCGGTTCGACATCGAGCACACCTTCCGCCTGTTCAAGCAGACGCTCGGTTGGACCAAGCCCCGGCTTCGCAGCCCGGAAGCGGCCGACCGATGGACGTGGTTAGTGATCGCCGCCCATTCCCAGCTCCGGCTCGCCCGCCCGCTGGCCACCGACCTCCGGCGGCCCTGGGAGGCGCCAGCCCCACCGAACAAGCTGACCCCCGCCCGAGTACGGCGGGGGTTCAGAAACCTGCGCGTGAAGACGGGCTCCCCAGCCGGTGCACCGAAACCGACTCGCCCCGGTCCCGGGCGAGCACCTGGCTCGAAGAATCGCCACCCGGCCACCCGTCACGACGTGGGTCGAGTGCTCGCCACCGGCGAGCCATACACCCGACCAACCCACCATATGACGGGCACCAAGCCCCGCCGCACCAGCTGATGCAGTCGGATCGAGCTTCGGTGGTCCGCCCCCTTCGGGAACCGTCATGCGCT
Source organism: Streptomyces sp. RerS4 (assembly GCF_023515955.1). GTDB lineage: Bacteria > Actinomycetota > Actinomycetes > Streptomycetales > Streptomycetaceae > Streptomyces. The sequence goes on from NZ_CP097322.1 coordinate 161,261, forward strand.
TGATCGCCGACACTGCTGCCTGAAACGATCAGTCCAGCGAGGTCCTGATCACTGAAGAGCGAGTTGAGAGCCATATGTCCCGGTGGATAGTCCTGGTCAGCCCGGTCGGCGGGTCGCCTGCGGAGTCGTACCGCGTTGCCATTCTTGAAGAGCTGACGGGTAGTCCGGAGGACGCGATGGTTGCGTTCCTGAGGAACCTGGACACCTACGAGGGTGATGTGTGGAAGGTCCAACGACGGGAGATCTTCAAGTGCTCAGAGCGGTCCTACGTCGTTCGCGTCCACGGACGGTTCTCGCAGTCTGAGTACCTGTTCCAACTCGCGGAGCTGGTGTCGGACACCGGCGACGCCAATCTCCCTGACTCCGTCAGCTGAGGGCACGGCGACGCTTGGCAGTCGAGACGTCGTTCACCTGCGGACGTTAAACGACAAGATGAGAAACTGTTCTCAATCCGCCCTGTCCGTCCACGTGGGGGAGGTCCACCAGCTGACGAGGGTCGGACTGTCAGACGTGAGCACTAGCGTGTGCGGCTATGGCTGACATCTTTGAACTCATGCTCACGCTGGACCTGCGCGACGAATTGTCGGAGGAGGAACTTGCCGAGCTCCAATGGCACCTCGGGCTGGGCCCCCAGCCGAAGGTCCTCCGAATCGTGACCGATTTTCCGTTTGCGGTGGAGGATGATCACGGGGAACCCATCGTCGAGGACCATCCTCAGCCTCTTCTGGGCCACCACGGCGAGGCGTACAAGGTGGAAGGCGCACTTGTCTCGGTCCTGTTGCGCAAGCAAGACAGCCGGCGTAGTGCCTGGGCTCTGACCAGCCGGCAGGAGATCCACCCCGACGACTTCGAGCGCACTGGCGAACTGCTCACCTGGCTCGCGAGCAAGGCTGGCGATTTTCACCGACGCCCCGATGGCAGCGTCAACCTGGGATGGACCCGGTTCTATGAAGAGCGCCAGCCCGAACCGCTGGTGGTGCGTGACGGCATGGTCATCTGGCCGTCGTAGCTGGGGCTTTCCTTGGCAAGCTGGGGGTAGCGCCTTTCCGGGCGAGGCGTCTGGTCATGAGGGTGATGGCGGCCCAGGTGCTCAGCGTTTCAGAGGACGGTTTGTAACTCTTTGAGTTGTTCTGTGGTCGCCTGATGGTGTGAGCGAATACGGAATCTGCTGGTGCGCTGCCCGTGGCCTGTTGGGGTGGCGGGGTGAGTGAACGCAAGCCGTACCCGAGCGATTTATCGGACGAGCAGTGGTCGTTGATCGAGCCGGTCATCACCGCGTGGAAGGACCGGCATCGCTCGGTCAGCGGCCATCAGGGCGCCTACGACATGCGGGAGATCGTGAACGCGATCCTCTACCAGGGACGGACCGGCTGCCAGTGGGCCTATCTCCCGCACGACCTTCCGCAGAAGAGCGCGACGTACTACTACTTCGCGGCCTGGCGGGATGACGGGACCGACCAGGTCATCCACGAACTGTTGCGCTGCCAGGTCCGGGAGCGAGCCCGTCGATTAGAGGACCCGACCCTGGTGGTGCTGGACACCCAGAGTGTCCATGCGGCCGCCGGGGTCCCTGCCGCCACGACCGGCCTCGATCCGGCCAAGCGGGTGCCCGGCCGCAAGCGCGGACTGGCCGTGGACGTACTGGGCCTGGTCATCGCGGTGGTCGTCCTCGCCGCGAACACACACGACAACGCCGCGGGCATCGCACTGCTCGACCAAGTCGCCGAGCACGCCGGCGAAACCGTCGAGAAGGCACTTATCGACCAGGGCTTCAAGAAACAGGTCGTCGTACACGGCGCCGGCCTGGGCATCGACGTCGAGATCGTCGAACGCAACCCGCAGGACAAGGGCTTCGTGCCCCAGTCGAAGCGGTGGAGGGTCGAGCAGACCTACGGAATCCTGATACTGCACCGGCGCCTGGTCCGCGACTACGAGCACCACCCGTCCTCGTCCGCCTCCCGCGTCCACTGGGCGATGTCCCACGTCATGATCCGCCGCCTCACAGGCGCGAACACCCTCACCTGGCGCCAGGAGGCGGTGAGCTCATGAACATCCAGCCCCTGCTGGAGGCACTGGACCTTCAGGGAGACGCCGCCCGGGCGCTGGCCGACGACCTCCGCGCACAGATCGACGGCTTGCAGGCCCGGCTACGGGAGACCGAGACACACCTTGAGCACCTCGCGATCACCCGCAAGACCGTCACCAATGTCGCCGACCGGCTCCCCGCCTCCCCGCCAGAACTACCCGAGCACCCGGACTACCCACGCATCCTCGCTGCGTTCAACGAAGCGACCGGCTCCCTCCGGGCCAGGGAAGTCTGCCAGGCGCTCGGACACGAACTACTGCCCAAGAACGTCGAGGGCACCCGAGCCAAGCTGAAACGCCTGGTCAAGATAGGTGTGCTCACCGAATCCGACACAGGCAGCTTCGCCAGGAAACAGCAGCCGGCGATGCGCTGACCCGCTCACCCGGAAAGAAACACCGGCCCGCGAACGTCTGCTCAAATCTCCAGCCTCTGCGGTGGAACCTCGCGGACCAGACTGGTCAGCGGGCCGTGGGTGCGCCACCCCAGGAACTCGTAAAGCGCCCGCCCCTCGACCGTCGCGGCCAGCACAGCAGACGAGGAGCCCGTGGCAACAGCGGCATTCTCAAGCGTCCTCATGACGAGGCTGCCAAGTCCCTTGCGACGGTGGGCCGGCGAAGTCTCGACCTGGTCGAAGACAGCGGTGCGCCCAGGACCAGGCATGGCGACCTGACCACGGGCGGCGAACGCACCGTCCTCCGTCATAACGAGCACCCGCGTGACGCCGCCCCGCGCCCAAGTACGCACCTGGTAGCCGTCGGGGGCCACTGCGGCGTTTGTGTGCAGCAGTGCCGACATCAGGAAACCGTCGTCATCAAGGCGCCAGCCGGGCGCTGCCCACGAGGCGACAGTCTGCGGCGGCAAGAAGAGCTTGAGCCAGGTGTTCGGGACGGTAACCGTCTCCGTCAGTTTGCGGACCAGTGACTCGTCAGCATCCATCAGCACGTGCCGGGTGACCTGACCGATCAGCCCGACGTCGACGGTGAAGCCCCAGGGCTCGGACACCGGCGGCGCGGCTCCGCGTGAGACAACCCAGCCCTCCACCCATGAACGTACGACTTCAGCGTCCATGCGGATCCTTCCGTAATAAGTGCAGAACGCGACTGCACATTACACGGGGAGCCTTACCGAGAAGTAGCAGTCGGCGACGCCACGAATCAGTTCTCCTGCCCCACCCTCAATCGGAAAGGAGCATCTGCCCACGAACCGCCCTCTAAGACCACTTTCTGAACCTCCTCGGCCTGCGCGCGGACCATCCGGTCAGGTCCACTTCGGGGACATTGGTGCTCCTCTGCCGACGCGGTCCGGGTCCATGTAGCGTCAGGGCCAGGGGGATGAGATGAACTTCGACGAGAACGAACCGCAGTCTGTTCGAGAGGAACGCTTCGCCGCAGAACGGGCCGAAAGCAGAGCGGCACGCAAGGCTGCGTCGCTCGACTTGTGGGGAGCCCACGTCGGCGCGGTCATCGTGACCGTCGCTGTGGTCCTCCTCAGCTGGTACGGCAACCTGGTCGCTCTGGGCATTGTCAGCGGAGTCTTCTTGCTCTGGTTCGCCGCAGCCCTCGCGTGGGCGTACGCCGACGGGGACCATGGCCGGCATTCACTCCAGCGCGCCTACAACGCCACCTTCGGATGGGGCAACGGGGTCTGAGCCCGAAGTGCTCGGCACCTGGCCCCCGATCTGGGCATGGCAGAAGTGCTGGAGTGGAGTTGGCGGTCCGCAGGTGTGGCCGCGGTCAGTCGCGTGTGTGTTCGCGGGAGGGCGGCTGGCTTGCCCGGCGGGACTGCCGGCGGCTTCGGTGTACTCGCGTACGGCCAAGGTCCACGAGACCCTTGGCGACCACCGGCTAGCACCTACGCGCGGATCGTTGCCCTGGACCTGGTCGCCGGCGCTGAGATGCACGTTCGGACATGGTTCTCCCTCGAATCGAGGGGATGTTCCTGGCCGTGGGGCCCTGCCGCCGGGCCTCACCAACAAGAAAATTCTATCGCCTCTCGGCTACTTTTTGGAGGTGTCGGCCGGCTCTAAAGAGTGATGAACAGCCAGGTCAGCACGTGTTTTCGCCGGGTGGGGGCGGGCATTGCGGGGGAGGTGCCAGCCGACCCCTGAGCGCGTAATGCTCAGGGCAAGGGGTGCACAGGCGCGAAGCGCCGACGCACCCCGCAGCGCGAGACGTCACGAGCGCAGCGCCGGGCCGCCGACCCGGCGGCACCGGACCCGCAACGCCCGCCCCCACCCGGCGAAAGGGGTCTTTAGCGGGCTACTGGGCGGCCCGGTAGCTCCCTCGAAGGGGGAAGAGTCTCAAAGCGCGCGCAGCACCCGGCCCTCGCGGTCGACTCCAGATTCCCGGCGCTCGCCGCGGCCTGAAATGCGCCAGCCTCAGTGACGACATGCTGTCGGATGACGCCATGTGCCGTCGGTTCCGGCGTACCCGGGAAGGCCGACAGGCCGCGGCGGGGGTTCCCACCGCGGCCCGCACATCGTCGTACCGGTCCGGGTCAACTGACCGACGCATCACTCACGTCGGTCACCGCTGAAGACTGATCGCCACGCGGCGCGAGCCTACGGCGCCGTGACCCTCACCGGTTCCGTGTCATCCGCGCTGTGCCGCTCGGCCCAGTTCTCCAGCGCCGTGCGGCATGCGTGGTCGACGTGGTGCAGCCCAGAGAGGTCCAGCTCCACGGGGCGGTTCTGAGGCAGCGCCTCCAGACTGTCGAGGATCTTCGGCAGCCGCAGGAAGGTCGCGTTGCCCGACAGGTACGCCTGGACGGGGCCGGCGCCCTTGTCGATGACCTCCAACTTGACGTGCGAGGCCTGCCAGGCCGTCTTGGCGACCGACAGCGCCAGACCGATCAGCACGCCTTCGAACATGTTGACCGCGACGATCGCCACGGCCGTGACCACGAGGATCAGCGCCTCACCGCGGTAGGCCGTCCACAGCAGCACGACCTGCCGGAACGGGATCAGCTTCCAACCCGCGTGTACGAGGATGCCAGCGAGGGCGGGCAGCGGGATCAGCTCCAGGACGGACGGCAGGAGCGCCGCGAACAGCAGCAACCATACGCCGTGCAGTACGCGGGAGGCCTTGGTCTTCGCGCCCGCCTGGACGTTGGCCGAGCTGCGCACGATCACGGCGGTCATCGGCAGCGCGCCGAGCAGCCCGCACACGGTGTTGCCGGCGCCCTGCGCCATGAGTTCCTTGTCGTACTCGGTGCGCGGCCCGTCGTGCAGCCGGTCCACGGCCGCCGCGCTGAACAGGCTTTCGGCGGAGGCGATCAACGCGAACGCGAGGATGGTGCCGAAGATGGCCGGCTCGGCCAGCCGACCGAAGGCGTCGGCCCCCGGCGGCTGGATCGCGCCGAGCAGCCCCTGCACCTCCACCGTGGCGACCGGTAGCGCGAACGCCAGCGAGGCCAGCGTGGCCACCAGTACCGCCGCGAGCGCGCCCGGCACCGCCTGGGCCCGTTTCGGCATCCGCTTCCACAGCACGATCACCGCGATGGTGGCCCCGCCCACCCCGAGCGAGGCCAGGGCCTCGGTGCTGCCGACCGCGCGGACGAGAGCCTCCGGCAGCCCCGCGATCTTGTCGATGCCCGACGCCGGTGCCTTCAGGCCCGCCGCCGCGTACAACTGGCCCGCGATGATCACGAGCCCGATGCCGGCCAGCATGCCCTCGACCACCGAGACCGAGATGGCCCGGAACCAGCGGCCCAGCTTGAGCGCACCCATGAGGAGCTGGAGCAGCCCGGCGGCCAGCACGATCACGCCGAGCGCGGCCAGTCCGAACTGGCGGACGGCCTCGAAGACGAGCACGGTCAGACCCGCGGCCGGCCCGGACACCTGCAGGCTGCTGCCGGGCATCAGCCCCGCGACGATGCCGCCCACGATGCCGGTGACCAGGCCGAGTTCCGCCGGGACGCCGGAGGCGACGGCCACGCCGACGCACAGCGGCAGCGCGACGAGGAAGACGACGAGGGAGGCGGCGAAGTCCTGCCTCAGAAGGGGAGACTTGATCACAGCGTTCATGGCGCCGCTCACAGAGCCTGGAAGGTATCGGTGTCCGCGTGGTGTTCGAGTACGGCTCCCGTGTGCACCTCGTAGTACCAACCGCGCACCCGCAGACGCCCCTCGGCCAGCCCCCTCTCCACACAGGGGTACGAACGCAGGCGCAGGAGTTGGGTGAGCAGGTGGTGCTGTACGGAAGCGGCGACCGCCGGGTCGTCCGGGTCGGACGAATCCGGCCGGCTCGCGGCGTACGCGAGCCAGTCCCGTACGGCGGGGACGGGGTCGAGGTCGTCGCCGCGTACCAGCGCGCCGACGGCACCGCAGTGCGAGTGGCCGCAGACGACGATGTCCTGGACCCCGAGCACTTCCACGGCGTACTCGATGGTGGCGGCCTCGGAGGTGGGCCGCTCGGAGGCATACGGCGGGACGATGTTCCCCGCAGTGCGCAGCTCGAAGAGCTGACCGGGGGCGGCGCCGGTGATCAGGGCCGGTACGACCCGGGAGTCGGAGCAGGTGATGAACAGGACCTGTGGGGACTGGCCTTCGGCCAGTTTGGCGAACTCCTCAGGGCGCTGTCCAAATGTGCGGGCGTTGTCGATGAGGGGCTGCATACGTGGTCATTCCTCCTGGCGCGCCATGGCGGCGCGTCGGACGGGCTGGGCAGAGGTAGGCGGTGCTTCGCTGTCAGCAGCGGAAGACCTGGAGCGCCGCCGGGATGTGGCGGGGGTGCGCGGGGGCCTGCCGGCCCGCCGAGGCAGCGGTCGCCATGACCGGTGACGGCGCGCGGGGCCTACCGGGATGACTCAATTCCGGACTGAGCTTCGGTCGCGGCGCGACAGGCCTCGTGCGCGTGTGCGAACGCTGCCGCATGCACCGGGAACAGGTGGCGACCAGAACGGCGGCGAGGACCACGAGCGCAGTCCCGGCCGTCACACCTCGCAGCATCCATCCCTCCAGCCAATCGGCACCTCTTGTGCACACCAAGCGTCAGTCAACGGTTGGTCAAGAAACACGTTAACCCGACGAAGTCGTTTGCGGGGTTAACGCAACGTGTCCGCCTGAAGAGAGCCCGAAAGTGCGAGGATTCTTGGCGCGAACGTGTCGTTGATCCCGCGCAGTTGATCGGCTGGCACGTCGTTTCATCTGGTGAGGCGGCGGCGGTGACAGACAAGTGCTACGGCTATGCCGACGAAGGAGTGAATGGGCTGCCTCGCCCAGTGGGCATCTCGGGCGCCGGCATGCACGACAGCCTCGGCCTGGAGCCACCCCGGCGGATGCCCCGCACCCGTTCCCGTCGGGGGCTCCGGGCGGCGGTTTGCGAATCTGCACGCAGACAAGGCATACGACCACGTCCACCTGCGCCGATGGCTCCCTCAAACGCGGCATCCGCCATCGCATCACCCGCAAGGGCATCGAGTCCTCACAACGACTCGGATACCACCGGTGGGTCCGTACCGTGTCCTGGCTCCCGGATCCTGGCTACGGCGCCCGGCTTCGGCCAGCTTGATACGGCCGCCGGCAGAATGCTGCTCATGACTGCATACCGAAAGGCCTATGCCACGTAGACGGCCAGGTGCGCTTTCGCACCCGTCACCTACCGGTGCCATCGGCCAGGCACTGCAACGGTATGAAGCGTTCCTCGGGCCTCCAGGACGTCGACCCTTCTACCCGCGAGACGAAGAGTGTGGCTGCCGGGGCTACGCCCTCGACGATGTCAGGCATGCCCGGGATCTCCTCGAAGCGGTCCTTGGGGGATCCCGGTCCTGTCGACGTAGAGGACCGCGTCCATGATCCGGCGTAAATCGTGCTCGGGTGGCCGACCGATATCCAAGCCCTTCCCTCTCCGCTCGGCCCGCCAAGCCGACAAAATGGCTTCCAGAAGTTTCCATCGGGCATCGGACAGGTCACTCGGCTACGGCCGCTGACGAGTCATGTTTCGGTAGTACCGTCGGCCGCCATCCCGCCACAGGGCGCAAAGAGGGTTGAGTGGGGGCGCCTTGGGATCAGACAGGAGCGAAAGGACCGAAACAGACACTCGTCTGCTGTCGCCAGCCTCACACGGCACAGCAGTCGCCGGAAACCTCAGATGCCCCAGACAGGCCAGACACCCAGACCGCCACCAAACACCCCGGCCAGGACTAAACGCTCTTTCAGGGGTTCTCGTGGAGGTGCTGGGCGGCCTTCAGGGCCGCGCGGCGGACCGCCGGGGGGTAGCCGAGACGATCGGCGGCCTCCTCGGCGTCCAGGCCTTCGGCGAGCATCAGCTCGGCGATGCGCTCGGCGCGCGCTCGCACCAGTGCCTTCTGCGCGGTGGGAGTCGAGACTCCGAGGACGTCGACCACGCGGGCCGCCGTCACAGCGGGGTCTTCGTCGAGAAGTTCGGCGATACGGGCTGGCAAGAGGTCCCGGGGGACCATGTCACCCGATCCCCGCGGACGGCCCACCACACCGCTCACCGCCCCGCGGCCGGCGCCGTAGGCGCGCACGGCCGCCCGCGGCCAGTGCTCCACCCCGCCGACCACCACCGTGTGCTCGCTCAACCGAGGATCGGTCTTGTAGGCGTCGACGCTGCGCGCCTGTACCCCCAACACCACAGCGACCTCCCGCCGGTCGAGGAGATCCCTGTCGTCCTCCACCCCCGGCAAGGCCGGCCGGGGCATTCCGTCGCGATACGCCTCCACCTGCTCCAGATCCCACAACAACACCTGAGACCCCTCCGACGAGACCGGCGTCGGAAACCCTTCCGCGATGTAGGGCCGGATCTTCCGGAAAGTCGTCCACCTCATCCCCAATACCCGCGCCAACTCCTCACGCCCCACACCCGTTCGTCCCGCCCGAATCACGACCCCGACCTCCCGGTCGAAACAACACACGAACACCAGAGCCGACTCCCACACGCAACCGACAAGAAAAACCTACCGCGACTAAGACACCTGGATGGGTTCGCCGATGGCGAGCACACGGCGGCCACCCGCTCGCCGAGCCTGTCGGGCACTCCTCGACTCCCTTCACCGCTATGCTTCGCGGTGACGACGCACCTGGGTCTCCCACGGCGTGTTCTCGGTCGGCCGGCGCCCTTGCCACCCGCCCAGCGGAATCGGGGCGCCGGCCACATTCGCCTCGGCTGGTGAGCCAGGGGAACTTCCGAACCAACTCAAGTCACCCTCTTTGGCCTGTGTCGTCCGCAGCGTCGGGCATGAAGTCGACGCAGTTGTACGTCTACCTGAGTACCGCCGTAGTTGGCCCTGGGACGCCTTGGAAGTGCGTGGACCCCGCAGGCCAGCTGCCGACGGGGTCCACGCGTCGCCGTACGTCAGGCATCCATGCCCACGAGCGGCGGGAGATCCCGAAGGGCTGCGGGCAGCTCACCGATGCCGCACTGCCCGTACCAGCTGTGGGCCCAGCGCACGACGACGCTGCGGCGGAGCCGCCATTCGTCGCCGTCGACGTCCTGGCCACCGAAGAACGCGCCCGCGCCATGGACGCCCTGCCCTGGATGGCCGCCATCGGCGGCAACGAGCCGGGGCTCCTGCGCTGCGTCCGCCGCATGCTCCACCCGGATGAGCCCGACCCGTACAGCGACGACCCCTGGGCCCCACAGCCCTGAGCGACGAGTGGCCGGCGCCGGCCCTTGAGCTCTCGGAGGACGACTGCATCCCGGCAGACGACGAGGACTACTCCGAATTCTCGCTGCCGCCAGTTCAGGGCCTCATACTCGCCGCCGGCTGTTCCGGGGAGGTGAACCACATTCTGCTCGGTCACCTCGCCCTTGCCTTCACCCAACGGCTCCACGCGATGATCGACTTCGACGGCGTCCTTGGATACACCCCTGGCGATCGGGCGGAAGAAGCCGCGGCCTTGGCCCGAGCACGGGCGCTGGTGGCATCGCTCCCTGGCACCGTCAAGGAAGTCTCCTATGACACGGGCGGCGGCGACCGCTGGATCCGGCATGTCGGCGATCTGCAGTTCCTCAGTGCCTGGCTGCAGCACCCAGACTTCCGCCTCGTCAAGTAGGCCCAGGCCCATCCAGGCCACACCGCACCTCGGCATGGCAGAAGCTTGAGGCTGACACTCACACCGTCGTCCAACTGGGCACGTTTTTTCGTACCTCACTGAGCACTCTTATGAGTACGCGGACAGGTGCTCGGCGAGCTGGCCGGCGGCATCGGGGCGCAGCGGGACGGTGCGGCCGATGGGGCGGAGGCGTCCGGTGGGGTCGTGGCGGCCGAGGATGAGGAGTTGGGGGCGGGTGAGGCTGCCGGTGACGGCCCCCACGATGGCTTCGATGGTGTGCCGCCGGCGGATCTTGGTCCTTCTCTGCACCAAGTCAAGCCGGACGGCTGGGTCAGTCGTGCCGAACGAGCTTGACGGCTGAGACGAGCAGGATCACCGCGAGGGCGGGGATGAGGACGGCGTCGGGGAAGACGCCGAGGAGGAGTCCGCCCAGCAGTGCGCCGGCGATGGAGCCTGCCGCCATGCTGGCGGTGAACCGGATGTTGGCGCCGAGGACGGCGAAGCTGCCGTCGCGGCTGTAGCGGGCGAACGCGACAAGCATGGTCGGCAGGGAAACCAGCAGGGAGAGGCTGCCGGCTGTCTTGATGTCCTCGTCGAACAGCAGCACGATCGTCGGGATCAGGAGCTCGCCGCCGGCGACTCCCATGATCGCGGCGACGACCCCGATGCCGAACCCGGCCGCGACTCCGGCAGGGATCTGGGCCCAGAGCGGCAGGTCGAGGTTGCCCAGGGTGGTGGTGTGGGTGAGGACCAGGGCGGCCGCCATGAGGACCATCAGCGCGGCCAGGACCTTATAGAGGGTCGTGCTGCGCATCCGGACCGCCCAAGACGCGCCCGCCCAGGCCCCGAGCAGGCTGCCGGCCAGCAGGTTGCCCGCGACGGGCCAGCGGGATGCGACATCGGCGGCCGGGACCGCGGCGAGTCGGGCGGGGAGGGCGACCAGGACCACGACCAGGCTCATCGCCTTGTTCAGGATGACCGCCGAGAGGGCGGCGAACCCGAAGAGGCTGATCAGCAGGGGCAGGCGGAACTCCGCGCCGCCCAGGCCGATCATGCCGCCCAGCACTCCGATCGCGGCCCCGGCGCCGAAGACGACGCGTGCCGAGTGCGTCGGGCGGAGTGAGGTGAGGGTCTGGTCGGGGGTCATGACGGGCATCCTCGCTGGTGGCAGCTCTTTCGTGCCATGGCACGAAGGCACTGGGTGTCCACTCAGGGTTCGTCCGGATCTCCGAGCATCAGGATCTCATCCGGGCCGGCGGGTGGTCGGGATGCCGAGGGCGACGGGTGACCGCTGGGCAAGTCGGGCGGCGTCGACCTGTTTGGTTCGGACGAAGGTCAGGGTGATGTCGATGCCTTCGATCTCGCCGAGCCACTGTTCCTCCTCGGCCCGTTTGCGGCGGAGGACCAGGTCCTTTTCGATCTCGGCCAGTCTCGGCAGCATCTTGGGGTTGACCTGGAGCATCGGGCAGCGGATGCAGGCGTGTTCAGCTGGCAGGAGGATCCATAGGGGCGAGCACAGTTGCCGAGCTCGACCCGGCGCTTGTCGGAGTGTTCTTCGAAGTCGGCCCATTCCTGGTCGGTGACCTCGATGTATTCGCCCTCGGGCCTTTCGGTCCGGCGGTGGTTGAGGAACTCCTGATAGGCCTTGACGACGTCTTCGGCGAAGACGGCGACGTAGCCCTGGGTCGTCTGGAGATTCATGTGTCCGAGCAGGGCGGCGCCGATGTGGATCGGCAGGCCGCCGTTGACGATTTCCGTGGCGAACAGGCGCCGGAAGTCGTGTGGGGTGAAGGACATACCGGCGAACGCCTGGTTCGTCTCGGCGATCCTTTTGCAGGAACGGCGGAGCATCCCGAGTGCCGTGCCGGTGGCCAGCACGCCCGGGACGGTACCGATCTTGCGCTGGAGCAGGAAGGGCATGGCTCAGACCAGGTCTTCTCGTGGGGGTCGTAGCGGCTGACGGGCGGGATCGGCTTCCCGTCGGAGGTCTGGCGGCGGATGATCTGCGCGACGACGTGGAAGAGCTCGGCGGACACCGAGATCACGCGTTCGCGGTTGTTCATGGAGGGCGCCACCACCAGCAGGGCGATGACTTCGCCGTTCGGTCGCTGGTATTGGCGGATGCTGAGGTGGGTCAGCTCGGTCAACTCCTCCACCCGGATGCCGCTGTGCCGCAGGAGTTCGACGATCCCCCACTCCCAGAAGGCGATGTCCTCGGTCATGGTGACATCGGTCGTCTCGCCGGTGCCCAGGTCGACGACCCTGACGGGCGGGTCTTTCGGGAGGCGGGCCCGACGCCGGTCCGTGACCGAGTCGGTGCGGGTGTAGCGGCGGCCCCCAGGGTGAACGTCTCGCCCAGCGGAACCTCGCGGCCGGCCGCAAGCAGGGCGGCGAGACGCTCGTGCCGTGTCTCGACGTGCTGGACGAGCACGGGTAACAGAGGCTGACGGGCCCGCGTTCGGGCGGCCATGTTCTGGTTGTTCTCGCGTTGGCGTGTGCCGAAGCCCTTGATATCGCGGGGCAAGACCGGCAGGGGGCGACCCACTGAGCCCATTTCTCGGGTTCGGCGATGGCCCAGCTATGGAGGTCGACGTAGAAGCCGCGCACGGCCAGCAGGATCGTCTCGAAGTACTTGCGGACCTTGGTCTTGTCTTTCTGCGAGTAATAGAGGTCCGCCCGCCACTGCTCGTAGATCTCTGGGCTGAGGACGAGGTTCTTCTGACCGGGATTGATCTTCTCGATGCCCACCCAGAAGAGGCTGACCAGGTTCCGGGCAAGGGCTCGCAGGGTGACGTAGTCGGTGTCCGCCCGGCGCCGAGTGAGGTAGTCGATCAGCAGCTGGCGGACGTCCGTGTTCTTGATCGGATAGCTGTCGACGAGCTTCTGATGGGGATATTTGGATTTCCCCACTTGTCGCTCTGGGGCGGGGCAAACCTGCTCTCTTGATCTCCCCATCCATTGTGTGATCCTCCCGGCGTGTCGAACTGATGTCGGCGTGTCGTGGAGAGCCTGCGTGAGCTAGGAGTTCGGCCTGTTCGGGGGCCTGAATGCTCACTCGGGAGGAAGACGTGGACGCTCATGCTCTGCGTCGTCAGGGATGGACGATCTCTGCGATCGCACGGCATCTGGGCCGTGATCGCAAGACGATCCGTGCCTATCTGAACGGCGAGCGAACCCCTGGCGAGCGACGCGAGGGCCCGGATGCTTTCGTGCCATTCCTGCCCTACTGCCGCCAACGCCTCGCCGACGATCCGCATTTGTGGGCCTCGACGTTGTTCGACGAGGTGTCCGAACTCGGCTATGAGGGCGCGTACTCGACCTTCACCCGGGCTCTGCGCCGCTACCAGGTCCGGCCGCATTGCGAGCCCTGCCACGCCGCCACCGGCAGGAACGTCGCGGTGATCGCGCATCCGCCCGGCGAGGAGATCCAGTTCGACTGGCTGGAGCTGCCGAGCCCGCCAGAGGGGTGGGGAGTGGGTGAGCACGCTCACCTGCTGGTGGGGGCGCTCGCTCATTCGGGCCGGTGGCGGGCGGTTCTTTCGGAGTCCGAGGACTTCCCTCACCTGGTCCAGGCCCTCGATGAGGTCATGCGCAAGCTCGGCGGGACCGCCCGCCGGTGGCGTTTCGACCGGATGGCGACGGTCTGTTACCCCTCCAGCGGGCAGGTGACCTCCTCTTTCGCCGCCGTCGCCAAGTACTACGGCGCCGGCGTGGATATCTGTCCGCCCCGACGCGGCAACCGCAAGGGAGTAGTGGAGAAGACCAATCACTCCGCTGCCCAACGCTGGTGGCGCACGGTTCCGGACGGGCTGACCGTCCTCCAGGCCCAGTCCGGCGTCGACAAACTCGCCCTTCGGATGGACGAGCGGCGGCGCCGCATCGACGGCGTGGCCACCACGGTCGGTGAGCTCGCCGCGGCCGAGCCGATGCTGGACATCCCAGTGCGGCCGTTCCCGGCCGAGCTGGAAGTCGAGCGGACGGTCAGCCCGCAGAGCCTGGTCCAGTTCGACGGGAACTTCTACTCCGTCCCTCCCGGCCTGCCAGGAGTCCAGGTCAAGGTGATGAACCGCCTGGGCGATGACGTCCTGCGGATCGCCACCGCGGGACGAGCGGTCATCGCCCAGCACCGCCGGGCCCCTCGGGGATCTGGGCAGACCGTCCGGGACGACGGCCACGTCATCGCGCTGGAGCGAGCCGTGCTCGCGTCGTTCTCCGACCGGGCTCCGTGCAAGACGAAGGTCCGGAGGCCGCCCTCGGCGGCCGCTCTCGCGGAGGCCGAGCGGCTGCGCGGGCTTCCGGCGGCTGGGAATCCGGCCGAACGGGTCGTGATCGACCTGTCCCACTATGCCGCCGTGGCCGACCGGCTGCGGACAGCTCCCTCACCGAAAGAGGAGAACGAGGAGTGAGTACGCCATCGTCGCCAATGCAGATGAGCGAAGCACGTCGCTTCCAGCAGCTGCGAGGCCATCTGTCCTATCTGAAGCTGAACGATGCCGCCGAGGCCTTGAACCGGGTTCTGGACCAGGCCCGGAGCGAACGGATGTCGCTGACCGCGGCTCTGGAACGACTGCTGGAGATCGAGGTCGAGGCCACCGAGGCCCGCCGGCTGGCGGCCAGGCTCCGGTTCGCCTGTCTGCCCGAGCCCTGGACCCTGAACGACTTCGACTTCGCCGCCCAGCCCGGTGTCGATGAGAAGCTCATCCGGGACCTGGCCACCCTCCGCTTCCTCGACGACGCCTCCAACGTCCTGTTCGTCGGGCCGCCCGGAGTCGGCAAGACAATGTTGTCCGTCGCACTCGGCCGGGCCGCGGTCGAGGCCGGGCACCGCGTCTACTTCACGACTGCAGCCGAGCTCTCGGCCCGCTGCCACAAGGCCGCTCTCGAAGGCCGGTGGAAGTCCTGCATGAACTTCTTCGCCGGCCCGAAGCTGCTGGTCATCGACGAACTGGGCTACCTCCCACTGCCCGAGGACGGCGCTTCCGCACTGTTCCAGGTGATCAACCAGAGGTATCTGAAGTCGTCCACGATTTTGACGACCAACGTCGGCATCGCTGACTGGGCAGGAGCCTTCGGCGACGCCACCGTCGCCGCCGCGATGCTCGACCGGCTCCTGCACCGGGCCGCAGTCGCCGGCATCGACGGCCCCTCCTACCGACTGCGCGGACACCGAAACCAGGCCGAAACCCTCCGAGCCGGGGTGAACGCCCGTGTCTCCTGACAGCACCTCCGAGACCACCGAGGTTCCATCCGAGATGGCCCGTCGCTGCCCGCAATGCGAGACCGTCTTCACGGTCGCCGACCGCATGAGCCGACGAGTGTTCTGTTCACCGACATGCCGCGACCAGAACCGCCGGCGCACTCCGGTCCAGCGGACGTGCCCGCAGTGCAAGAACGACTTCACGACCGACATCAGCCCCAGGCGGATCTTCTGTTCGCCCGAGTGCCGGAACGCAGCCCGCAGCGACGAGAACGCGATGGAGAGCCGGACCTGCCCGGTCTGCGACGACACCTTCGACTCAGCCAAGACCGTCCGGCAGGTCTACTGTTCCCCGACCTGCCGCAAGGACGCTGAACGCTTCCGTGACCGGGCACGAGACCAGGACCGGGCCCGCCGACTCGGGGAAACCCCTCGCTCGGCATCGCCCGCCCCGCCCACACTTCCCGACCTGCCGCCAGCACCCAAACCGACGACACGACCCACACACCGACAGGCCCCGGAGCGAGACCCACTGGAGCCGACCGCAACCCGCAACTGCCCTCACTGCCAGCAGCCCGTCACCATCGTCGCTCTCCTGGCGACACCGGAAGCCGCCCGTCCCTCAGTTCCCACCGGACTTCCCGATGTCGTCCCACTCCGCAGGGCTCCGTGAAAGGACCATCGACTGGTCGGCAGCCGAAAGTCCCGGCTGCCGACCGCAAGGTGCCGACTCGTTGACCGGCCGGTGAGCCGTGGCTGGGCTCTACTCTGCTGCGATGACGGACAGCAAGCTGATAGTCGACCTACGCGGTCGGCAGATAGAGACGCTCAACGATTTCTGGGACGCGGTTACCGAGCCGTGTGGGCTGCCGACGTGGTTCGGTCGGAACCTTGACGCGTGGTCGGACACGATCGAGACGCGCGGCATCTCGGAGGTCATAGACAGCCACGACGTCCTGGTCGTGCACGTCGACCAGAGTGGACTCTTCGAAGGGAGCCGCCGGGAGGCCCAAGTCTTGGCCGACATGTTCGATGGTCAGCAGAACCGACTCGTTGTCCACGCGAGGGCCTGACGCCACTCGCAGTCGAGGTGGGGCTGATCAATTGCGGCCAGCCGACGTTCACGATCACCGGCCCCGCCGACCTGACGGTCGGCGGGGCCCACGCATGCTCGCCCACTCCCCACTTTCCCCACACCGTTGAGCAGCCAACAAAGTGAGGCGAAGAGCGTCCCTGGTCGTTTTCAAGGATCGCCATCACCACACCGGGGCCGAGGAGGGAGAGCATGCAGAGGTACCCCTTGACCGCCGTCTAACGGTCGCCCGTCGCAGAGCAGGTCAAGGGGCGATGCGGCGTTCGCGGCCGTGCGGTCGACCTGGTCAAGAGGGTCGCTCTGCTCGCGGTTCTCAGTGCGACTGGCTTCTGCGGAATCGAGACGGGCTGGCCACCTAACTGTCGTGGTCGAAGGACAGTGGGCTCCTGGTCTGGCGGAACCCGGCCGGGACGCGGCCACCGTGCGCTCCCTCTTCGACCTGCTCGGCACCGAGCGCTCGCCGAAGATCCACATGTGACTGCGGACGCTGCCGAGTGGATCTCGAAGGTCGTTGCGGAGCGGGTGCCCGCAGGCGGTACCGGGGCATGGTGTCCGCGTACTCGTTGTTGAAGTGCTCAGCCAGGTACAGATGACGAAGGGCAGCTGTGCGAGCGACACGCATGACTGCCCTTGGCCGTATTCGCCGGCCACGCACGGCAGCCTGGAAGGCGAGCACCATTCAGTACGGGCCGAGCCGCTAGGAGCGGTGTCGGCTCCCTGCCCGGAGGAGCACGGCATGGCGATCGAAGGGGTATCCCCCTACCTGAGGTACCAGGACGCGGACGCGGCTCTCGAGTGGATGGAGCGGGTCCTCGGCTTTACCGACGCGGTCCGCTGGCGCGACGATTCAGGGCGGACGTTCGAGGCCGACATCCACGCGGGTGCGACGAAGATCGGAGTCAGCGGCGGCGGGGTGAGCGACGAAGGCAAGAACGCTCTGTTTATCGTGCACGTGGACGACGTCGACGCGCATTTCGAGCTGGTCCGGGCCGCATCGGGCAGGGAGCTGGACGCTCCGGTGGATCAGCCGTACGGGCCGCGGACCTTCACGATCACCGACCCCTGGGGGTATCAGTGGAGCTTCTGGCAGGGCGAGGCCACACCACCCCGGTGATCGCCGGTGCGCCTCTGCGGTTTCACCGGGCCGTCGTCGACGTCGTCGCCGACTCCGGTGCTGCCGCCGTGATGTGACTCAGCAGGCACAGCCAGCGGCCGTCCCGCTTCACGAACACATCCGACGTCCACCGGGCATGATCATCCGTCAGAAGGCTGGCCATGTCGGCTAAGGGTTGCCTCCTCCCGACAACGTTCGGACCTCCCGACCTGGGGAGATGACCAGGGCCCTTGATATTGTGCGCCGATGTCAACGATCAAACACTTCCAAGTGACCTTCGACTGCGCGGAGCCTGCGCGCCTCGCCGCCTTCTGGTGCGAGGTGCTGGGGTACGTCGTGCCGACGGTCCCGGAGGGCTTTGCCACGTGGGAGGAGTACCACCGCTCACTGCCGCCCGAGGACGAGATCTACTTCGCGTGCACTGATCCCTCAGGTGTGGCCCCGCGTCTGCTCTTCCAACGAGTTCCCGAGGGCAAGGTCGTCAAGAACCGGGTGCATCTTGATGTGCGGGCCGGCGCCGGGCTCGTGGGTGACGAGCGCCTGGCCACACTCGAGGCCGAATGCGCGCGGCTGATGGCGCTCGGCGCGAAACACGTGCTGACGCAGCGCGCCGATGGCGTCAACGAGTCGTGCATCACGATGCAGGACATCGAGGGCAACGAGTTCTGCCTCGCCTGATTCTCCTTCGAGACCGCGAGGTGGGGGAGCCGTCTCCCGGGGACCTCTCAGGTCCGGCATGCGGCGGGAGTCATCCCGTGAGAGCGAGGTCGTGTAGGCCGGCAACGCCGTGCATCGCGTGGCGCACACCGTCGCCTCTCAGGCGGCAGTCACGCAGGATCTTCCAGGTCTTCATCCGGGCGAAGGCGTGCTCGACGCGGGCGCGAACCCGTCTGTGGTCGTGGTTGTGTTCGGCCTGCCAGTGGGTCAGTTCGCCGCCTCGGGGCCGACGGTGCGGGATGACGAGGCCCGTTCCGGGGTGGCCGCCGTCGGCGATCGTGGTTGTCCGGCCGACGGCGGCCTTGGCCCCGAATTCCTCCCATGCCCTGCAGTCGTTGCGGTTGCCGGGCAGGGGCCGGCCGACCACCACGACCAGGCGGGTGTCGGCGTCCATGACCACCTGGTGGTTCGTCGAGTAGCGATAGTTCTTCGACTGCTCGGCGACCTGGTGGTCGCGGGTGGGTACCAGCGTCCCGTCGACGATCAGCACCGCGTCCTTGGCTAATCGCCTACGCGGTGCATGCGCGAGCCTGGGGCCGAGCTGGTCGATGACGCGATCGGCGGTGGACTTCGACACTCCGAACGAAGAAGACCGCACCGCTCTGAAGGACGTCCTGGCCCGCTGTCCCGAACTGGACACGGCCGCGGGCATCTCCGCGACCTCGGCGAGATACTCGGCGATTGTCCGGGGGGGGGGGACGAACTCCCCGCCCGGATCGACGCGGTCGACGCCAGCCAGCTACCCGGCCTCACCGGCTTCGCACTCCACCTGCTCCGGGACCTCGACGCCGTGACAGCGGGGCTCACCTTGGATTGGAGTTCCGGCAGCATTGAGGGCGCCGTGAACCGCATCAAGAAGATCAAAAGGAAGCTCTACGGTCGAGCCGGATTCGAACTCCTACGCAAGATGATCCTGCTCCAGTAACACTCCGCTACCACTCCTCAGAACCGAGTTTCGAGAGCGACAGGTGGAGCGTGTGCCAGGCGGCTATGCCTGCCGGTCATCGGGGGTCCGACCAGTGTCCGACAGGGCGGTGGGGACAGGTGCGGCACTCGAAGACGTAGACGTTGATACCGCCGGTGTCCAGAAGTGCGGGGTTGAACGCCTCGGATTCCCATAGCCAGCGGGTGTCGGTGTTCTCGTTGGTCCGATCTTCTTCGGGGAGCCACGTGCGCCAGGACTCACTGTCGAATTCCCCCTCGGCCACGGGCAGAAGGTGCTCCATCTGGCCACCGCACGTTTCGCAGTCCGGCCAGCAGGGCTCCTGGCTCCAGCTTGGGTAGCCGCCCAACTTGATTCCCGGTGCGTCGGCAAGATGCGATGAGTACCGCAGCCCGGTCTCTGCCAGTAGTACTTCGAAACGGTCTTCGAGTGCGTCGCGGAGATCCCGGGGGCGGTCATTCCTCGGGTACTCGGTCACTTGCTCGGGGTGGACGACGCAGGGTGCCGGGTACCAGCCGTCGGGAAGCCCTGCCGCCGACGGGTCGGGGGTCGCCCCCACCGCTCCGATGGCGAGGGAATCCCGCCAGTACACCTGGGGCAGCGGGTAGCAGTAGGTGCCGTGCGCATAGGGACACCACAGAACCTGGAGCAGATCGGTGCCCTCGGGGAAAGGCAGGCTGGGTACGTCCGCCCGGCGGATCTGCACGATGGGGGCCATGGGCGCGGCGGGTTCGAGGTGGCTCGTGGTGTCCGGGTCGTAGTGCTCTGCAGCGCACACCGGCCAGGGTTCGTCCGCGGGCCACAGCAGCGGGCCCCCGACGGAGCTGTCCTGGCGGGTCGGAGAACCGGGACGCGGGTGCAAGCGGACAGACTCACGGCGGAAGGGAAGCAACTCGGGGAAGAGGCTCTCCACGTCGACCGGGCGGTCGGGTGTGTGACGGGACATGTGCCGAACCGTAGAACCGGGGGTGCGACACCAGCCTCACCGGCCTCGCCGTGCTCTGTATCAGGACACTGGATCCCCCAAGAAGAGAGCCGGCTCCACGGTCGAGCCGGATTCGAACTACTCCGCAGGGTGATCCTGCTTCTGTAACGCTCCCGGACGACTCCCCAAGATCTGTGCCAGAACCCGTTGTCACCTACGCAGCCATCAGCGCGGCGCACCGGATCGTCGCCCATGCGGCAAAGCAGACCCTGCCGCCGAATGACGTGCTGCGGGCGATACCCGACAACGCCAGGAAGATGGCCACGCAGCTCGCAAAGTACGGAACCGGTACGGCACCGGCCATGGCCGCGCCGCCATCCACGAAGTCGCTGCCCGAGCCGATCACCTTGATGGTGGAGGCCGGCCGGCCGCGCGCTCCACAGCATCCATCCCGGCGTCGCCCCAGACATGATCCCCTCGATCGCCTTGGCTTGAAGGAACTCGTACCAGGTCATCGTGGTGTCGAAGTCGTCGGTCGCGGCCTGGATCGGAGGGCCGACATCGGCGAGGACGTTGAGCAGCAGGCTGGGCCGCCCGGTGTACCGGCGGCCGCGGACGTCGCCGAAGGTCGGATGGTTCAGGGGGTCCCACACCTGGTCGGCGACCGCAGTGTCCGGGGACCGAGCGGGCCCCATGGTGTTCGGGTGTCCGAAGCGGCACTTCACCCGCTGGGCCGGCATGAGCCGCTCCGGCGGGTGAGGTGCAGGCTTCAGGGCAGGTTGACGGAGAAGGCCCGGTTGATGTCCTGGAAGTCGACGAAGACGAGGGTGTTGGTGTTGGCGAAGCCGCTGACGAACCCCTTGACTATCCGGTTCTCGCCGCTGCCGAACGCGACGACCGGCCCGCCGCTGTCACCGCCCACGACGGAAATGGGCGAAATCTGCGAGACCGACTTCACGCCCTTGATCGTCTCGGGGTGTCCGTTCAGCCTGTACAGGAACTCGCTGTCCACGACTTTGTGACGGCAGGGGATCCGCTTCTCGACGACCATCGAGTTGTAGCCGAGGTGGCAGACCTCCTGGTTGTTGGAGGCGTAGCTCCAACCCTCCAGGTAGCGCGTGTATCCGTGGGTGTCCAGGCCGTCCCAGGTGTACCGGGCGCTGTAGGCGTCGATGAAGGCCACGTCGTAGTTGGGGTTGGTCCACGCGTTGCCGATCCGGTTCCCACCGTGTGTGAACAGCGGGTTGGCGCCTACGCAGTGGGCGGCCGTGGTGATCCAGCGCTTCCCGTTGCGGTCGACGACCGGGATGCCGGTCGTGCACGATGCTCGCTCCGCGGTGGCCCGCCCGATTGCGGCACCTCCGTAGAACGGCGATGAGGCGTTCTCCCTGGTCGCCGGCGCGATCGGCTGTCCCTGCTGGGCGCGTACGTCGAAGGCTTTGGACAGGGCCGGATACCCGAGGCGCCCGGCGAGGCTGTTGCTTGTGTAGGCGGCGACGGCAGCTGGCCGGTCGACGTCGAGTTTGACGGCGGCGCCGTCCATGGTCCAGGACGCCCCGTACACCTTGAACGGCAGGTCTTTGGCTTCGAGGAGTCGTTTCGCCTCCGCGAGGGCCGCGACACGGGTGTTCTTGCCCTGCCGGACCGCAAGGTCTTTGAGCTTCAGCCCGGGTTTCACCTTGAGCATGGCCGCCTTGAACTCAGTGGCCTTGGCCGGGTCGGTGAGGTACAGGTGGACGGCCTTGAGGTCGTCGGACAACTGGAGGCCGGAAAAAATGTCCTGACGCTGGTTCCGTCCGACTTCCTCGGCCGCCGCGGCGATGGCGTTGAGCGGTGCTGTCTTGGCGTCCCTTGCCTTCTGCTCTGCCCACACCGCCTGTCCGGTCGTGTCCGCCGTCGAGGCGGGCTTTCCGGCGAAGGCCTGTGGTGCGGCGAGCGGCACGATCGCCAAGGCGACCGCCCCGAGTAACCCGATACGCGTCTTCGTGTGAACTCCGAGCACGGATTCCCCCCAGTGGATTGGAGTCGGAACATCCGACAGTCCGGACAGCGACGCTACTGGTGCAGATGTGTGATCGGAAGACGCTCTCCCCGCGGGGTGTCCGGCGCCTGCCCCCGTGAATCTGCTCTGCCCGAAGCCCATTGAGCACCCCGGTGAGCCAGGCAAGTCGGAACCTGGGCACGGGGCGATGTACGGCGCTCTGAACCACGGCAGGATCGACGTCGATCGGGCGGCGCTGGCCGGCCTGCTGTTGCCGCGGTTCGACGGCGGGCGCCTGGTCCTGGCAGTCGATGTGTCACCTTGGCTTCGGTCGGACGCGCCGTGCTCGGCGGAGCGCCCGTTCTGCCACGCCTACGGCCGCGCGAAGACGGCCTTCGGCGCGCTCATGCACGAGCACCGCGGCGAAGACCTCCGTGAAAGGCTCGAACAGGTCAGACAGCACGACCTGCCGGCCCTGCGGCAGTTCGCCGACGGGCTCCCCCATGACTGGGACGCTGTCGTCGCCGACCTGTCGAGAACCCGGAGTTCCGGCCAGGTCGAAGGTCAGGTGACCAAGGTCAACTCCTCAAATGGCGTGAAGGAACTTCGGGAGGTCGTCCACTGGGTGACGGGTCGGAGGGTCGCGCTGTGGCAGCCGGGCCTCTCTCCAGGAGCCCGACTGATCGCACGGTGGCCGAGCGGGCAGACCCCCCAATGCGCCCGGCGCCAAGAAACAGGCCGTAGCGGGTCGGACCGCACCTGAGCCACCGTCAAAGCGAGCCTGGGCTCTGCGTCCACGGACATTCGGTCCTACGGGTCCTCTCCCTACGAGGAGCTTGCATGCTTTCGCTCACTCCCATCGAACGCGACATGCACCGCCTTCTGCGATCCCTTGCCCAGGCCGGCGACCCAGGTGATCCGCTCTCCGCCTGCATCAGCTACACGGAATTCGCCCAACGCGTTGACCCGCACGGCTTGGACCCCTACACGTCGCAGAACCAGATGCACGGGCTCTACCCGAAGCTCGGCCACATCAGCGTCTACGAGCATCAGCACGGCCGGCCACTGCTGTCGGCGCTTGTCGTCGCCAAGGCGACCCGCCGGCCCGGGAACGGCTTCGTTGAGCTTGCTTCACGACTCGGCTTCGAAGCCGCCAGGAGGCTGGGTTCTGGGAGCATCAGGTGGCTCAGGCAGTGCGCTTCTGGTCCGCTGACGATCCGGTCATGCTGATGGACTCCGCGATGGACCAGGTGTTGAAGGAGCTTGGCTCGGTCAAGCGCGCCGTACGCCGACTCGCCGCCCAGTCAGCCGGGAAGAGCTGACCTGGCCGACAAGTCCGTTCAGAATTGGCTCGGCGGCCCGTGCTGCCACACCACCCCCTCCGCGACGCCGTGGCCTCGGGCACGGGTGGACGGGCATCGACGCGGCTGAGGCGCTAGCCGGCCACCCGTATGTGTACGGGTGGGGGCGCGTACTCCGGTTCACGCAAAGGCACCAAGCTGCGGCTGAGCCGTGTCAGGGTCCCTCCACTGCTATGAGAGGTGGAGGGATCCATGCGCCTGATGCGATCTCTCACTTTCCCGCCAGTACCCCACCTGCATGTGTGCCACCCCATGTCAGTGGCGAGTATGCCTCCTGGTCACGCGACCAGCACAGACACACCTGACTGACGATCCGTCACTGACACCACCCCACTGACACCAAACCGGCACATCGCACCTGAACCGCGTGGCACCCGACATTCCTGCATGGGGCACCTGATCGAGCGGAATGGGGTTCGGGGCGTGGGGTGCCGCTGTATGCTCCCGCCCGCGAGGAACCGCGGGTGGAGGAGGGCTGTCTCTCCCTTCGCCGGATAGAACCGGGCAGATGTCGGGCGGGGGAGCCATGGAAATGCAAGGGGTGAATTCGGAGCCGGAGTTAGGGACGGACGACGCGACGATCGTGTTGCCTGCCGTCATCGGTCCGTACGTGGTGATGAGGCCGCTCGGCGGCGGTGGGATGGGCGTGGTCTCCCTCTGCCGGACCGGGTCGGGGCGGCTGGTGGCGGTCAAGCAAGTGCGGGAGGAGTACGCGGACGATCCCGCCTTCCGCAGCCGTTTCCGGCGGGAAGTGGCCGCGGCCCGCCGGGTCAGCGGCGTGTACACGGTGCCCGTGCTGGACGCCGATACGGACGGGCCTCGGCCCTGGGTGGCCACCGTGTACGTCCCTGGACCGACGCTCGATCAGGCGCTGCGGATCTGCGGCACGTTCCAGGAGCCGGCCGTGCGGGCCCTGGGGGCCGCCCTCGCCGAGTCCCTTCAGGTCATCCACGCGGCCGGGCTGGTGCACCGGGACTTCAAGCCGGGCAACGTGCTGCTGTCCACCGACGGCCCGCGCGTGATCGACTTCGGTATCAGCAAAGCCCTCGGCGAGACCCGGCTCACGGTCACCGGCACTGTGATCGGCTCCCCCGCCTTCATGGCGCCCGAGCAGATCGCCTCGTTCCACGACGCCGGACCAGAGAGCGACGTCTTCGCGCTGGCCGGAGTCCTGGTCTACGCCGCCTGCGGGGAGGGGCCGTTCGGTCCCGGTGATCACGGGGTGCTGCACCGGATCGTCACGGACGAACCCGACTTGCACGCGGTCCCGTCCTCCCTGCACCCGCTCCTGTTGCGGTGCCTGGACAAGACGCCCTCCCGTCGGCCCCCTCTCGATGCAGTGCTGGCCGGGCTGGCGCCCGCGCGCCCGCACGATCTACTGGTCCCGGCGCTCCAGAAGGATCTGGCGGCGCGGGCCCGGGATGCCGAGCTGATGGCCGTGGTGCCGCCCCCGCCCCGCGCCGTGCCCGGCGGGGGCCGCCAGAGGTCCGGTCCCAGCCGTCGCACGGTCCTGCTCGGCGGACTCGCGGCCGCTGTGCTCGCCGGGGGCGGGGTGGCCGGTGCCCTGTGGGGGCCCTGGAAGACCGAAGACGGCGGTGGCAAGAACGGTAGCCCCGCCCCGTCGCTCGGCCCGACCGCGCGCCCTGTGGTCCTGACCGATCCACCCGCGCCGCTGTGGAACGAGCCGCTCCCCGGCTCACCGACCGGAATGCCCCAGGTGCGAGCGACCGGCGGGACTCTGGTGTTGCAGGACTCCAGCTTCGGCGGCTACACGGTGGCCGGGTTCGACCCCTCGAGCGGCAAGCTCCGCTGGAACCAAAGTGTCGCGACCGCGACGCGGCCGAACCAGCCCTCCGGCCCGCTCCCCCGAGGAACCCGAGTCCTCGGCACCATCGACGCGGGGCTGCTCGGAACTTCGATGAGCACGGCCCTGGAATCCTTGGGGCAGACGAACTTGACCGTGCTGGACCCGGCCACCGCCCGCGTGCGGTCCACCCTGGGTCTACCGAAGGGCGACAGTGTGATCACCCTGCTCTCCGCCCACGAGAACATGGCCTACTGCCTGGTGCACACCTTCAAGGGAAGCCCCCTGCCGGACGCGCCGTCCCCCGAGGCCACTGCGAGTCTCGGTCTCAGTGAGACGGCCACCGCCATCGATCTGAGCGGTGGCGGCATCCGGTGGCGCAAGCCCGTCGTCGCCAACTCCACGTCGGGGGTCAGGTACGCCGCCGATCGCCACGGCTTCTACTACACCGAGAGCACCAGGACCGGCTTGACCCTGTACGCGCTGAACGCCGCGGACGGAACGCCTCGGTGGTCCGTGGACGTGGCCGCGGACCCCAACAGCCAGCTCCCCCCCTATATGCAGGCGGGCGGAGGATCCCTCACCTCCTCGCTCATCGCCGTCGGCGACCTTCTGATCGCGATGCACCAGAAGGCCGGAATGAGTGCCTACGACGCCGAGAGCGGGCAGCGACGCTGGGCGGTTCCCATGGCCGGTGCTTCGGCCCCGGTCGCCGTCGGGAAGCTGCTGCTGGTCAACGACTTCCGGAACGTGCACGCCGTGGACCTGGACACCGGGGAGATCCGATGGCGCGTCGAAAGCCCCGTTCCGCTGTCCCCCCTTCCCGCGCTGTCGCCCACCCTGGCCGCGTCCACTCAGGTCACCGTGGTCCTGTTCAGCCCCGCGATCAGCGGCCTCGGCATGGATCCGGGGCAATTCGCGTCCGGCTGCCTGGTGCTGCGGACCTCGGACGGCAAGCAGCTCTGGGCGCTGCGTGACAAGCCGGTGACCTCGACGGCTTCCGCCCCGGCCTCGCCGGCGCCGTCGCCTTCCGGCATCGGAGAGGTCACCCGCCTGACGGAGGCGTTCTGGGGCGTGGGAGTGCAGGACGACGTCGTGTTCGTCAGCGGCGGCGGACGCGTACGGGCCTACCGGGCGAACGCTGGATGAGCGCCCCACCGCCCGCTTCCTCCTCATCCGCCGTACCCCTGCCGCCTCCGTCCACCCCGCCGCTCCCGGTGCGAATCGGTCCGTACCGTGTGGTCAGGCTGCTCGGGTCCGGCGGCATGGGCAAGGTGTACTTGGCCGCGACCCGGGCCGGGCGGCCGGTGGCGGTGAAGGTCGTCCGGGAGAGCTACGCGCAGGACGCGCGCTTCCGCGAGCGGTTCCGCGCCGAAACGGAGGCCGCCCTCAAGGTCAGCGGTGCCTTCACCGCCCCGGTGCTCGCCGCCGACCCGGATGCCGCGCAGCCCTGGCTGGCCACGGCCTACCTCCCCGCCCCCACCCTGAGCGAAGCCGTCGCCGCTCACGGACCGATGCCCGAATCCACGGTACGGAGCCTGGCCGTCGGCCTGGCCGAGGCCTTGGCCGCCGTCCACGCCGCAGGGCTCGTACACCGCGATCTGAAACCATCCAACATCCTACTGACCGACGACGGGCCGCGCGTCATCGACTTCGGCATCGCCCGCAGCGTGGACGGCGCCGGCCCGACCGGCACCGGCCAAGTGGTCGGCACCGCCGGCTACATGCCGCCCGAGCAGGTATCCGGGCGTACCTGCACGGCGGCCGGCGATGTCTTCTCCCTCGGCGCCACCCTGCTGTACGCGGCTTCGGGCCGCGGAGCCTTCGGGAACAGCGCACTGCACATCGTCCTGTACCGCACCGTGCACGAGGAACCGGATCTGGAGGACGTACCGGAAGCCCTGCGTGAGGCCTTGGAGGCATGCCTGGAGAAAGAGCCGTGGAAGCGGCCGAAGGTGGCGGACCTGGCGGCGCTGTTCGGCGGGCCGGACCTCCCGGGGGCGGGCTGGCTCCCTGAGGCCGTACGCCGGGAGGTGCGCAGGCGGGAGGAGACCGTCCGGGCGGCGCTGCCCACAGGCGGTTGGGCAGGGCGCCTGGACCGGCGCCGGGCCCTCGCGGCCGTCGGTGCGATCGCCGGGGCCGCGGTGTTCTCGGGCTGGTACCTCGCCGACCCCGGGGGCCCGTCCGTGGAACCGCCCAGGCAGCTGTGGCGAAAGCCGCTCCCGGACGGATTCTCCACCGTGTGGAAGACGGCGCGGGGCCGAATCCTCGTCTCGGGCAGCAGCGGGTCGGGGGCGGCCGTCCTCGACGCGCACACGGGCGAGAGCCTATGGCGGAGCGCACCGCTGGCCTCCGCGGCCTCCGCGACGGACGGGCGGACCGTGTACGTCATCGAAGTCGACGGCGCCGTCCACGCCCGCGACCTGGAAAGCGGCGAGGAGCGCTGGCGGTTCGTCCCGCCGGGCCTGGCTCAGCCGGAACTCACCGACCTGACCGTGCAGGCGGGCAAGGACGGATGGGCGTACGTCACTTCGGTCCGGACCGGGAAGCTGTACGTCCTCGACGACGGGGGGAAGCCGCGCTGGGACCGGGACAGCCCGCTCACTGCCGTCCATCCGCGGGGCGGGGTACTGCTGTGCGTGGCGCGCAGGCAGGCCGGAGCGGACGACCGCCGTACGCTCTACGCCCTCGACCCGCACTCCGGGAAGGAACTGTGGCGCCATCCCTCCGACATCGTGGGCATCGGCGACAACCCGGGGGCGCGGCTCGTCCTCACCGTGCTGCACGGCACCACGGAGCTGACCGCCCTGCAACTGGCCGACGGGCACCCGTTGTGGAGCGTCCCCAGCGGCCTGACGCCGGAGGACCGGCTGCAGAACGGGTTGCTGGCGGGCACGGCACGGCTCAGCGAGGACGGCGCGACGGTGCTCTTCGAGCAGAGCCTGGCGGACGGGTCCTTCGCGGCGGTGGACGCGGAGACGGGCAGGCCGCTGTGGCAGGAGCACACGGAGACGAGGCAGCAGCTGAGCCCGAGGGGCAACACCCTCTTCACCACAGCTTTCCCCCCGACCGGTGTCGACCTCACCGCCGGCCACGGGCCACTGACGGCCTACGGGCTGCGCGACGGGCGGCGGCTGTGGCGCACCCCGGACCTGGGAAAGGGCCTGCACCAGGTGCTGGCCGCACAGGACGGCCTGGTCCTGCTCGGAATCACCGGTGGCAGCCGGCCCGGCCTGTACGGGTACGCCCAGTCGGACGGGAAGGAGGTCTGGCGCCTGCCGCAGGAGGTCGACTCGCGCGCCCCGCTCAAAGCTGCTGTCACCTCAGGCAACCGCCTGTGGGTCTCCAGCGGTAACCTGCTGTTTGCCTTCGCTCTGGGCAAGGAGTGAACGACCAACGGACCGGGATCGGCCGACCGGTCATCCCGTCCGATCCGTGCCGAGCGGCGTTGGCGGCATACCTGGCGGGAAGGCCGAGAACGCGGGCAAGGGCGGCAGTCAGAGGAACGGAGCGGCAGGTCCCGCTGATCGGCGCTGGGAGCGCTCCGCCCACGTCCGTCTACGAAGCGACCCGTGGCATCAGTACCGGTTGCCGTCCCGGCGGTTCTACTCGTCCTCCCGCTGCCGGCGTGCCGCGGCCTGGGCGGTGTCATTGACCCGCTGCTGCTGTTCATCCTGAACGGTACGCGCCGGTCCAGGTCCTCGCTCTGCAACACCCTTTAGGGTCTGTTGCGAAAGTGGATCAAGGTCGCAGCGTGGCTCACAACCCGCGGACGGCTTCGGTGTGATCTCAGCCGGCACCGGCGACCTGCCGCGCCCACGCGCGGGACACGGACAACTGGATCAGCGGCTCGGCGCCGTACTCGACTTTGTGGGTGAAGAACATTCCCGGCTCGCCGTCGGCGACCCGGGACTCCACCCGGGCCGCGGGCACCTCGGGGACGCGGGAGGCGTCATGGCCGCGCGCTCCCGCCCGGCCCGAAACGCTGTCACTGGCCAGTTCCGATTCCCCGCTGGCGGCCACTTGGCGGGGAGCTACTGGCCGCGATTGTCACGGCGGGTGATCGGCATGGCGGAGTCCAGCCGGCAATGCGCGCCGAGCGCCGTCGAGGCTGGCCGGCCGCAAGTTGAGATGCGAATCCGACCGTGATGGGCGCGTGTTGAGCCCTCGTGAGTGATGCCCCCTCCTTGCAATTCCTAGGATGACTAGGTTAAAACTAGAGGCCCTAGGAAAGGAGAGTGCATGGCACGGGCAGGGCTGACGGCGGAGCGGGTGACAATCGCGGGCGCCGAGCTGGCGGACGAGGTCGGGCTCGATCAAATGACCATGTCGCAGGTAGCGCGGCGACTCGGCGTCAAGGATGCGAGTCTCTACACGCATGTCCGGGGCCTGGAAGATCTGCGTGGCCGGATCGCGTTGCTGGCGGCGGACGAGAAGACAATCCGTATCGCTGAGGCGACCTCCGGGCGGGCGGGCAAGGACGCGTTGGTCGCGTTCGCCGACGCCTGGCGGGAGTACGCCCACGAGCATCCGGGCCGCTACATGGCGACGCAGACCTCGATCCGGATCGCCCCTGAGCTGGCCGCGAAGGCCGCCGGACCGCGGCGCGCGGTCGAGCTCACCTACGGCATGCTGCGCGGCTACGGACTGACCGAGCCCGACCTGACCGACGCAGTCCGGTTGCTGCGCAGCACGTTCCACGGCTTCGTCGCCTTGGAGGCCGCGGGCGGCTTCGCTCACGAGCGTTCGCCGCAACAGTCCTGGGTCCGCGCCCTCGACGCCCTCCACATCCTCCTGGAGCACTGGCCCCCCTCCCGAGAAAGAGACTCCGCATGACCGACCCGACCATCGGCCGCCTGCGCGTGAACGGCGCGACCCTGCACTACGAAGTACGCGGCCAGGGCCCGCTCCTGCTGCTGATCCCCGGAGGGACGGGCGGCGCGGCCTCCTTCAACGGCATCGCCGACGACCTGGCCGCCGAATACACCGTCGCGACTTACGACCCTCGCGGCATGTCCCGAAGCACGCTGGAGAACCCCGAAGCCGAGCAGAGCGTGGCCGAACACGCCGACGACGCCCTGCGGATCCTGGAACTACTGTCGCCCGATGAGCCCGCCCGGGTGTTCGGCTCCAGCTCGGGTGCGATCGTCGCCCTGCACCTACTGACCGCCCATCCCGAACGCATCGAACGCCTCGTGGCACACGAGCCGCCGGTAGTGGAGGTCCTGCCGGACGCCTCCGAACACCGCGCGTTCATTGCACGCGTCCAGAAGACGTTCCACAGGCAGGGGCTCATGCCGGCGATAGCCGAGTTCGCGACGGGCCTGAAGAAGGGCGGCGACACCCCCGACCCGAAGGCCGAGATCAGCCTTCCGCCGCAGGCAGCGGCACGTGCCGAGCAGACCATGGCCAACCTGCCGTACTTCGTCGGGCAGATCGTGCCCGGCTTCATGTCCTACGCCCCGGACATCCACCGGCTGGAGGCACTGTCGAACCGGCTCGTGCTCGCCTGCGGCTATGACTCACGCGGAGAGCTGCCCTACCGTCCGGCCGCCTTCCTGGCCGAGCGTCTCAGCACGGAACTCCGGCACTTTCCCGGCGGGCACACTGGCCTGACCACGCACCCCGCCGAGTTCGGCAAACTTCTGAGCAAGGCATTCCGAGCCTGAAGCAGGGTTGACGCCCCCCGAAGGTGGTCACTGAACGTCACATCCGCAACTGGCCGTACGCGGGGAAATCCTCCTGGCCACCGTCAGCGGACCTCCAGGAGCGGCGAGATGTAGCGGCCGGTGACAATGGTCGTCGCCATCGCCACGAGCGCGGGTGATTCAGGGCTGGGCCAACCGCTGGTAGAGGCTGCCGATCCCGATCCCGGCCTCTTCGGCGATCAGCGGGAGCGTGTCGAAGGAGAGCTCCCACTCGCCCCGGGGGCCGAACCTCTCGACGATCCCGAACGGTATGACGGTGCCCTTCCTGCTGGTGACCGTGCCGTGCCACTCAACGTAGGTGGTGGTCCCGCCGAAGGCGACCTGGCCCGGCTTGAACTTCACGTCGGCGTGCTCGAAGAACCTCTTGAGGTAGGCGGTCTTGCCCTCCGTGGTGGCCAGCGGCGCGGCCAGCCCGGGGCCGGTCAGCCGGGCGTTCCCCATCCGGCCGGTCAGCGCCACGACGTCCTCGCCGTTCCAGGCCGCCAGCCGGTCCGTGATCTCGTCGGCCCGGAACCGTGCGGGGGTCCGGCCGGTGGCGGGGCCCGCGTCCGAGATGCCTTCGAACAGGGGGCGCAGTTCGGGGGCCACCGGCTTGAAGATCTCGTAGCGGTCGTAGTAGCGGCGGGCCTGGATGGTCTTCCCGTCGTCGGACAGGACGTTGCGGGCGATCTGAGGGTAGGTCACCTTCTGTCCCTTGACCGTGACCTCGTTGCGCTGGCCGAACATCATCACCGCTCCGTCGGCCACCACGTTGGTGCCCACGTAGCGCAGGTCGGGGACGAGGCGAAGAGAGTTGGTGATCGAGGCTCCGATCACGCCGTGCCCGCGTTGGGCCTCGCCGCCCGCCTCCCAGAGCGTGGCGTCCGCGTCGAAGATGTCCAGGTATGCGGCGACTCTCGGGTGGCTCGGATCGCCGGGCGTGGGGGCCGTGCCGGTCGGTATCTCGCCGAAGGCGATCTGCCGCTTCATGAAGGCGCAGGCGTTCGGGGTGATCAGGCCTTCCAGCCGCTCGACCTTGTCCCGGACCTCGGCGCACTCGCTCCCCCGGCCGGCGGCGGCCGTCGCCAGACCCGCCTGGCTCGCCTGGCCCGCCTGGCCCGCCTGGCTCGCGGCGGCCGACCAGGACGAGCCGGCCGTGACCGTGCCGATCGACAGGCCGGCGGCGACCGCCACCGCGGCGAGCCGCTTCGCCCGCCCCACCATCTGCTGCTTCGTACGCCGCTGCTGCCGGATCGTCGTCATGACGACACTTCTCCCTCGGTCTTCCGGGTGTGGTTCGAGCCCTTACCCGTCCCGGTGAGACCAATCTGCCAAGAGGCGTACCGAAGATCGATTACCTCTCGGGTAATGGCGGAGAGAGCGGGCAGCCACCCTGCGGGGGCCCGACAGAGGGCAGGCGACCCGGACCGCCTTGAGGCCGATGACCTCGTGTGGCCGCAGCCGGTCGGGGTGCGTCATCACCCAGCGAAGTGCCCGTCGCGGTTTGGGCAGCGCAGGCGGCGGAGGGGCGGTCTCGACACCTTGTTTCAGCTGGCGGATGTAGCGGCTGACGACAGTGCGGTCGCCGCGAAATCCCTGGCCGTCGGACTTCTCGGAAGAGCTGGCTGGCGTTTCGGCAGCCCTGGGTGAAGCGTTCGTAGAGGTAGGGCTTGTGGTCGTCCAGCAGGGTGCGTCGCTGGGTGACCTTGACCAGCAACTGGTCGACGTCCGGTGTTTGGGCGTATCGGCGGACGATCCGCCGCGGGCGCCCGTTGACGTCGAGTGTCCCGTCCGGCGGTGGCACCGAAGCCTCCTCGTCAGGTTGTCCGGCGGCTTCGGCGCCGGCTCGGATGCGGGCGTAGTGACGGGCGAGAGTCCTCTCGACGGCTTTGGCGAGGTTGTTCCACAGGAGAAGAAGGTCGACTTCTACCTGCGACTGCGGGCCATGGGCATCTTCCCCGAGGCAGAGCTGGCAGACGGCACCATCCGCGGGGACGTCGGCAAACTGGAGCGGCTCCGCACGTGGTTCGGCCGACCGCTATGGGACATGGAGCCCGCCGACGCCGACGCGTACTTCGGGCGGGTCCTGCGCGCGGCTCGCCTTCCTCGACAGGTAGCGGCAGTTGCTGCGCATCCCCGCGTACGGCCTGACCGAGGAGCAGGGCCAGGCCACTCCCTCCGCCAGTAAGCTGGGAATCGCCGAACTGATCCAGCACGCCGCGCGCTGCGAGCGTGGCTGGACGGCCCTCGCCTTGCGGCGCTCCGGCGCTCTGCAGCGGGCGGCCGACGAGTCGGACGACGACGAGTTCCGGCCCGCGCCCGGCGAGACCCTAATGGGCTGCTGGCCGACTACGAGCTGGCGACCGGGGAGACCGACGAGGCCGTAGCCGGCATCGCCGACGACCAGGGCGTTCCCGTCCCCCGGGGTGTGCCGTGGTTCCCCGCCGACATCGAGGAGTGGTCGGTGCGGTGGGTGCTGCTGCACCTGATCGAGGAGACCGCACGCCACGGCGGCCACGCCGACATCATCCGCGAGAGCCTGGACGGCGCCACCCTCTACCCGCTGATGGCCGCCGCCGAGCAGTGGCCCGACTCGTAGTTCGAGCCCTGGGAGCCCGCCGCGCCCCGCCGGCTGTGGACTACGGCCGTCAGAAGTCGTGCCCCATCAGCCGGATATGGTCGAGGCGCTCTTGCGGACCGGTCCTACGCTGGAGGCATGGCCACCGATCCCTTGCTGAGACAAGGCCCCGACTCGACGGATCTGGTCCTGCGCGTCGGTCGGGCCGGGCCGACGTGGAACGCGCTGACCTCGGCGGGGCCAGCGCTGTTCACTCCGCTCGCTCTGGGCGTGCCGACCCTGCTCGTCGCCTTCTGGATGGCGCTGGCCGGTGCGCGGGCGTCGACCGTGTTCGTGGTGGTCGGGGTGATCGCCGGGCTGGAGTACCTGATCGGCTGGCTGGCGCTGGTCTTTCCCCGGGCCCGGGACATCCTGCGGGTGGAGTTCGCGCCGGCCGGGGTGCCCGCGTCTCTGCGGTTGGTCCGGGCCGCCGGGCCGGACGACTGGCTGCCCGTCAAGACCCTGCGCGAGGTGCGGCTGACGCACAAGGTGGTGGAGCCGTACGAGGGAGACCACAAGCCGGCAGTCTCCACGCTCGCGCTGGAACTCGTCCTGCGGGGCGTCCGGGAGCGGCTCGCGCCACCGTTCGTCGGCGACCCGCAGCGGCTCGCCGACGCGCTGAAGGCCCAGCTCGGCCCGGCTGGGGTCGTGGTGAAGCTGCGCACCGAGCGCAGCACGCGCGATCGGCCGCAGACCAACTCCGGCTGGACCTCCGGCGGTTCGGCCTCGGTCGGCTCGGGTGGCGGCTGACCCCGGGCTGCCTGTGGCGCTCCCCGGTTGGGCGTATTGAGCCGCCGGGTCGGCTCGGCCGCAGCCGGGTCCTCCGGCCACGGGTGGCGGGGGTAGCGGCCGCGGAGCTCGGCCCGCACGGCGCGGTAGCCCTCGCGCCAGAACGACGCGAGGTCGCCAGTAACGGCGGCCGGGTGCCCAGCCGGGGAGAGCAGGTGGACGGTCAGCGGGGCCCGCCCGTCCGCCAGCGCGAAGGCGGCAGACCAGCCGAACAACTCCTGCAGTTTCACCGCGAGTACGGGCCGCTCGCCGCTGTAGTCGACACGGACCCGCGAGCCCGACCCAACCCGCTCTGCCTGTCGTGTCGGCAGGCCTGGCAGGAACAGCTCACGCGCCCCTGACCATGACCACCGAGTTCGGCTACCCGGCCCGGTTCGTGCAGGAGCAGGTCGGTCATGCGCACGCGGCGACGACCGCGATCGATATCGGTGTCTCGAACGAGTATCGGAACACGCTGCTGGAGGCGTCGATGAGGAACCGGCTGGGCGACACGTGGGACGCGATCTCGTGATCAAGAAGATGGGCTACCAGTGGCAACTGCGGCGGCTGATGGCCGAGCAGGAGATGTACCAGACCTCGGACCTGGTTCCGCTACTCGCCGAGCGGGGAGTCACGCTGTCACGGGAGCAGGTCTACCGGCTGGTGCCCCAGCCCCCGCAGCGCCTCAGCATGGACGCGCTCGTCGCGCTGCGACATCCTTCAGTGCACGCCGAACGACCTGATCAAGCCCGAGGTCCGGGCCGCGATCTCGTTCCTGAACTGGCTCGACGCCAACAGTCTCACCCTGGCCGCCGTGGGCCAGGCCGACTTCGACGTCTGGCTGGTCACCCACCCCACCCTGCGCAAACCGCTGACTCCGTTCATCCGCTGGGCCAAGGTCGGACGCCTGAACACCGCCCTGGTCCTGCCCTCCGCACCACGTCAGTTCGCCGGCACATTCCTCGACGAAGACCAGTACACCCAGCAGCTACGTCGCTGCCTCGTCGATGCGACGCTTCCCAGGGAAGCACGCATCATCGGAGCGCTGGTCCTCCTCTACGCCCTGCCGCTGACCCGCATCACCGAACTCACCACCGACCGCTTCCACCGCGACGACAAGGGCGCCTACCTCACCCTCGGGGGTCGGAACCCGGCCCTGCTCCCGCCAAGCCTCGCCCAGCTCATCGAGAATCAGATCACCGACCCGAACACAGGAAAGTTCCGCGGCGAGCTCGACGACGGAACCCGCTACCTGCTGCCCGGCCAGGCTCCCGGCAGGTCCCGTAACCCCCTCGGCGTCGGCGAGCTGATGCGTCTGCACGCTCTGCCTACCCGCCCCGCCCGCAACACCGCAATGATCGAGGCAGTCACCGACCTGCCACCCATCGTTGTCGCCGACCTCTTCGGCCTGCACCCCGACACCGCGACCCGCTGGGCCGGCTACGCCAGCGACAGCTGGACCCACTACCTCGCGGCACGTGAGAAGCGCGGCCGGGCGGCTACAGGCCTGGCCACGGATCGCTGCCGCTGACCCGCACCTGCACCTGCACGACCGGCTGCTCGCCGCCCACCTGAAAGGGCGCTCATCTGAGGTGTGACGTCTGGCGTTCAGGAGCCGGCTGGAACGGAACCATTGGTGTTCAGCAGGGTGAGGCCGAGATGGGTCAGCGTGTGAAGGGCAACCTTCCGCTGCCGGGTCAAAGTGGTCAGCCCGGCGCTGCGCAGGGTGGTGGCGTGCTCGCTCGCGCTGGCCGGTGATATGCCCGCCAGCTGCGCGAGCTGCGTAGTAGTGCACGCAGGATGGTCGGCTATCACGCACAGCACGATTGCCCTGGTACGGCCGAGGAGTGCGGATAGAGTTGGCGGCACCGGGGCATCGACCTGGCGCATATCCGTGGGGGAAGCCCAAAGGGCAGCCGCGTGGACCGGGTTGTTCAGAGCCGGATACACCATGACGACCGTCTCGGCCTGGGGGCTGGCGAACAGCTGTGGAACCGGCCCGCAGAACACCGACGGGGCCAGAATGAACGGACGGCCCCCCAAGTGGAAGTCGGCCTCCGGGTGGATCAGGGGCCGATAGCCCGGAATCTCGAGCACGGGGGGCTGCCACACGGCCATCGGGCGCAGACTGTCCAGCAGTGCCCCTGCCCCGCCCTGCACCATGAGCCGCCCACGCCGGGCCACCTCCCCCACCAGGTGCTGGTCGATACGCCCCCAGTACGGGTCAACCGCCACCCGGTTCCAGCCCTGTAACGCGACGGCCATCCTTCGCACCGTCCGCGGGTCGCCATCCATCGCTTCGGCCAGCCACGGTGCCCGCCGCGTACTCGCGCGCGGAAGTACGGAGAACTCCGCGTGCAGCCGCCGGTCCGACGCACTGATCAGCCGCTCTATCCCCTCGTCCATACAGCCCACCGCGCCCACGAGAGTGAACAGATCGACCAGGCCCCCAGCAGAAGAGCTGAGAAACCGCGCCGTTTCCCTCCCATCGGCGCCGATCTGCGGACCGGTACGCGCACGCCAACCACCGAACAGCGCCGCACGGTCACGTCGCTGCACAGTCTGCAGGCTCAGCTGCGTCTCTGCCAGCGGCCCCAGCACCGTGACCTGCACCTGCGCCAGGTCCTCGACAGTGAAGTGAACCCGTAGCACGACATCCCCCTCGCCCCTGGTGATCCTTCCCATCGCTCTCGTTTCGGGACAGGCCGAAACGAGTCGAACTCCGCACCGGGATGGGCGCAGGGTGTACCTGATCGGTCACGCGGGCGCCCGTCACGATGCACGGAGGCGTGGGGGACTACAGCGGCCGCTACTGAGACGTATGGGTCCAGCTCAGTGGTCAAGCAAAGGATGCTCGCCAAGGCCCGGTCCCTGCCGCGGAAAGCGGCGAAAGCGAGTGCACGAAGAGCATGCGCATTCGGCCGCCCGCCGCCTGGCGTGGCCGGCCCACGACGAAGGAGAAGCATGGGAATTCGCAGGAAACTGGCTGCTATCGGGGTGGGCGCGGCACTGGTTGTCGGCGCTATGGCCGTTCCGGCGCAAGCGGCATCCTCGGGCGGGGTCGCTCCGCACGTGGCGGTGCAGGCGAGCACCGTCGGCGACGCCGCTACCGCCGCGCCCCGGTGGCAGTACACCGGGGCCAGGTACTACTGGGCGATCGAGTGCAATTGGGATGCCAACGAGCTGACCTACGCCACGGGATGGCCGACCCAGTGCCGCGGCCCGCACACCGACGGCTACTACTACCTCTGGGCCTACCACTAGACCAGGGGATCGCACATTCCCGCTTCAGGACTGGCTGCGGTAGACCAGTCGTGTGGCTCATGGCCATCTGACTGAGTAGGTGTTTTGAACGTCGACTGCGAGTCGGTGCAGGTCAGCGGTCGATGGTTCCGGCGGATCCGCCGGAACCATCGAGGCCCGGAGCGTCGGGATGTGCCGGCTCGCGCCGGGCGATAGACAGGTGGTGTGACGGACCGAGGAGAGCCGGGCGCCGGCGACGAGGACGAGGCTCTGCCCGAGCTGTGCGATCTGTGCGGGGCGGTGGTGGCGGGCAGTACCGAGTTGTATGCCGTGGTCCCGGAATCGTCAGCCGTCCACTCCGTCGACCCACGGCTCGACGGGAAACGCATGGTCGTGGGCTGCTCGCGCGAGCACCTGGCCGAGCTCGTCGAGCAATACAAGAACCGACCGTTCATCGACGCCGAGCTGTGGGCGGGCAAGGTCGGCGTGAAGGTCGGCACGGGCACAGGTCGGCGGATGGACGTCGGGCGTAACCGAGCCGACCCGCTCGCGGAGCGTGCCGTACTTGAGCGCTGGCATGTTCTGCAGGAGGTGTCCTCGACGGCTCCCGCGGCCTCGCCTCCCCAGGCCCATCAGCACGCGGTCTGCCTGGTCGAGGACGCCGGCCACACGCCGCTGTACGCCGCTGGGTCCGCTCCGGTCAGGGAACTGAGCCACAGGGCCGTGCGCGACTGGAGCACCTGCTCGCCGGAGCGGTGACCTCCTCCCTGAACCAGTTCGTCGCTTTCGGCCAGTGGGAACGGTCTTTCAGGTCACTGCTACCGAAGGCCCCGGCTCAGAAGACGCCGGCACCCCACTCTGGAATCCAGTGCGGTCGCTGCCCGGCAAAGGGTCGGAAAGCGATCGGAACACTCCGGGGGAAGGAGCACGTCATGGGGGTACGAAGGCGAATGCGCGGGACCGGTATCGCAATGGGGGCCGCGGTGGTGGCGGTGGCGGTGGCATCTGGGCCGGCGGCGAGCGCCGACCAGTGGCGGCCGCGGCCGGGGACCTTGTACATCTCCGACCTGCCCAAGACCGAGTCGTGGCGCGCCGCACCGGTCGCGCGGGGCTGGGGCATGTCACACGAGTGTCTGGCGAACTGGCCGGAAGGCCGGCCCGAGGTCAACGTCTGGCACCGGGACTTCAGCACCGCGGAGACCGCCTACGCCGAGCAGAAGGTGGTGGTCTTCGCCACCGAAGCGGAAGCCATCACCTTCGCGGAAGAGACCCGCGAGAGCTACGCCGAGTGCGCGAACCGCCCGCAGGAACCCGGGGTGACCGCCACCGGCTACGACCACGGCGTACTCGACGTGGAGGAAGGGGCGACGTTGCACGGGATGTACACCTTCGACGCCCAGGCATCCGACCGCCCGCACTTCAACTACCTCTGGGGCGTCGGCCGCGACGGAGACACCGTCACCCTGAACATGTGGCAGAGCTACTGGGGCGATCCACCGGTCACCGAATGGAAGAACACCCTGCGGACCGCCGTGAACAAGCTGTACTGAACCGCCACCCGCCGGGCGGAGCGTCCCCGCCCGGCGTTATGAGAGGCGCTGCCGCAGTCCAGGGCCCAAAGGCGAGCTCTGTTAGGGCCTGTCTCCCAAATCCGTCTGTGGCATCGTCGTGCTCGTGAGCGAGTCCTGGTTGACTCGGCGATTTAGGGCCGGCAGCGCCTGGCGCAGGGGGGAAGGCATGGTTCACAGTCCATTCGACGTTTCTTCGGCCCATGGCCAGAGCATGCACTGGAAGCTCGGCGGCTCTGGATGGGCCACCTGGTCGTGGTCGGTGAACGCTGAGGAGCAGAAGGTGCACGCCTCCTATGTAGGGCCCGAGGTCCTGGCCAGGTTCATGAACAGTGTCCGGGATCTGCGCCTTGGGTGCAGTGCGACCTTCGTGACGTTTTTCGACGAGCCGAGCGGGACGAGAGTCTTCTTCAATCAGACGGAGCAGGAGGTCTTCGTTCAGATCGTCGAGTTCGCGGACTTGAACGAGCCGTCGTCCTGGTGGTCGGACGCGAGACTGATCTGGGCAGGTCGGCTACCAACAGAGGCATTTGTCGGGTCCTTCATGGCCATGATTGAGAAGCTGCTCTCCGAGCACGGGACAGACGGGTACCGGAGGCGCTGGGGCTACGAATTCCCCGCCCTGGGGTGGGCGGCCCTCCAGGCAGCGCACAGCTCTCGCTGACCCGAACCGGACGCGGGGGTGAACTCCACGTCCGTGCCGCCGCAGCCGGCCGCGATGTCCAGCAGCCGGTCCCGCTCCGCCTCATCCACCGCCAGGCCCCAGCGGAGCTTGGTCGCCGTCCACTCCGCGCCGTACCGGCTCAGGGCATCCGCCGACGGCGGCAGCCACTCCGCCGGATCCTGGTCGGCCTTCTGCCGGTTCGAGCGGGCCGTGACCGCCACCCTCGCGGGATGACGGCCCCAACCTCCTACACTTCGACCCCGCGGGCGGCCGCCGCCCCAAGCGGCAGGCGCCCGGTCGAGGAGGCGGAGGCGGCCCTGGGGGGCCGACCGCGGCGGGTCAGGCGTTGACGCGGCGCAGGTGGATGCGCTTGCCGTACTTCTGGGACAGCCAGATCCGGCGGTTCTCCTTCTTGGTCTTCTTGCCGTCGACGGTGACGCGGGCCCGCTCCAGGCACCACTCGGGGGTGGAGCCGGCGTCTTCGACGCGCAGATGGACGGGGTAGAGGTCGAGGTCCTCGGTGTCGAGCTGGGGCTTGCGCGGATCGTTGCACTCGGGGTTGACGACCTGATGAACCCGGAGGAGTCATGGCCGTCGTCGGAGGTGTCCTCTACGCCGAGCAAGAGGGCTACGTCGACAAAGCCGACCTCAACGCCGCCGTCGGCGCCTTGACAACCGTCGCCGACACTGTGGTCGGCGGCGTTGGGCACCCCCACGGAAGCAAGTACGAGCGAACCACGGCCTACGCCCTGGGCTTCGACCAAGGCGACCCGGAAGGATGCGTGCAGCAGTACTGGACCAGCGAAATCTTCGAATGAGAACAGCTGCGTCCCCGCCGCCCGCACCGGGCATGAGATGGAAAGCCCGTCTCCCGGCTCGACATCTGCCGCACAGGGTCGAATCGGAGTTCCCATCTGCGGGATGATGGCGCCATGGCGGTGCGTGCGGGCATCGCCGAGCAGTTGCGGTTCCGCCCGGATGCGCGAGCCGAGGTTGACGAGGGCAACCGGAGCCTGGCCAACGAGTTTTCCAACCAGGTGAGCGCCCCCGCCGAAGACGTTGAAGGACGACGCGCCGCCGACAGTTCCCTCAACGGATCTGCGTCGAGCACACCAATGCCGAACCACGGCAGTGGCGGCCACTCCAGCGCTCCATCTGCCGACGCGAGGACTACGCCGAAACCCACCTGGCGATCGCCTCACTGGGTCTCGGACCGCTCCGCCATCCAAAGCAAACCGCCGCAAGCCGAGCACCGCACGGGTGCCGGGCCGACGGACAGCCTGCTGATCAACCATCACGGACCGAAGTCGTTGGCGTTCAGCGCCCGGGGCCAGCCGGGCAGACCGCATGTGCGCCCGCCCAGCCCCGGCTCCAACCCCGGCGACGACCTCTTGGCGAAGGCCGGCGAGGGTCGGGGATGCGGGGTCTCGCGGGCCGGGCTTCAAGCCGTCCGCGCCGCAGTCGCGGCGAGTCGGGGGCGGGAGGGGCTGATGTCGGATCAGCATCCTCCTGCCTCGACCGAAACGGCAGGTGACTGCGCGTCATCCCGGCTTGCTTCGAGGCCTCACCGCCGTTTAATGTCGTCAGCATGACGATAACGGCAGCGATCTTCGCTCCCGGCGCCCATCGGGCTCGGGGTACCTCAATCCAGTGGCAAGCGGCTGGACATGACGCCGACCGAGGGTCCGGCGCCGTGCCGGTGGCGAGCGATGGTGATCAAATCCATGCCGTATCGTCATGCCGTTCAACGGGCTTGGCGCGCGAGGAGCGGGCAGTGGAGACGCACGGCGCGCTTGGGGCGGTGTCGTTGTCAGTCGTGTCGTGATCGTGCGAACTCCCCCTCACCCCGAAAACACATCCCGCTAGGAAAACTCTGTGCGCCACGTCAGTCCGCCCTCACTCTCTGCTCTGCACCCCGCCCTCCTCGATTGCCTCTCTGAAATGCGTTCGGTCCGAGCGTTCCACGCAGCCGACTATGTCCGCGAGAAGTGCAGGGTCCTGAACGGGTACTTGCGGCGCAACAGCCTCGACTCGGTCGTCGTGGGCATATCCGGCGGTGTCGACTCGGCTGTCGTGCTGGCCATCGCGGAGACTGCCCGTAAGATCCCCGGCTCGCCGATCGTGAACGTCGTTCCGGTGATGGCGCCGATCTACGACACCTCCGCAGCGACAGGGCAATCCGACGGGGTGAGCCGCAGCCGGGAAATTTGTGATGCGTTGGGCCTGACCCCCTTGTTGGTCGACCTGACCGGGGCGCACTCGGCCCTCAAGAGCGCAGTGGACGCGGATCTGCCTCGGGCCGGCGCGGATTGGGCATCGGGGCAGCTCGCCAGTTACATACGGACGCCGGCCTTCTACTACGCCGTCAGCACACTCACCGAGCGCGGGCACGCCGCCATCCTGCTGGGGACCACGAACCGTGACGAGGGCGCCTACCTGGGCTTCTTCGGTAAGGCTTCCGACGCGATGGTCGACGTTCAGCCCATCAGCGACCTGCACAAAAGCGAGGTGTACGCGCTGGCTCGCTACCTGGAACTGCCTCGCTCCGTCATCGACGCCATTCCCACGGGTGACATGTACGACGGGCGCACGGACGAAGACGTCTTCGGAACCCCGTACGACTTTGTCGAGCTCTATCTCAACTGGCTCACACTCCCGCCCGACGAGAGGGAACTGCGAAAGGCGAGTTGGCCGGAATCGGCCCACCTTGAATTCAAGGAGATGGCGTCCCGCCTGGAGTCCCTCCATTCTTTCAATGCGCACAAGTACGCGGCCAGCAGTCCGGCCGTACACCTCAATGTGTTGCCCTCTGCCGTCCCGGGCGGTTGGAGTCACGGCCACGGCATCGCATGGGTGGAGGACTGAAAATGGTAGGAATGTCGGTCAACCCCTTTTGTCTTTCCCGGGACACGGAGCTGGGCATCTCGGCCGGCGGGTCGTGGGCCCCGACCGTGTCAGAACTTCCGCACGTCGATGCCAAAGTGATCGAAAATTTTCTCACTTCGGCCGAAGTGGAGCTCCTCTCGGCTGAGCTCGCTGCCCAGCGTCTTGTTCCGACGGGCCGCGACGGTATTCTTGCCCATTACTCCCCGGGCGATCCGGTCGGTTCTCTGCGCGCTACGGCCGAATCCGGCGCGCTGGCGGCAGAATTTTACCGGCGACTCCAGTCGTGCGTCTCGCTGGAGGTGACGCCCGATGATCCGACCGATTCGGACGGGAGGTCCTGGAATCCACTGTCCGTCAATCCGCGGATGAGGTTCATCAGGTATGAGCGCGGCGGGCTTCTCGTCCCGCACTACGATGCGCCCTACCGTGCCCCGGACGGAACACGAACCCTCCTGACGGTGGTCATCTACTTGTCGTACGAGGCGGTCGGGGGAGAAACGCGGTTCATCGCCGACAAGCAGAACGGCCTTCCTTTTGCACAGCGAGATTTTTCGGACTGGCAGCGGATCGCGAGTCCCGAGGAGATACTGACTGCTCACCACCCTGTACCGGGCGATGCGCTTCTCTTCTGGCACCGAACACTTCACGACTCGGCCCCCCTTCTCGAGGGCACGAAGACGATTCTCAGAACCGATGTGCTCTATGAGCCGACTGGTCCGGCATAAAGCAATAGGAAATCGCCGTAGCCAGGGGGACCACGTGACACTCGCATCATCGATGGTCGTGTCCGCGGAGGAGGAACACGCATGGCGTGACCCTTTCTACCGGGACGTGATCACGGAGTGGGGCGCGTCAGCGCTGCAGAGCACCGGATATTTTGACGACGGGGCAACTCGGGAAGACCTACAGGAAGCGATACTTGATCCGTTCTTCTGTACGCCCGTTCATAAACTGACCAGAAGTCCGGGCCGAACCAAGCCCCTCGTCCTGCTGGCCACCGGAGCGTTCTCTCCGATTCATCAGGGCCATGTGGACATGTTGCTGAGCGCGCGCCGAGCGCTTGAATCGAATGGAGAGCACGTAGCAGGCGCCTACCTGTCTCCGAGTCACGATCATTACGTATCGGTCAAGCTGTCCCATGAGGCGGTGCCGGCAGATGAGCGCCTCACGCTTGTCCATGAAAAGATCTCGCGACATGACTGGATCATGGCTTGCCCGTGGGAATCGAAGTGGGTGGCCAACCCCATAAACTTCACCACGGTCCTCCTCCGTCTCCAGAACCACCTTCGCACGTCATGGGACGACGAATGCGAAGTGGTGCTGGTCGTCGGGGCCGATAATTCAGAATTTGCCCGATGCTTCGTCAGACACGGCCGCTGCGTGATCGTCGCGCGAGGAGGCTGTGAAAGTCGGCTCGCCGAAGTCTTCGACGACCCCAGGATGGCATCTGCAATACACGAAAAGAGGGTGCTCGCCGCCCCCGCTTTCCCCAGGTCGATTTTCATGTCTTCCACGAAGGTCCGCACCGCGGCAGCAGCAACTCCCGCGGCGGCAGAGAGCGTGTCCGGCGGGCGCGGTGGCGGTGTCCCACCTCAAGCCACTCGCCGGTACGCCGTGAGGGACGATCTGGAGTGGGCGACAAGACGTTGGCGTGCGTCGGTGCCCAGAAGGGTCCTTGAGCCTGCCCTGGCCGAGTTCAAGTACAGCGCCCTCAAAAGCATACAGGCCGGTCTGCTCGGCGTCGGAGGACCCCGGGTCACGGTCGACCTCTTGAACCACGAAAAGCAGAGGGAGGTAGCCCGTGAGCTCTGCGCCGGCAATGTTGTCGTTTCTCTGGACACCTCGACTCCGGCAACCCATCGACTGGGCATATCACGAGTCTTTCACCCGTTCGATGTGCAGCTGCACTCGCATGGAATAGTCGCACGTCCAGGATGGCCCAGTCCACAGGAGCAAGTGGAGGCGATTGCGGCCAAGTCGGTCGTCCTCATGGACGACGACATTTGGACGGGGGCCACCATCGACTACGCCTCGGCGCTGCTCGAAGGCGCCGACATAGAGATATCGCGTACGGT
Organism: Streptomyces sp. RerS4; assembly: GCF_023515955.1. Lineage (GTDB taxonomy): Bacteria > Actinomycetota > Actinomycetes > Streptomycetales > Streptomycetaceae > Streptomyces. The sequence goes on from NZ_CP097322.1 coordinate 206,007, forward strand.
TTCCCTGATGTCCGCAATCGAACCGGAAAAGCATCGGCCGATGGACCTCATCGATCTGAGGGACCTCCTTGTAGGTGCCGACGACAGCGGTCTGGTGGTTCAGGACTCCGGCGGTCTCGTCACCCGAGCGCCCTACCTGCCGCCGTTCGTGGATCTCGGTTCCAGGGCCTCCATCCCCCCGGCAGAGGTCCGTGGTCTTGCCTACCGGCTGTGGTCGGCGAATGCCACGTTCTTCGCCAAGACCGGGCTGCGCGTGGGCGATGCGTGCGCAGCCGTGCGCCAGTTCCTGCACTCGCTCGGACATCCCGATGGAGAGCTTTTGTCGGAAGTGTGCGACAGATATCGACGTCGTATGGTGGAGCTTCCGTTTGCCGCGGGATCCGATGTGCACCGGATGCTGAGGAATCCTCTTTCATGACCCGGTCGGATCGGTCCCGAGTGCATTTCCCGCCCCGGCGGGAGTCGGTCGCATGACGCTCGGTCACCACACGGGACACGACCCTGCCGCCGGGTGGAGTGGCGACGGCTCAGAACCGGACCGGCAGTGCGACGAGGCCCCAGGGCGCGCATCGACGGCCGTCGGCGGAGCCCGTCACGCGGCACGTCCGGGGCCAGGCCCTGGAAGCGGCACAGCGGCGTGCCCACGGCGACCGCCCGGCATCGCGGTTGGCCGAGGCGAGCGAGAGCATCACGGTCTCTCCGGCCGGCATCCGCACGCCGCCGATCTCGACGTCCTCGACCGGGAAGCGGCGGAAGGCCGGCAGCGCCGGGCCGTCGTAGCGGGCGAACCGCGCAGGGACCCGGCCCGCCCTGCGGCGACTTCGAAGCGTTCTGACAAGGTGGAGTGCATGGACTGCGTCTTCTGCCACCTCATCCATGAAGGCACGGCACGCTGGATGGCCCGCGAGGCCGAGGTATGCGCCTTCACCCCGTTGAACCCGCTCGCGCCGGGGCACACGCTGGTGGTCCCCACCCGCCACTACACGGGCGTGTTCGATACCCCGCCCGAAGTGCTGGCCGCGTCGATGTCGCTGGTCCAGCGCGTGGCAACCGCCATGAGAACCGCGCTGGACGCCTCGGGCGTCAACATCCTGAGCGCCAGCGGACCCGGATCTGAGCAGTCGGTGCCTCACCTGCACTTCCACGTCATACCCCGATGGGTGGACGACGGGATCTCCACCTGGCCGACCGGACGATCCCGTCGCCACCTCACCAGCGACCCAGGCACACGACTGGCCGACGCACTCAACCGTGACCACCCAGCGGGCCACACAAGCTGAGCCACCATCAAAATTTGCAGGTTCCGCACTCCCCCACCTCGTCGAGGATGGCGTCACCCTGCTCCCACCGCACCGCGCCCGGAAACGACCGAGCCCGGCCGCGGTGCGCCTTCCCAGCCCACCGGCGGCCCCGCCCGCGCGTACCGCATCCGCTCCCCCGGACCCTGGCACGGCCCGTCTGGCCGCCCTCAACCCCGCGCGGTGACAGAGCGGCTCGGGTAATCGGCCGCCGTGGTATGGCCTCCGAGGAAGCTGACGCCGAGGGAGAGCTGGACGGGGCGGGCGCTCTCATCCTCGCCCTGCCCGACACCTTGCGCCCGTGGACCCTGCGCGTCGCCGAGCGTCACCCCGACCCGGCTGCCAGGCCGGGCCACCTCGAAGCCCGAGCCGTCCACGTCACCGGTGTGGAGGAAGCCCGCATGATCGCGGCCGAGATCGGGCGCGGATCCTCGACGGGGCCGCTACCGAGGCCAGTGTGCAGCACGGCGGGGAGACTTGAGCCGGTGACGGCGCGACACGACCCCGCCCCTGAGCACGTCGTCGAAGCCCTCCCCCCGCCCGGTCACCGCGCAAAGCCCCGCTCCACGCTTCGCCCGTGTCAGTACGCGCGCGGGCCGCTGTCGGTGGCGCGCATCGGCTGCGGGTAGTACACCTGCCCGTCCTTCATGACCTGCTGGCACGTGTACTGGGTGGGGCCCATGGGCACCGTGACGGCCTCGGGGATGTCATTGCACAGGATGTGGTCCAGGGCGTCCGTGCTGTTGCCGAAGATGATCCGACGGACGCCCTCTTGCGTGATGAGGCCCTGGCGTGGGGTCGCCGTGAAGGTCACCAGGTTGTCCGACCAGCTCGACTTGTCACCGATGGCGACGTCCCACTCCACCACCGCGCCCTTGTACTCGGACGTGCAGACGACGGCGGTGCCCTTCGTCGAGCCCAAGTCCTTGGGACACTTGGCGGTGACCTCGCCGGTGCCACCACCGAGACCGAGCGCCTTCTTGCGGATCTCGTACTCCACGTTCGCCGCGAACGGCGCGTTCGCGGCCGGCGACGGCTGCAACTCTCCCTGCGGAAGGGGACCGGGACGGTCCAGCCTGTTGGGCAGCCGACTGACCGACGGCTCCGGCTTGGCGCTCTTCGCTCCTGCTCCTCCACACCCCGTGGCCAGCACGGCCACGCTCATCATCACCACTACACCAAGAGTCTTCATGCGCATGATCAAAAGACTAATGGCCGAAACAAGTGGTCCCGTCCTACCGCCCGGTCGGCCCGGAACGTCGGGTGGTGGCCCCGACGTAGGCCCTCCCCACCTTGCCGAGCGGATGGCCCGCGCGCACCGGGAGGACCTGCAATCCACGCGTGCGGAATTCGACTGAGCCCCGACGGACTTGCCCTTCGTGGTGCTGATCCCGCCGGGCTCGACGACCACCACCCGCACGCCATGCGGCCCTCCACTCGGCCGACTTCCTCGACGCCGGGACGTGGGCTGCGTTCGTGGTCTCCGCCAACGAGGTGGTGTTCCGCCCCATGTGGGGCGGTGAGCGGGGAGACTGCCGGACTGCATGAACTCATCGACGAGCGGAGCAACGCGGATGGGCTCCGCACCGGGTTACACCCATGACATCGACCCCGAGCGCGCACTGAAGTACGCCGAAATCAAACCCAAGGTCCGCGAACTCGGATGCGTCACGGGATCCGGCAACCTCGACCTGCCGGATCGTCCAACTGGTGCGTCCCCGACATCGCGGCCGTGCCCGTCGAACAGGAGGTGGGGACCTTCGATGACGACCCGACAGATACCTGGCGCCGAACCCGCCGGGACAGCCTGCCGCGTACTGGGCCGATGTCGCCTACGAGGCGCTCATCGCGTACACCCGGGCCCGGCAGGTCGAGAAGGGCTACACCCAGCCCCAGTTCCGGCTGTTGCGCGACCTGTCGGTCAATGGTCTCCCGCAGCGCCCGGCTGTGGCCGGCGCGGGAGGGGGAACGGGCGCGCGTTGATCTCGCGCGCAACGCCCCCGTGATCCGCACCGCCCTCCACGAGGGCATCGACGATGCGGACTACGTCACCACGGTCAAGGTGCTCCAGCGGCTGATCCGCGACGCGGGCAGAGCCCTCGGCTGACCGGCCGGGGAGCACCTCGTACCTGCCTTGCGCCGCCCGCAGGGTTGCGCGGCCCCGGCCTGGCGGCTACCGCTCGGCGGGGTCCTCGCCGTGGTCGCCGAGGGTGAGCAGGACGCGGCGCAGCAGGCCGGTCAGCTGGTCGCGTTCGGCCGTGGTGAGCCCGGCGAGTTGGCGTTCTTCGCCGGCGAGGTGGTGCTCGACGAGGCGGTGGGTCAGTTCGCGGCCGGTGTCGGTGAGGGAGATCAGCACGCGGCGGCGGTGGGTGGGGTCGACGGCCCGTTCGACCAAGCCCTTCTTCACGAGGTGGTCGATGCGATTGGTGAGCGCCGCGGAACTGACCATCGCGGCCGAGCTGAGTTCACCGGCGCTGAGGACGTGAGGCGGGCCGGAGCGCAGCAGCGTGGCGAGGACGTCGAACTCCCAGGGTTCGACCCCGTGGGCGGCCAGGTTCTCCTTGATTCCGGCTTCGAGCAGGCGCGAGGCGCGGGAGAGGCGGCCTATCACGTCCATGGGGGAGGTGTCGAGGTCGGGGCGGACCGCACGCCATTGTGCGGTGATGCGGTCGACGCCGTCGCACTTCTCTTCCGTCATGACCTCAGCCTAACATTTCGACATGGAAGTGTTTGACGTCGGGGATCATCCCGTCTATAGTTTCGATATCGAAATTTTCGACGTAGGGGGAATGCTGTGAAGGTTCTACTCACCGGCGCCACGGGTTACATCGGCTCCGCCGTCACCGACCACCTCACCGCCGCGGGCCACCAAGTCGTCGCGCTCACCCGCAGCGCCGAGCCCCAGCCCGGCCGGTCCTGGCACGCCCAGGTGGTCGGCGACACCGCCGACCCGGCCTCCCTGGCCGGTGCGGTGACCTCGGAGATCGAGGCCGTGATCCACCTGGCCCCGCCGAGCGGCGATGCCGACGTCGACACCGGCGTCATCGAGGCTCTCGCCGCTCCGCTGCGCGGCACCGGCCGTCCCTTCGTCTACACCAGCGGCATCTGGGTCCTCGGCGCCACCGGCGAGGCACAGGAGGTCACCGAGGAGACCCCGACCAACCCGATAGGCATCGTCGGCTACCGCCCGCAGATCGAGCGGCAGGTGCTGGCCGAGGCCGCCGAGGGCGTGCGTGCCGTCGTCATCCGGCCCGGGATCGCGTACGGGCGCGGTGGCGGCATCCCCGCTCTGTTGGTCGAGCGGGCCCGCGGGCAGCGGGCGCCCGAGTACTACGGCAAGGAGGACGTGCGCTGGCCGATGGTCCACGTGGACGACCTGGCCGAGCTGTTCGTGGCCGCCGTCGAGCGGGCCGAGGCCGGCACCGTCTGGCACGGCGTCGGTGAGTCGGCCGTCCCGGTCAGGGACGTCGCCCGTGCCGCGGGCCGCGCGGCCGGCGTACTCGCCGCCCCGCACGCGGTGTCGGTAGAGCAGGCCGCCGAGGTCTTCGGCCCGCAGTTCGCGGACGCGCTCGCCCTCGACCAGAGCATCAGCGGAGCCGCCGCCCGCACCGCACTCGGCTGGCGGCCGGGCCGGCCGGGCGCGGTGGCCGAGCTGGTGTCCGGCTCGTACCGGCCCGTCGAGGTGTTCGGCGCTCCCGACGGCCCGGAGACCGACGACGAGGTGGCCGCGATCCGCCGCCTGGTCGCCGAGGTCGAACACGCCCAGCAGAACGAGTTGGTGGACCGGTTCCTGAGCCTCTTCCGCCGACAGGACCCGGTGTGGACCACCGGCCACGGCAAGCGGCTGTCGGGCCTTGAGGAGATCTCAGCCTTCACCCGGCAGGTCCTGCCCGGCGCGACGGCCGAGTCCACCGCCGTCTACGACGTCGAACGCGTACTGTTCCTGCGCCCCGACGTCGCCGCGGTGAACGTACGCCAGCAGCCGATCCTCCACGATGGCGCCCGGATCGCCGACCGCCCCGAGGGCCGTCCCCTCTACATCCTGGTCAAGGAAGACGGCACCTGGCGCGTCGGGGCCGCCCAGAACACGATCGCCGTCGACTGATCCCCATACCCCCACCGACCGGCCCGGGAGCACCCTCGCCCCGGGCCGGCGGGGGCGTGCGGGCCCGCACAGGGGTCGGGCCCGCACATGCGTTTGCCCTTCCGGGGCCCTATCAGACCTGGCCGGCAGAGGCCAGGGCGCGGCGGCGGGCATCCGGCCGCGCCCGGTACCGGGTCCGGCCCCGCCGCCTGGCGGACCACATGTCCGGATCCCGCGGATGCCCGTCATTGCAGACGGATGCGGCGGGCCGGATGGATGCCCATGAACTCCTCCTCATCCGGACCCCACGTCGTCGTGTTCGCGATGTCCCCCGGTATCGACGCGCTCGACGTGACCGGGCCGGCACAGGTCTTCGCCATGACGAACCACGTACTCGGCGGACACCGGCCGCGCTACGAGGTGCACTTCGCCGGGGAGCGGCGCGGCCCGGTCGCGACGTCGCCCGGAGTGCGCCCGCACGTGGAGGAACTGTTCTCGGAGCAGGGGACAATCGACACGCTGGTGGTGCCCGGCCGGATCCGGATCGGCGTCGACCGCCCGGAGCCGTACGCGGACCCGGCCGTGGTGGCCTGGCTGTGGGTGGCCGGGCCGGCCGCCGGCCGGGTGGCTTCGGTCTGCGTGGGGGCGCACGTGACCGTCGCCGCCGGCCTCCTCGACGGGCACCGCGCGCGACGACCCACTGGGCCACCGCCGAACGGTTCGCCGCCCAACACCCCGCCGTCGACGTCGAGGGGACGGGTCAAGCGGCGGTACGGAGGCGGCTGCGGTACTCGCCGGGAGAGGTGTCCAGCCGGTCGCGGAAGACCCGGTGCAGCGAGTCGACGGAGCCGAACCCGCGGGCGCGGGCGATGTCGGGGGCCAGGCGAGAGGTGCGTTCCAGGAGTCGGTGGGCCGCCTGTGGGAACACTTCACCGAGGACCGCGAGCAGATCACCGCCGCCTTCGACGCGGCGGGCCTCGCCGACCGCCTCCAGTGGCTCCCACCCGGAGTCGGCCAACCCTCGGCTGAGCAGGCGCGCACTGAGCGCGGTACCCGATGCCGTCGGTGATCCGGGTCCGGTCGTCGCGGTGTCTGCCCCCGGCTGTGCCTGCGACGGCAGCCCGCGCAGTTCAGGCGCTCGGCACGTGCGGTGCGCGGTGTCGGGCGCAGCGCGGCCGGTGGGAAAAGCGGATCGTTTAGGGCTGTCCACTCACCGGCGCCTTCCCCGCAGGTCCGCACCTCCCGGCAGGCCGTACCCGCCAAAGCGGGTGCCGTCGGGATGACTCTGCCTCTGGCTCGTAACCTGGCCGCCCACCTGGTCCCGCGTCGTCGCGCGGTACGCCACCCTCCCCACAGGCAAGGACCCACATCAAGGACCAGCATGAGGTCCTGAGTCTCCCTCGGTGACGGAGCGACAACGGGCAGCCCGACAGCTGCACTCGGCCTGCGGAACAGCCCCGAGCGTGCCCGCTGATCACGCTGTCGCACCGGGGAACGCCGCGATCTGGCGGAGTCGGGCTCAGGGGCGGGTGCCGAAGGGGCCGAGGACTTTGTGGTCGAGCCGCAGCGGGGCATCGACCGAGACCGCGACGCCGTGATCGTCGGCCTCGCCCTGCCCTGAACTCCGGCGGGGTCGAAGGACACGTCAACCGGATCAAGGTGTTCAAGCGTCAGATGTTCGGCCGCGCCGGCTTCGACCGTCTGCGAAAACGAGTCCTACGGGCTGAGTGACTCCTCAGCCTCCGCGCGAAGATCGTGAATCGGGAATGTCGTGGGTGCGGGATGCTCCTTGCACGTTTCTCCGTGCAGTTCTTCGGGTCGCAGCGCCCGGGCGATGGCCTCGCCCGGACCACAGAATGAAGGATCGAGGTGGAACGTGGTCCGGGTCCCGAAGGGTTTCGGCGCCATGAACTCTTCCCTGGGGCCGGTCGGGTCCATCCCGACCAGCTCCTGGCGATAGCCGTGGGCATCCAGCCACACCTCGATGACCGTGCGGACGCTGAGGGCGGCAGCTGCGGAGGGAGCCCAACGCTGCACGCCGAACATGTCGAGCAGGGAACCGAAGAATCCCGGGAGAAGCCTCCCCCGTTCATCGACGCTGGGGCACTGATCGCTCTCCACCGTGAAGCTCAGATCAGATCCGATCTCGACACTCATCTGTCCATGCCTACCGTCGCGACGGTGCAGCGCGTCCCAGGCCACCGCCCGCAGGACCTCGGTGGGAAGCTCGGGGCTGTCCTGCTCAACCAGAAAGTACGTCTTTGGGCAGCGCCGCACGTGCTCCACGAAGTCAACCACCCGAAGCGGCTCAACGGTGAACCTCTCCATTCGCACTCCCCATCTCTGCACGTTTCAGCCGGCCGCAAGTGACAGTGTGCTACCCGCATGGGGCGCCCTCGTCATGTCGACCATCTGGGATCAGGGGTTGGTGACATCCGTTCGGCGGGGCGCGAAGGCGTCGGAGTTCGTCATGGCTCCAGTTGAGACCAATCGGGTAGGCGGGCCGGCCACCTCGGTGTGCCTGCGGGTGTCTGGCCGGCCTGCGGTTATGTTCGCGGGGCCAAAGGGAGGCTGTGATGACTGACCACCCGAACATTGCCGTGTTTCAGCGAGCCATGGCCGCCTTCACGGCAGGCGACATGGAGGCGCTGGCAGAAGTGTTCCACCCCGACGTGGTGTGGCATAACCCCGGCCAGGGCCCGCTGGCCGGCGTTTACCGTGGCCGTGAGGCCACGTTTGCCGCGTTCCGGCAGGAATTCCAGATGTCAGGGGGCACGTACCGCCCGCAGCTCCATGATGTGCTCGCCAACGACAAGCACACAGTCGCCCTGCTCCACATCACGGCCTCACGTGAAGGCAAGGAGCTCGACATGGACTACGCGATCGTGTTCCACATCCGAGACGGAAGGATCACCGAGGGCTGGGACCTGTGGTCCGATACGAAGGCGTATGACGAGTTCTGGTCGTAGCTCAGCGTGCACCCGTCACGCCCGCCGTTCCCTCGGTCGAGCCACGTGGCGAGCCACGGACCGGTGATCGTGGTCGACCGGCGCCGGCGACGGCCCGCGCTCCGTCACGTGTAGCAGAAGGGCCGGAACGCCAGACTTTCGCATCGCCGCGGTGGCAGCCGGCGGGTACCTGACCCTGAGCCAGATCACGATCACGGGTGGAAGGACCACGAACCCCGCCGACTGCCCGTCCGCGCCCGACCTGATCTGCGGCGGCGGGATCTTCAACGCGGGAACCCTCCCACTGCGCTCCGCCCGCGTGACCGGCAACACCGCCACCGGCAGCGTCGGCGACGCGGTTCTGGGCGGAGGCGTCCACAACGAGGGCACGGCCACGCTCACGGGCACGCGGATGGACGGCAACACCGTCACCAACACCGACACCGGCACTGGCACCGGCACCGGACAAGCCGTCGCCGCCGGAGTGAACAACTTCGGCACACTGACCGTGAGCCACGGCACCATCACCCGTAACGCCGCGGTCGCGAGCGGTCTGCAGGCGGTCGGCGGCGGCTTGAACGACTTCGGTGACGCCTCCGTGACCAGGACGGGCCTCACCGACAAGACGGCGCCCAACACCGGCGGCGGCTTCGCGCGAGGCGCCGGCCTCGGCAATGCGGGCACCCTCACCATGAGCGGCGGCTCCGTGCACAAGAACCGTGCCGACGACCGCGTCGCCCGGCCGCCCCGGGCCCGGCCGCCGCACCACGTCAGCGGCTGGGTTCCGACCGAGACGGTCTCCACCACCGGCGCCCTGCCGCAGGCGTTCCCGGGCGGCGGGACCGATGCCTGGTTCCTCGACTCCCACCGCCGTCCCGGAGCCGGCGCCGCCGTACCGGGACCGGTCGTGGCAGGGTCGAGCGCGGGCTGCGGATCGCGGCCCGGATCACCGGCAAGGAGGAGGCCGGCCGGTAGGCCATCGCGGCGGTCTGCGCGGCCTCCCCGAGGGCTTCTCAGTGGCGGAGGCGAAGGGGGATGGTAGTGCGCTCCTGGGAGGTGAGCAGAGCCCCCGCCCGCAAGGTGGGCGAGGGCTCTATGGGCGCAGTGCTGGTCATTCAGTGGTCTCTTCGGTGGACCAAGGGTTACCTGGGCTTCGGAGGGGCGCCAGATGCCGATGTTCGCGGCCGCACCGCCGTCCCAGTTCCCTGCGACCGGAGCGTCGCCGGCCTGACCCCAGTCGAGGATCTTCAGGCTGCCGTCGTCCATGCGGAGGTGGAACTGGCCCGTGGAGGGACGGAAGACACCGAGGTTGTCGGGGCCTGCGCCGTCCCAGTTGGCGGAGACGGGGAGGTCTCCGGCCTGTCCCCAGTCGACGTAGGCGACGGACCCGTCGTCGTAGCGCAGGTGGAACTTCCCGTCGCGCCAGACACCCACGTTCGCGGCCGGACCGCCGTCCCAGTTCCCCGCCACCGGCAGATCACCGCTGTTGGCGACGTCCTCGACGATGTTCTTGTAGCGGTACGGGACGTAGGAGCTGGAGTTCTTGAAGTACGTGTAGGGGATGACGCGGCGCACCGCGTGCGGCGGGGTCTGCTCGATGCCGATGTACGACGTCATCGAGGAGTCGGTCCAGCTTTCGAACAGGACGACGTGGGAACCGCTCACCGGGTCCGAGGCGTTGTGGAAGAGCAGCATGTCGCCCTCGCGGAGCTCGCTCTTCGATATGCGGTCCGCGTAGGTGTCGAGGTTGCCGGTCCAGGCGCTGGTCCCGAGCCCCCAGGCCATGGACACCAGGCCGGAGCAGTCTGTGCGGTAGCCGTCGCGGTAGGCGCTCTGGCTGTACGGGACCTGGGCGTCTACCCAGGTCTTGGCCCGCTCGATGACGGTGCTGCGGGAGATCGGGCCAAGGGCCTCCGCTGATGCGGCGGCGGAGAGGGCGCCCGCGGTCCCGGAGTCCTGCAGAGGGACCGGCCGGCCCTGGGGGCGTGCGACATCGGGCTCCACCGACACGGTGGCCGGCGTGGCGGCGCTCTGGACGCCGACGGAGTGGGCGGGCATGACGGACAGGACGAGCGAGGCAGCGCAGGCGGCGGTCACGATGCTCGCGGTGCGGAAGGCCGAGGACTTGGCGGACAAGGCAACTCCTTGTGAAGAGAGAAGTGAGAAGGAAGGTCGACCGGGTCGTTCGTGGTTCTCCGGCGCCTCAGCTCGGGGCGCCCAGCCCGGCGAGCGCGCCGAGGACGGCGGCGTCGGTGCCGATGTCGTGCGGTGGTGCGGTGGTGCGGGACGCTCTGCCGGCTCGTCGAACTGGAAGCTGGAAGAGCGTGAGGTGGTCCCTCTGACGGACGACGTAGAGGTGGTTGGTCCGCACGTCGTGGGCGGACATGCCGCCGACTCCCGTCCGGCGGCGAGACCAGGCGGTGCCGTCCTTGACGGTTGAGAGGAACAGCTGCCGGCCGACGGCGTTGTTGGCCGCACTCAGGTATCGCTGCTGCTGCCGGAGGGTGGCGCCGGCGAAGCTCGCGCACTCGCTCAGCGTGATCTTCTGCGCGCGCAGTTCCTGGCCTGCTCAGCGGACCGTCCCGCCGGCAAGGGCCTTCTCAACAGGCGGCTTCGCGAGGCCTTCCGGTAGGACGGACGCGGTGCGCGCCGGGCTTCCCTTGTCCTGTGCGGCCTTTCCACCCGGTGCCTGGGAGGCCGGCGGAGCCCTAGACAGCCAATCGGCCGTATCTTGCGCCGTCGGGCCGCCGACGCCCCCGAGGGTGCGTGGCTACCTCAGCCCGCACCTGCCGCCGCCCCAGTGGTACGGGTGACCAGGACCAACGGAATCTCGCGGCCCGCCGAGGCGCGGTAGGCCGCGTACGAGGGCATGGCCGCCACCACCACCGGCCACAGACGCTCCGCCTCCTCGGCGGTCGCCCGCCGGGCGACCGCCGGGAAGGTCTCGGCGCCGACCTGGAGCGTGACGGCAGGGTGGTCCGTCAGGTTCAGGTACCAGGCCGGATGGCGCTGGGCCCCCGCGTTCGAGGCCGTCAGGACGTACGCCTCGCCGTCCCGTACGTACGCGAGCGCCGTGCGCCGCAGCACTCCCGAGCGGCGCCCCCGGGTCGTCAGGAGCAGGTCGCTGATGCCGGGGCGCGGTACCCCGCCGGTCTCCTCGAAGCGGCGGATGTGCTCGGCGACCCACGGGTTCGGGCTGTCCGTCACCGGTGCCGTCATGCCGCCCGCACCCCCAGGTGCGCGGCGTGCACGGTCGGGGCCAGCGCCTCGTCGAGTACTGCCCGCGCGAAGTCCGCGTGCGTGATCCGCTCGTCGGCGTCGGCCGGGCCGAAGGCGTAGCCGCCCACCGGTTCCCCGTTGGCGAAATCGCCCGACGGGCTCAGGACCGCCCAGTCGAGGCCCTCGGGCGCGGCCGCCCGCAGGGCCTCGGTCCCGGCGCCGTGGCCGACGTAGAACGGCCGCCACTCCTGCGGGTAGCCCGGTGTGTCCATCAGCAGCGGCCCGGCCGCGGTGGGCAGTACGGAAGCCAGGCCGACGGACACCAGGCGCCGCACCCCGGCCCCGGAGAGGCCCGCCGCGAGGGCGCGGGCCGCTGCGGGGAAGAACTCCCCCGGGTCCGCTGCCATGTCGTACACGGCCGCCACGGCCAGGTCGTGCCCGGCGGCGAGGCGGGTCACGTCCGCCGCCGAGGTGATGTCGCCGTCGTCGCGCCCCGCCTCGGTGACCTCCAGGCCCCGCGCCCGCGCCTCGGCGACGACCGCCCGGCCGACGCGGCCGCGGGCGCCGAAGACGACGATCTTCCGAGTGGTCTGTCCCTGTTTCTTCCCCTGGTTCCTCATGCTCCGGACCTTAGGGAAAGGGCTGGTTACCGATCGGATACCGGCATACGATCGCGATCATGACGCAGCCGCCGCCGAATCCGCCGCCCCTGGACCCGGAGATGTTCGACCCCGTCTGCCCCTCACCCCTGGTCCCGTTCCGGATCGGCGACAAGTGGGCCACGCTGATCCTGCGCTGCCTCCAGGACGGCCCCCGCCGCTTCTCCGAGCTGAAGGTTCCGCTGCGCGAGATCACCGCCAAGTCCCTGACGCAGTCCCTGCGAGGGCTGGAACGGGACGGCTTCGTCGCGCGCACGGAGTACGAGAGCCCGGCGCGGCGCGTCGAGTACGCTCTCACCCCGCTCGGGCGGGGGCTCCTGGGGCCCCTCGACGCGGCGTGCGAGTGGACGCGGGAGCACTGGGACGAGCTGCTGGACGTCCAGGAGGCAGCGCTCGTGGGCAGCCGCGCGGACAACTCCTCGGGCGGGCCCTCCTGACGGAGCGTCGTCCACCCGCCCCGCCCCCACCCCCGGCCAGGCACCGGCAGTGCCGGCGCACCACTACCCGAACATGGTGCAGGGGTCACCCGAATGTGGGTGACCCCTGCACCGCGGCCCCGGCCCTCTGCCCCCGCGTACGCGGGCGAGTCCCGGTCGTGCCGACCTATGGGGCGGGGGTGGACTCCACCTCCGTGCCGCCGCAGCCGGCGGCGATGTCCAACAGCCGGTCCCGCTCGGCCTCGTCCACCGCAAGTCCGCAACGCAGCTTCGTCTCCGTCCACTCCGCTCCGTACCGGCACAACGCGTCCGGCGCCTGTGGCAGCCACTGCGCCGGGTCCTGGTCGGCTTTTGGCCGGCTGTTGGACTGCTGGCCCATCCTCGTCGACCTTGAGCGCGGACACGTGCGGTTCGGGACCCTGGACGAGCGGCATCTGTGGAGGAACCTGAGCACCTGACGAGGCGGGAAAATGCCCAAGAGCGAGCCTTCTGTAACACCCTTTAGATCGCGGACATGATGCGGGAGAAGAGCACGGTCCGGAAGATCGCGGCGGACCTGAGGCGGAGTCCTTCGACCATCAGCCGCGAGATAGGCCACAAGGTGGCATCCCATCACGCCAGTAGTGCCCCTCCGCGGCTGCGTCGAACCTGTCGGTGTGGGCCGCCCCCGGTCAGGCGCCGGTGGCGGCCGGGACGGGGTCCGGACCGGGTCCGGAGCCGATGATCTGTGCGAGCAGGTTGAGGCCGGGACGGTCCACGGGTCGGGTGGTGGCGTTGAGGATGACAACTGCGGCTCAGTGTTCGGGGGCTATGGCCAGCAGCGAGGGTGGCCGGCCGACGCGGTTGAAACGGAGAGGTGGGCACCGTGACGTGTCCAAGACAGACAGGCGCCAGGACTTGCGGATCGGCAGCGGACCGTATTGGCTTTTTTCGATCTTGCCCAGCGACAGCGCTGTGCAGACAGACCAGGGGGAACCAGATGCGCACTCACCGAATTCGTGGATTAGCAGCCGCTGTTGCAGTGTCCGGCTTGATCGCCGGCTTGACTCTCGCGACAGGCGTGGCTCAGGCACGCAACGCGACGGCGGCTCTGACAGCGAGCTCCACCTGCACGCCGGCTCCGAGCCGCCCAGCGAGCCCGACCGGTGCGCCGACTCCAACCTCCTCTCCGCGCCCGACAACCGAACCCGGCTCCATACCGGACTCGTCGCGCGCCCCGATCGCGGCCTACGCAGCCGATCCGGCACCGAGCCCACCCGTCACCTCGGAGTCGAGCCCGAGCCCCACCTGCGCACCGACCCCAACCTGCACGCCGGCTCCGAGTCACACACCGGACCCGACCGGCGCGCCGGCTCCGACGCCGAGCGCTGCCCCTACTACGGGCCCGACCCGTGCGCCGAGCCCTGCCCCCACACGGGTCCCGACCTCCACACCGGTCGCGGCCCGCGCGCCGATCGCGGCCTACGCACCCGACGCGACCCCGAGCCCGGTCATCACGCCGAGCTCGGGCTGCACTTCGGCCCCGACTCCGGTCCCCACCCCTACGACGGCCCCCACTGCCACGCGGGCACCCAGCGGCGCGCCGTCTACAACGCCGGGACCCACAACGCTGCCCTCGAATGAACAGCCGATGACGAGCTAGTGCCGCATCAGGCAACGTTGACCCTGATGTGCTGGGCCGGAGACTGTCATACTCGCCGTCCTGGGGAGAGTTTTGAGTCGCACCCGATCGTGGTGGCAGGGTGATCTAACCGGCGGGCCGACCGATCAGGTGTTCACGCTGCTCCGTCAGCCGTTCCGGGGTTGATCATCGAACGTCTGGCGGTCACACACCCCGGCGACGATGACAACGTGTTCTTCCTGGGGGACGTCGCGGTTCGGGATCGCGTCCAGCTCGATACCGGTCCGGATGGTCATCCGCCGTTCCTGATCGAGGCCGAGTGCCGTGTGGTGACCTCGGACGTTGCCGAGGCAGTCGCGGCTGTGTCCGCGGGACTGCAGTTCAGGCGACGTTGATTTCGGATATGATCTTCCGTAGGTGGTCGTCGTTGGCGTGGCGGTTTCGCCAGATGATGTAGCGGCGGATCATGCTGCCCTGTTCCTTGTGGCTGGCGTGATCGGTGCCGTCGAGGGTGAAGTAGCGCAGGGCGGCGAACTGGGCCTCGATGCGGTTCAGCCAGGATGAATTCGTCGGAGTGTAGGCGATCTCGACATTGTTTGCCTCGGCCCAGTCCGCCACCCTGCGGCACCGTTTCGTTGTCAGGTGCGGTGAGTAGTTGTCACACACGATCGCGATGCGTTTCTCGGCCGGGTGCAAGGAGCGCAGGTAGCGGCAGAACTCCAGGAACTTCGAGCGGTTCTTCGTATTCTTGATGTGGCCGTAGAGCTGGTCCTTGCCCAGGTTGTAGGCGGCGAACAGGTGGCGGACGCCGTGCGGCCGGGTGTAGGTCGCCCGCCTCCTCGGCCTGGGCTCCCGGTCGGGGTCTTTGTGTCGGGATCTTTGTGTCGACGTCCGCGTTCGGCCCACTGGTGTCCGGGGTGGGGCTGGAGGTTGAGCGGCCCGAACTCATCCATGCAGAAGATGGCTTCGGGTTCTCCCACCTCGGGCGTGACCTCACCGTCGGCGATGGCGTAGAGGTGCTCGACTCGGGCCTTCTTCGCTGCGTAGTCCGGGTCTTTTGAGGACTTCCAGGTCTTCACTCGTTGAAAGGTGCCACCCTCCTCTCGGAGCAGGATGCGCAGGCCCTCATGGCTGATGTCGTCGACCACCCCCTCGGCCACCAGGAAGTCGGTCAGTTTGACCAGGCTCCAGGTCGAGAACGGCAGGCCGTGCTCGGCCGGCCTGGACTTGGCCATCTTCTTGATTTCGCGCCGCTCGGGCAGCGTGAAGGTCTTCGGCCGTCCGCCTTTGTACTTCGGGTAGAGCGATGCGAAGCCGTCGGTGTTGAAGTTGTGGATCACGTCCCGGACCCGGTCCGCGCTGGTGAAGGTGACCTCCGCGATCTTTGCTACGGCCATGCCCTGCGCAGACAGCAGCACCGTCTGGGCCCGCCGCCACGTCACCACTGGCCCCGTGCCCCGACGGACGATCCGCAGTAACCGTCGGCCCTCATCGTCATCGATCTCACGGACGCGTACTCGTTCAGCCCCCTGCACAGTTTGGCGAGCGCACCCCGCCCAGGGCTACCTCCGAGCGGCGCGTCACCGTCACAACAGAGCGAACGTTGCCTGATGCGGCACTAGTTGGCGTGTGTCAGGCCTGGACTCGGCGTACTTGCGATACCAGGGGGCGCGTCGCGTGTACTTCAACCCCGCCGGCAGGGGCCTGATCGCCGGCTTCGCAGGGATCCCTGAGCAGCAGCAGCTCGCCCAGGCGCTCCCCCAGCGGATACGGCGACAGACCCCACGGCACACCGCCGAAAGCCCGGCTCCGCCTCGCACCCGTGCACGCCGTTACCGGCTGCCCTCACTGCACCCTGGCCCGCACTGGCCGGACCGACCCGCTGCGGAGCAGGCGCGCAGGGCTTCCTACGATGCACGCAGGAACGCACCTTTCACCACCGCCGAGGAGGTGTCGGACGTCGGCCAGGTGGCACGGCCCCTGATCCTGGGCGCCGTCGCGCCGGCGGCGTTGTGGTGGGGAACGCCGGACTGGCGGCAGGGCGCCGTGCGCCCGGGGTGGACCGTGGTCGCCGTCATGATGGCCTCGGCTGTCGCGAGCGGTACGTGGGCGGTCGCGGAAGCACTGGCCGACGGCTTCACCCCAGGCCACCCACAGCCGGAGACAGGACACCACAGACCAGACGGCTGACGCGTCGTTTCACCGGCTCCAGTACGACGCGAGCGCTCCCTCCCGGTACGGAGCGGGGCTCACGCTGAGGTCGCCCGCGAACGGACGGTCGAGGACGAAAACCAGCAGCAGGCTGAATCCGATGAGGGCCGCGACGGAAGCGACGAACAGAAGCTGGATGCGCAGCTTGCGCATGCCGTAAAGGAAGGTGAGCGGGATCAGGACGATCGCGCCGCCGAAGGCCAGGACCTGGAGGAGCGGGGGTAGTTCCTGCTCGGCCATGGTGAGGCGGGCACGACGCTGGGCCGCGACATCGTTGAGGTGGCTGACAGCTTCCTCGTAGAAGACCTCTTCGCGCGGCGTCTTCGGGTCGTACGCCTGGAGTACGGCGAAGGCGGCCCTGAGGTGCTCCTCCGTCGCCCCGTAGCTCGGCTGCCCGGCCCGCATGCGGGGCCACTGGTCTTCTACGACGGCATGCACGTAGCCGCTGAGCGCCGCGTCGAGGTCTGCGCGGACCGCGGGGGGAAAGGCTGCGGCGTCGCGTGCGATGAGCGCGGTGTCGGTGGCCTCGGTCGCGACGATGGTCTGTGTGTTGTCCAACTGAGTCCACAGGGTGACGATGACGAAGGCGAGGATGATCCCGTAGATCGCACCGAACATCCCCAGAGTCACGCCGACCATGTCGTTGTGCTCCCCCCGGGCCAGCGAGGGGTACCTCCGCCGCAGCAGAACACTGCCGGTCACGGCGACGAGGACGGTCCCGCCGACGGTGATCACGGCCAAGGTGAACGTGCTGAAATGATTGAGCAGCCAGAGCGACATGTTCGGTGAGTCTAGGGAAGACGACGCAATGCCATTTGGCCCCTGCACAGCGCTCGACGCCCTATACCGGCACCCTCCCCCACATATGAGACCAGAACTCCACACCATCGTGTGAGATCGTGTGAGAACGCAGTGAGGTTGTTCCTGCTGGCGGACAGGTTCTATGTGTTGGTCAGGCTGCTGCGGTTTCGTATTGGGCCGGGCTTTGGTAGCCGAGGCTGCTGTGGAGTCGCCGGGTGTTGTACCAGCCCTCGATGTACTCGAAGATCGCGCTTCGGGCGGCGGCGTGCGTGTGCCAGGTGTGGTGGCTGACCAGCTCGTTCTTCAGGGTGGCGAGAAGAACTCGGCCAGGGCGTTGTCCCAGCAGACGCCGGTGCGTCCGACGGAGAGCCGGATGTTGTGGCCGGCTGCCAGGGCGGCGAAGGCGTAGCTGGTGTACTGGCCGCCGCGGTCGGTGTGGAAGACGACCGGCCCCCGGGGCCGGCGCTGGTGGCAGGCGGCGGTCAGGGCGTCGGCGGCCAGAGAGGTGCCCAGGTGTTCATCCAATCACCTCGGGCCTCGCTCCGATTCCGGTCGAGCAGAATCCTTCCACGGCAGCACGTACCCGCAGAATAGAAGTCGCGGCGGCCGGGTCATGGCACAACGGGTATCCCGGGTCGGCCTGAGAAGACCTTGCTTGTCCTTGTGCCAAACATTCAGGGTGAGCCTTCAGGGAGAATTGCTCTGACGGCGGCCATGCAGGAGTGTGGACCACTGCAGGGGTGCCAAGGCCGCCGTCGGCAAGACCCTTACGCTCGCCGACGCCGGCCATCCGGGCACCGAACTCGTCATCCCGAACCGTCGGCAGAGCGGCCAGGCCGAACTCCCGGGCTGGAAAGAGGATCACAACCGGTTGCCTGTTGCGCTGCTGCGCGTAGTGCCGCGATGACGGCCGTGGTCGTCGGGTTGGTCGTTTCGGTGTGACGGGTCGCGGCGAACAGGAGGCGCAGAATCGGGTGGTCCTCGATGGGCGCCGTGCGGATTCCGGGTGTGGCGGGGGCGATGGCCGTTCGGGGGACGAGCGCGGTGGCGAGGCCGGCTCGTACGAGGGCGAGCTGGGCGGCGATGTCGGCGGTGACGTAGCGGGTCGCGGGTGTGAAGCCGGCTTGGTGGCAGGCGTGCAGGATGGCCTGTCCGCAGTCCGTGGTCGCCGGTGGCACGACGAGGTCGTGCGTGGCCAGTTCACGCAGGACGACGGGACGCTCGCCGGATCGGTCGGCGGCGGTGACGACGAGCAGCGGATCGTCGAGCAGCGGCGAGACCGCGATGCCCTTGGGTGCGGTCTCCGGCAGGTGGTGGTATCGCTGTCCCAGCACCACGTCGACGGTGCCGAGCGCGAGTTCCCGCAGTTGTGCCTGGTCGGTGGCGAGACAGGTCACGACGAGCTGCGGATGGTCCGCGCCCAACGCGATCAGCGCGGGGACCACGATCCTGGCGACGGTCGACGGCAACGCGGCGAGCGTGGCGGTGGCACCGACCGTGCCCTTGACCGCCGCGACGGCGCACTCGGCTTCCTCCATGGCGGCGAGGATCCGCTCGGCGTGTCCGAGGAGCACGCGGCCCGCCTCCGTGAGCGCGACGGTCCGCCCGTCAGGACGCAGGAGATCGACGCCCACGTCGTGTCTCAGAGCGGCCAACTGCTGGGACACGGCACCGGCGGACAGCGCCAGGGACTGGGCGGCCGCGGTGATGGAACCACGGGCGGCGACGGTCTTGAGCATGTGCAGACGGCGGATATCCAGCATGACTCGATAGATTACCTAAAGGGTTCCTTCAGGAATCATCCCCTTGACCTGCTGAGTCGAGGTGAGCGACCGTCAGCGCATGGAAATCTTCGACTGCATCGTCGCGGTTGCCCGACCCCTCCACGACTTCGGCGACGAGTTCATGTCCGACGACGTGACCGCCGCCATCGGCCTGCGCGCCGGGTTCGCCCCGGGGCGCGGCTTCTACTGCCGCGGCCGGTTCGGGGTGCTCGGCGAGGCGCCGGCCTCGGTGGTCCAAGCGGTACAGGGCTTCCTCGGCCCCGATCTGGTCACCGCCGGCTGGCGGTCCGGCCGGTCCGTGATGCCGGCGGAGGAGGCCGCCGCCTGTTACGCAGAGGCCGTCCGGACGTGGGGTCGCGCCCACATCCCCGCCGACGCCGATGTGGAGCACTTCAACCGCCTGGCACAGCAGCTGATCGACGCCGCCGACGCCGACGCGCTGCCCCTGTTCGCCGGCTGGCGCGCCCAGCCCATACCCGGCGACGACCCTGTCGGGGCGGCGATGCAGCACATTCACGTCCTGCGGGAACACCGCGGCGCCTGCCATCTGGCGGCGGTGCGCCTGTGCGGGCTGAGCGCCCGAGAGGCGATGGTCATCAACCTCGGCGTCGAGCAGGCAACCCACTACGGCTGGCAAGAGCCACGTCCCGTCGCCGCAGCATTGATCTCCCGATGGCAGTGTGCCGAGCAACTCACCGACGAGCTGCAGGCGCCGCTCTACGCCACGCTGACCGACCGGCAACGTACCCAATTCGCCCAGCATGTCAACGCGTTGACCGGCTCCGTGCCCTCATGACCGGACGTCGTGAACACCAACAGGTAATCGAAGGCCGGCCTGTCGTCACCACCGACCCGGGACGCCACCCCGAAGAAGAATGCGAGGGAAGCCGGCAAAACACCCTCTCGCAGGTATTCGGCCAGGCCTGGCGCGCGGCTCGCCTCGTGGAGTGGGGTGCGCCAGCGCCCCGGGGCGCGGCGTGATCGCGGCCATGCTGATCGCTCATGAGGGCTGTTCGCCGACCGTCCACCCCACAGCCTATGTCGCTCCGACCGCCACGCTGTGCGGGGACGTGCGCGTGGGAGCCGGGTGCCGGGTGCTGTTCGGTGCGGTGCTCACCGCCGAGGGCGGGCCGGTGGAGCTGGGCGAGGGCAGCATCGTGATGGAGAACGCGGTCCTGCGGGGCACCCGACGGGATCCGCTGATCCTGGGACGGCAGGTCCTGGTGGGCCCCACCTCCTACCTGACCGGCTGCCGGGTCGAGGACGAGGCCTTCATGGCAACCGGCAGCCGTGTCTTCAACGGAGCACGGATCGGGACCCGCTCCGAGGTGCGGATCAACGGCGTCGTTCATGTGCGCACGGTGCTGCCTGCCGACTCGATGGTGCCGATCGGCTGGATCGCCGTCGGCGACCCTGTACGCATCCTTCCACCGGAGGACCACGACGGGATCTGGGCGGTGCAGAAGAACCTGGACTTCCCCGGCTACGTCTTCGGCCTGGACCGCCCAGCCGACGGTGAGAGCCTGATGCCGGCCATCGCCGAACGCTTCGGCCGCGGCCTCGGCCGCCACAGCGACGACCAACAGATCTGAGCCCCGCCGGAGGAGTTCGGTCCGCATCAGCAGCGCACTGCGGGGCGAGAACCCGGCAGTGCTGAGGCGGCTGGCAGCGGGATTCGCGGTGATTGACGACGTCCAGTTCCCGCCCCGGTACGCGGTGCTCCTGACCGACGACCCGCGCCGCGCAGCGGCTGTCGGACCTGCCGAGGCAGAAGCGACTGGCTTTGCTGTCCGACATGGACTGGCTGGGAGAGGCCGTCGAGGGTGCCTGCCGGCGGATGGACCCGGTGTCCCGGCGGGTGACGTGCGCAGGCTGGTCAGCCTGTATCCGCGCACGGGCTGGAGCGACGAGAGGTACGCCCTCGGGCCGCGGCACGACCCGCTGCATGAGGCGATCGGCGAAGAGCTGGACCGGCTCGCCGGATGTGGCGGCCACCGCGCGGGGTTTCGACGCAAGGGGATGCGAGGCGCGCTGGTCCGCGAGCCGGAGAGCAGAACTCGGCTCGCGTTGCCGGGAGTTGAGGGGGGCGCAGGGAAGCCGTACGCATCACGTCTGTGAACGTGCCGTATTCGTGCAGAAGTTCGGGGGAACGCGTGTGTGTGGTGAAGGCGATGCGTGGGATGTTTTAAGAAACCTTGTTGAATAACCGTTGGATGGCTTGACCACCTTGATTTGCGCCTGTCAATCGGCACAGGGTTCTGCAGAAGGTTTGACGCCCCACACGTCAACACGAGGAGAACCCTCCACATGGCAACTCACAAGCGCTCGCGCCGTTTTCGCTATGCAGCAGTGACGGCGGGAGCCGCCGCCACGGCGGCCGCCCTGGCCCTGCTCGGCACCCCCTTGGCGGGGGCGGCGACGCCGGCCGAAGGCACGGTGTACGGACTCGGCGCGCCCGGCGCGATCAGCGGCAGCTACGTCGTCATCCTCGACGGCTCCGCGGACCGACAGCAACTGGCTCACAAGTACGGAGGCGAACTGCAACGCACCTACACCTCCGGGGTCAACGGATTCTCGGCCTCGGGCCTGAGCGAGACGGAGGCCAAGCGGCTCGCCGCGGACCCGGCCGTCGGCAAGGTCGTACAGAACAAGAAGTTCACCATCAACGCCACCCAGGACAACCCGCCTTCATGGGGGCTGGACCGGATCGACCAGGTCGCGAAGTCCGGTGACAAGAAGTACACCTACCCGGACAACGCCGGAGAGGGGGTGACCGCGTACGTCATCGACACCGGCATACGCGTGACCCACAAGGACTTTGGGGGCCGCGCCACGCACGGCTTCGACGCCGTCGACAACGACAACAGTGCCGACGACGGCAACGGCCACGGCACGCACGTCGCCGGCACCATCGGGGGCACCTCGCACGGCGTCGCCAAGAAGGCGAAGCTGGTCGCGGTGCGGGTGCTGGACGACAACGGTTCGGGCACCACCGAGCAGGTCGTCGCCGGTATCGACTGGGTCGCCAAGAACCACTCCGGCCCCTCCGTCGCCAACATGAGCCTGGGCGGCGGCGCGGACGAGGCGCTCGACGAGGCGGTGCGCCGGGCGATCGCGTCGGGCGTCACCTTCGCCGTCGCGGCGGGCAACGAGTCGGCCGACGCCGGGCAGGGCTCGCCGGCCCGTGTCCGGGAGGCGATCACCGTGGCGTCGAGCACCATCGACGACGCGCAGTCCTCCTTCTCCAACTTCGGCTCCGTGGTGGACCTGTACGCCCCGGGCTCGGACATCACGTCCACCTGGAACGACAGTGACACCGGTACCAAGACCATCTCCGGCACCTCCATGGCCACTCCGCACGTGGTCGGCGCCGCGGCGGTCTACCTCGCCGGGCACCCGTCCGCGACTCCGGCGCAGACGGCGGCGGCCCTCAACGCGTCGGCGACCACCGGCGCGGTGACCAACCCGTCGACGGGCACCGTGAACAAGCTCCTGAAGGTGGCCCCGTAACGGCCTGAAGCCACCCCGCCCGATCGTCTGTCTGCCCTCCGGGCCGCTCCCTCGCGGGGCGGTCCGGAGGGCAGTCCTCATGGCATCGACGTCAACGGTGCACTGCTTCTCCCGGTGATCTCGGGGACGGCGGACTGTGGGGGCCGCCCGTCCGGCGGCCGCGGAGGAGAGGCCGCGCGGCCGGAGCGCCGACGGCGCCACGGCGAGAAGGCGGCGGACCGCCCGGGAGGGGTTCACCATCCGGAGGCGACGGTGCCCGGTCCGGGTCCAGATGTCCAGCGCCCGCAGCGCCGTCGTCGACACGAGGTCCGGGCGGCAGGCCCCGAACGCGGGGCGTTCCTCAAGCCGGCGATGCCGCTCGGGGTCTGCCTGGATGATGAGCCTGGCCTTTGCATCGCCGGTTCGGAACTCGGCAGGGTAGTCCGCCGGGTCGAGGCTGAGTCCCAGCGAGAGGTCCTGGCGCGTCTCTGGGTCTTCGCAGGCCAGGAACGCAGTGAGGCAGGCCGATCGATACACGTTGCGGAGATCGGCAAGCGCCTTCAGCGTCGCTCTGCTCTCCTTCGTGGGCACTCCCCGCCGCAAGTCCTCCGTGGAGGCGTACTGGAGCCCAGGGCGAGCGAAGTGCCAGGCCATGTCGGCACCGACTTTCCCGGGGCCCGATCCGGTCCGCGAACGAGACGGATGACCGTGCCCGCGGGTGGCGCGAGCGAAGGATGGTCGGGCACGGGGCGGGCAGTCACGCCTGCTGCGGCCTGTGGAGTGGCTCGCTGTCGAGGCCGGCTGCCAGGGTCGCCGGTGATGCGATGCGGCGTGGCCAGGTCCAGGCGGAGCGCAGGATGAAGGCCAGGAGCAGCACTTCGAGTCCGATGGAGAGGCCGTAGAAGTAGGAGTACGTCCAAGACTCCCCTACCGCGTTGAACATCGAGACGGGGATGTAGAGCGTTGCCACGACGAGGTTGACGGTGCGGTTGACACGGGCGGGCAGTGTCGCGGAGAGCAGGATCATGAGGATCGGGATGGCCATGAGCGTGAGCGCAACGGCGACAAAGGTCGGGCCGATGTCGAACTCGTGGACGATGCCGGCCAGGATGTCGTCGACGAAGCCGGGCTTGTACAGGGCGAGGTAGTCGACGTAGATGTAGAGGAACATGAAGCTGGTCCATGCTGCTGCGAGCTTGGCCTGCACGGGCATGCGCAGATCTTCCAGCGTGCTCTGGGGCGGCGGATTCTCCAGTGCGGTGTGGGCTTGAGGCGTTCTCATCACAATGCTCCCTGGCTTGATGGGTGGGTGCTTCCACCTTCACGGCTGCCGGCGGCGGGGACATCAGCCGCGGAACCTGATTCGACCTGGCCGTTGGTACAGCCGAGCTCTTGTACTTTCGACGGATACACCGAGCACGCGGGCCGCCTAGGCTGATCAGATGGCCACCAACGCACTCCGCTCGCTGTGGGTCGAACCTCGACCCGCGAATGCCCCGGACCGGAGGCCGCGGGACTGGGTCTTGGTCGCAGTACTGATCTGCTGGTCCCTGGTGGAAGTGATGCTTCGCCAGGCCTTGGCGCCACGCCCGCTGCTGCTACTCGCGGTGCTCGCGGTCCTCGGCCCCCTGCTGTGGCGACGCACGCACCCGCTCGTCGCGGTTGCGGTCTCCTTCGGCACGTTGACGATCGTCGACATCGTCAGAATCCTCACCGGGTCGCAAGGCGCCCTGCCGAACAGCATCGGCGCGGCGCTGATCCTGGCCTACGCCCTGTTCCGATGGGGCTCCGGTCGGGAGGCCGCAAGCGGCCTCGGCGTCATCCTGCTCTGGCTGGCCATCACCTACGTCGCCGACCCCATGAGCCTGTGGGAGACGGTCGAAGGGTACGCGTTCTTCCTGTTCGCCGCCGCGCTCGGCGCCACGATCCGCTATCGCGCGAAGATCCGCATCGGCGACATCGACCAAGCCAAGGCCCGCGAACGCGAACAGCTCGCTCGTGAACTCCACGACACCGTCGCCCACCATGTCTCGGGCATCGTCATCCAGGCCCAAGCAGGACGTGCGATTGCGGCCTCCCACCCCGAGCGTGCCATCGAGGCCCTGGCCATCATCGAGGACGCGGCGACCCGCACCCTCACCGAGCTGCGCGCCATCGTCGGCGTGCTCCGCGTCGCACAGGACACCGAGTTCGCGCCGCAGCCCGGCGTGGCCGAGGTCGAGCAGCTCGCCACCGATGGTCGGACGCGTCCCTGCGTCGAGGTGACGCTGTTCGGCGAGTTCGACGACCTCAACCCGGCGGTCGGGGCCGCGATCTACCGCATAGCCCAGGAGTCCATCACCAACGCTCGACGGCACGCCCGTCACGCGACCCAGGTCACCGTCGCCGTCACAGGCGACGCCGACCAGGTACGGCTGACCATCGACGATGACGGCTCCGCCGCCGGCGGCCGCGCCCCAGCAGGCTACGGCCTGGTGGGCATGCGGGAACGCGCCTCACTGCTCGGCGGCACCTTCCACGCGGGCCCCGCCGCCGAGCGGGGCTGGCGGGTGGAGGCGGTCCTGCCTCGAACCGGGACGCCACGATGAGCATCAGGGTCCTCATCGCCGACGACCAGCCCATCGTGCGCACCGGGCTGACCATGCTGCTCGACGCCCAACCCGACATCGAAGTGGTCGGCGCGGCCGCCGACGGGCGTGAGGCAGTCCGCCTGGCGCTCCAGCTGCGCCCCGACGTCGGCCTGTTCGACATCCGAATGCCGCTGATGGACGGCATCGAAGCCACCCGACGCCTCGCAGGCCCCGACGTCACCGATCCGCTGCCGATCGTGGTCATCACCACCTTTGACCTCGACGAGTACGTCCACGGGGCGCTCAAAGCCGGCGCCCGCGGGTTCCTGCTCAAGGACGCCGGACCCGCCCTGCTGACCCAGGCCATCCACGCCGCCGCCGACGGAGACGCACTGATCGCACCCAGCGTGACTGTCCGACTGCTCGCAGCGTTCGCCCACGCACGGACCTCACCACCGAGGCAGCCGATAGAACCGCTCACCGCCCGCGAGGAGGAAGTCCTCGTGCCTGTAGCGCAAGGCCGCACCAACAATGAGATCGCCGGCGAGCTCCATATCACCCCAAGCACCGTCAAAGCCCACCTCGCCAACCTCATGCGAAAGCTCGGCGCCCGAAACCGCGTCGAGGTCGCCATGTGGGCCCACGAGACCGGCCGCATCTGACGCCGCAAAGGCTCCGCCGCCGGCTTCCCAGCCTCGTGGCAGCTGCGCCTGCGCAACAACGACGACGGCCAGGACCTGAACGAGATGGGCACGGCCATGAAGGCCGGGCGCGGGCAGGTCTACCGCGTGAGCGACGAGCCCGGTGCCAGGACCGTCCTGGCGTTCCTCCCCCATCGCCCGACGAAGGCGTCGGCACGCCGGCGCGTGTCCGTACCAGCGAGGGCCTGGACGGCGACGGCGTCGTCTTCGAGCGGTCCGCGAAGCGGCCGATGGAGCTGGGGGCCGAGGCCAGGGAGAACCTCCTGCGGATCGTGCCGCAGCTCGGCCCGGACGCGTCGCCGGCGGACGGAGTCGATGACTGCCTGCCGTGCCCCCGCCCCGCAGGAGGTGGTGGCGCAGGCGGAGCCGGCCGAGGCGGAGCTGCGCAGCAACGGTTACGAGGTCTGGGTCGAGAAGAAATGGTGGAAGATCGTCGAGCTGTACTGCAAGATCCGCGTTCCGTGGATCCGGAATGTCAACTCCAGCGCCGGGGCGCCGCCGACGTCGGTGTGGATGCCGAGGGTGCGGGCGAGCATTGCGGTCGGGATCTCGGTGGCGAGCTGGAAGAGCGCGGTGCTGCGGGCCCACCACAGCAGCGGGGGGAGCCGCCACCGAACCCGGAATGCTGTTGGTCTGTTCAGCTTGTGGTTTGACCACTGACCTAATTGGTCACGGAGAGCACTCTGATGGTGAAGTCCCCGGCACAAGAAGCCGGAGAACCAGGCGAATCGGGGATGGTCGGGTAGCCCGGGGCGTCTCGGCCTCGGGCTACCCGACCATCAGCGACAGCGACCCTCACACGCGCTCAGCGAGGACGGGGTAATCGGTGTAGCCTTCCGCGCCGCCCCCGTAGAAGGAATCAGGGCGGTAGTCGTTCAGGGGCGCGTCGGTGCGCAGCCGGTGGACGAGGTCCGGGTTGGCGAGGAAGCCGCGGCCGTACGAGATCAGGTCGGCGCCTGCGGAGAGCAGGCGTTCACCGGCGCTCTTGCCGCCGTCGACAGGGAGCGGGTCGCCCCAGCCGAGCACCGGGTTGCCGATGAGCGTGCCCGGCCACGCCTTGCGGATCTGCTGGAACAAGGGGTTGTCCGCATCGGCGAAGACGACGTGCAGATACGTCGGTGACAGAGCGTCCAGACCGTCGACGAGTGCGGTGTAGATGTCCTCGCTGTCGCCTTCCTCAATGCCGTTCACACCCAGGCCGGGCGCGATCCGTACGCCCACCCGCTCCGCACCGATCGCCTCCACGACGGCTTCCACGACCTCCAGGGGGAAACGGGCGCGGTGGGCGGCCGAGCCCCCGTAGCTGTCGGCCCGCGTGTTGGTTCCCTTGGCCAGGAACTGGTGCAGCAGGAACCCGTTCGCAGCGTGCACCTCCACGCCGTCGAATCCCGCGTCGACCGCCCGGCGGGCCGCCACGGCGAAGTCCGCCACCGTTGCCTTGATGTCGTCGATACTCATCTCCCGTGGGACGACCGGCTCTTGCCGCCCCTTCTGCGTCGGAACCGGTTCGTCGAGGCGTACCGGCGACGGCGCCACGGGGACGAGACCGCTGTTGTCGGGATGACCGACCCGACCGCCATGCTGGAGCTGCACGAACATACGCCCGCCGGCGGCCCGTACCGCCTCCGTGACCTGGCGCCAGCCGACGACATGCGCGTCGTTGTGGAGCGCGGGAATGTCGGGGAACGTCTGCCCCACCTTGTTGGGCGTGGTGGCCTCCGCGATGATCAGCCCGGCCGTGGCCCGCTGCGCGTAGTACTCCGCCATGAGCGGGGTCGGCACACCGTCGCTCGTGGCACGGTTGCGCGTGAGCGGCGCCATGACCAGGCGGTTGGGAAGCTGCAGCGGGCCGAGCCTGGTGGGCTCGAACAAGCGCGATTCTTCAGGTGTCGCAGACATGATGGGTTCCCTTCAGGGCAGCGTGCATGACCCCTGCGGCAGGGGGACGTTGCTTCAGCGTTGTGGCCGAACAGCTTGATCAACTGTCGATCGGGGGCCCGCCAGGAACAAGACCTTTCCGTTCTAGGATCGGTGACCTGGACTCACCGGTGGGGGCTTGCATGGAGCGGTACGAGATCGAGGTCTTCCTCGCGCTGGCCGAGGAGCTGCATTTCCGGCGGACAGCGGAACGGCTCGGGCTGGCCCAGGGACGTACCAGCCAAGTCGTCAAGAAGCTGGAACGCCGCATCGGTGCGCCTCTTTTCGTCCGCACCAGCAGAAGCGTGGCGCTCACGGCCCTCGGCGTACAGTTCCGCGACGACCTGCTCCCCGGCCACCGGCAGATCCAGCACGCGGTGGCCCGTGCCGTCGAGGCCGCCCGGATGGGGACCAGTGTCTTGCGCGTCGGGTATTCGGGGGCCTTCGTGGCCAAGGTCCTCCTCCGAGCAGCGGACACGTTCGCCACCCGATTTCCCGGCTCACGGGTGGAGATCAAAGAGATCCAGATCGGCGATCCGTTCGGCCCGATTCGCGCGGGCCACGTGGACCTCCAGGTGACGGAGCGGCCTCTGGACGAGCCTGACCTCACGCCCGGCCCCGTGCTGCTGTCGAGGCCCCGAGTCCTCATGGTCCCGACGGGGCACGCCTTCGCCCGCCGCTCGTCACTGTCGCTGGAGGACCTCGCTGACACCGAGCTCGTGACCATCACCGGCCCCGTACCCCTGTACTGGCTGGACTACCACTTCCCCCGGTTCACACCACAGGGCAGACTCATCCCCCAAGGCCCAGCCGCAACGTATTGGCCGGAGGTCCTGCCCCTGATCTCCGCGGGTGCCGGAGTATCACCCGCAGCGGACATCGCCGAGCAGTATTACGCCCACCCCGGCGTCACCTGGGTCCCCTTCCACGACGCCGACCCGATCGAATACAGCTTCGTCTGGCGAACTTCCCATGTCACGGACCAGATGCGCGCGTTCGCGGAGACGTGCCTCGAACATGTCTGAGCGCATGGTGACCACGGGCTTTGACGGCGGCGATCTACCGGAGGAAAAAACCCAGCGTGAGCAGCCTCATCCCTCGTCGGCAGCGTCCTTGCCGCGCAGGGGTCGCATCCGCCAGGCAGGTCCGGAAGCTGGAAGGAGTACCGACCCAGCATGTTGATGTGGTTCCGGACGAACGGTGAGAGGCGCGCCACATCCTCGTCGCGGACGTTGAGGCCATCTGCACGGAGCTGGGTGAGCGCAGCGTCCATGTGGCGGGTATCGAAGAGGACCAGGGCGTTGAGGACCAGGCCGAGGGCGCCGATCCGGTCCTCCATGCCTTCCCGATAGCGCGGGTAGAGCTGCCCAGCCCGGCCGTGGAAGATCTTCCGCGCGAGCGCGTGACGGCCTTCCCGGAGGTTGGCCTGCACCTTGATCTGGCGGCGATGGCCGGGCTCGTCGGCCAGGCGCAGTATGTGCAGGGTCTTCGCGATCCGCCCGTAGTGGGCGATCGCGTCGCCAAGCGGGGTGGGCCGTCCGTCATGGGACAGCATCCGGATCACGTCGTAGGCGCGGACGGCCTGTTCACCCAGGCCCTCAGCGAGGCCGCGATCAGCCACAAACGCATCGGCCCTACCGCCCGCAGACCAACGGCAAGATCGAACGCTTCAACCGCACCCTGCTCGACGAGTGGGCCTGCCTACGGCCCTACACCTCGAACACAGAGCGAACCGAAGCCCTGGCAGACTTCCTCCACACCTACAACCACCACCGCTGCCACACCGCACTCGACGGACACTCACCCATCAGCCGCGTCAACAACCATGCGGGTCAAGACACCTAGCCCTGTCCGTTGAGCGGTGGACTTGTCGTGCCGTGCATCCGAGATGGCCGGCAGACCGGGGAACTACGCTGGCACCCCTTCTGACCGTCCAGGGAGCAGCGTGCCGCCGTCCTTCGTTCACCGGATCACCAAGTACGACCCCGCCGACCGCGACGAGCTCGGCCGCTACACCGGTGCAGAGGACACAGTCAGCGACCACGGGCCGGTCGAGGGGGCCTATCTGGCGGCGATCGCCGCCTTCGCCGAGGCGGCGGGTATCACCCGGCTGGCGATTCGCGAGCCCGCGGTCGCTGGATCCGTCCACTTCGGCGTGGAGCCGCCGGTGGAAGGGCACGGCCTCGGCGGTCTCTTCCCGCCCGATCTCACCGGCTACCACGACGGTGCCGATGTTTCCCTCCCGGTCGCTCTGGAGCTGGTCCGGGCCATGCTCCGCGACCAGGGCGCTTGGTGCCGGCTGGAGGTGCGGGATGTGTTCAGCGTGCACGTCGGATGGGACCAGTACGTGTACGTCGGCACCGACCGGCCCTGCGCGGACGCCGTGACCCGCACCCGGGAACTCGGCCTCTTCCCGGAGCCGGTGGCGGCCTCGCCCTACGCGGTGGAGCATGACGAGCCCGAAGTGACGGAGACCGCCGACGAGGACTTCTGGGCGCGCCTGCTGACGACGCTGGCCTCGCGGCAGACAGTGCTCCTGGAGGAGGGTTATGTCCGCAACGCAGCACGCTGGCACCGCCTCACCCCCGACAACCTCGACACGGTGCGCGCCGGTCTCAGCCCACGCGCTGTGCTGCACGTCTGGCCCGACCTGACCCCTGACGTCGGTGCGGTCCTCGCCACGCTGCCCAAGGAGGGATCCGCGGAATTCGTCTGGGAGGCACAGGACGGGACGATCAGCCACACGATCGTCGACGAATCCGAGTACCAGCAGCTCGCTGCCTTGGTGGCCGGCTCAAGAGCGGCCTGCACCCTGCCCGTGTACCTCGACGAACGCAACCCGTTGCTCTGCGCCGTCCTGCCCGACAGCGATGGGGTGCTGCGCGCCCGGTGGTGACCTGGTTAACGTCGGGCGGTCAGCCGTCACTGTGCATTGAAGTTGGTTGTGACCGCGCTTCCGTGATGGCTACGCCGGGATGAGGAGTCCGGCGCAGCGGAGGAGTCGATGGAGGTGCCCACAGGTTTCGGGCCGTTGCGCCTGTGGATGCCTGGCTGGCCTAGCGGGCTGGTCGCCTCGGCGTGGCCCAGGCGGTCGCGCCCCACAGGAGGCCCCAGACCAGGAAATAGGGCGACCAGAGCAGCAGATCCACGCGGGAGAGATGGTGCGCGATCTCGGTGTCGGGCGGCCCCACGTGCCGGGTGCCCGTCAGCACCATGGCGTCGCCGACGAAGCCGAAGCCCAGCGCGCCGCAGGCGCGCAGGACCATGAGGGCGCCGGTGATCCACATCGGCACGGTCAAGAGCCGGCGTGGCAGCACATGTCCCCAGGGCCGCACCGTGGCGAGCGCCGCCAAGGCGCCCAAGACGACCAGGCCGACCGATATCCAGTGTCCAGCGATCGTGCCGGGGGTTTGCGCGGCGAGCTCCTCACGGGCCGACCGGGGCAGAGGGGCGCTGGAGGTGAGCGCCGTGCCGCCCAGCGCCCAATAGAGTTTGAGCGTTCCGTAGCCGGCGAGGGTCCAGACACAGGTCGCGTAGGCGGCCCATCGGCGTACTGACAGGGTGCGGCGCGTGGGGGACCGCGTGTCCATGGCCTCCTTCATCCCGTGCCTCGCCCCGTCTTCACCGCGGCTGTGGTGTCCTGTCCCCGGCGGCGAGTGAAGATCCAGGCCATGGCCAGCCACAGGCACAGGCCCGCGGCGCCCTGCACTGCGGCCCACGCCGACCACCCACCGGGACCGGAGCCGAAAAGGACTTCCCGGGCCACGTGGAATTGGCCGGCGGCTGCCGGGGCGACCGTTCCCCACAGCCCGAGAAGCAGCAGCGGGCGCGGTACCAGGCCGCCCCATGGCCGTACGGCGGCGAGCGCGATGATGGCGGAGAGCAGGCCCAGTGAGGCCAGCGTCCACTGCGCGAGCGCGACATCGGAAGTGTTGGTGTACTGCGAGGCGGTCACCAGCGGTCCGCCGGGAATGCCCAGGCGTCCTTGGGTCGCGTAGTAGCCCTTCTCCCCCGCGTAGACCAGTTGGTCGACTGCGGACACGTACGCAGGCCAGGCCCATTTCAGAGGCACCACGGCCGGGCGGCACGCCGACCGCCACCGCCGGACGGCGTGTACCGCTGCCATCGCGTTCATGCGCGCGGCACCTGATTCGGATCAAGAGAGCTCGTCATATGTTCACGATCACGCTGCCACCCACGACAGGTCTTCGTACTCGAGAATGATCCACCTCCCCCACGCGGGGGAGGCCAGCGGAGAAGGCCTGACAGGGCTGACGACTGACGCCCTCACTATGTAGCCAGGGAAGAGAACCAGCGACTCAAGGCGGTGAGGTCCGGATTGCAGGGCCGTTCCGACGGGGGATCCCTCTGTTGTGAAGGTGGAGACGCTCGAAGATGTTCTCTTTCCGGGTCTGAACCTCGTGGTGCGGCAGGTCGTAGTCGCCGATGACAGTTTGATGGTCGACGCGGCGGGGTGCGGGCCGCCTGGTGGATGCCCCCAGTGCGAGCATCCTGCCGCGCGGGTGCACAGCCGGTACTGGCGTCACATAGCCGGGCTGCCCGTCGGTGGCCACAAGATGATCGTCCGCCTCCGGGTGCGTCGGTTCTTCTGCGATCAGAGCCACTGCCGACGTCGGACATTCGTGGAACAGGTGGCAGGCCTGACCGAGCCGCGGCGCCGTTCTTCGACGGCAGCGCGGTCGGCAACGAGGGCGGTCGCGGTGGAGCTCGGCGGCCGTCCGGGCCAGCGCCTCTGTGTGAAGTTACGACTCCACGGCCGGCGGACTGCCCTCCTGGGACAGCTGACGGCACCGCCCGTGCCGGCCCGAGCACCGCGGATACTCGGCATCGACGAGTTCGCGTTCCGAAGGGGACGGACCTACGGCACCGTCCTCGTCGACATCGACACCTCCAGGCCGGTGGACGTACTGCCTGATCGGGAGACCGCCACGGTCGCTGCCTGGCTCCTTGAGCACCCAGGCGCCGAGATAGTGTGCCGTGACCGTCTGATGGCATTCACCAAGGCCATCAGGCAGGCGGCCCTCGGCGTGCTGGAAGTAGCAGATCGCTGGCACCTCCTCCAGAACCTCTCGACGGCTGTGGAGAAGACCTGCCGCCGACACCGCGACTGTCTGCGCCAGCCAAGCTCCATGGACGCTGGCCAGGAGCCGGTGATCCCTGAGACACCGCTCCTGGACCGGGTCCGCCAACGCCACGCGGAAGTCAACGAACTGGCCGCCAGCGGCCTGTCGCTCAGCGCCATCGGCCGCCGGCTGCGACTGGACCGCAAGACGGTACGGCGTTACCGCAACCATGACCTGGAGGACCTCCTCGCCTCGGCACGAGACCGTGGCCACGGCGTCCTCGACCCGTTCATCGGTCACATACAGCACCGGTTCGACCAGGGCGCCACCAGCCCGATGCAGCTCTACCGCGAGGTGCTCGCCCTCGGTTACTCCGGCGGCTACCACGTCGTGCACCGCTACGTGACGACGATCCGGAAGGGCACTGCGATACCCGCCCGGGCAGTGACGCCCAGTCCTCGCACGATCACCTCATGGATCATGCGTCCCCAGGAGGGGCTCAGCCTTGCGGATACCGCGAGCCTGGAAGCCGCACGAACTGCCTGCCCCGAGATCGCCGCGGCCTGCGACCTCGCTCGGGAGTTCACGGACATGCTGCGACATCGCCGTGGCCACCTGCTCCGAGACTGGATCCAGAAGGCCGAACTGAGCGGCCCTGACGCCATCGGCGTCTTCGCCGACTCCGTCCGCCAGGACCTCCACGCCGTCGCCGCCGGGCTCACGCTGCCCTACAGCTCTGGCATCGTCGAGGGCCACGTCAACAGGATCAAAACGATCAAGCGGCAGGTGTACGGCAGAGCCTCATTCACCCTGCTGAGGGCCCGGATCCTCCTCCAGCCGTAGTCGTCACGGAAGAGCGGTCAGAACCTTGAAGTTGTCCAACAGGCCAGGTGTCGTGCTCAGTCGCGACAGCTGTGACCTATCGGCATCCTGACCTGCTCGAACGGGTCCCCGTCGCGGCCGGCACACCCATCCAGGACGGGCGGATGGTGGCGGTGAGCCGGACATCGCTCCCGGCAGACCTCGCGAACGCGCTCGAAGCCAACAAGTGCCTCACCGCACGGATCCGGCAGCTGGAGAAGCGCTTGTCGTCTCAGCTCGGCGAGAGCGTCTGGTCGGAATCTGGGCTCGGAGCCCCGGTCGACATCGACCAGCTTCAACGGCGCATCAACCTCCTAGAGGAGAACAGCCCCCGGGAACCCGACGTCCTGGCCGTCGCTCTGCTCGGCCTTCAGCGGCGAACCTGAACTCTGGCCATGCCGTCCGCGGCGAGACCACTCGGTTCAGCGATCGCACTACACCTGTCGCAAGCTACAGTCCCACCACGCGCCGCTGAGCTGCATCAACTCCCGCCATCACCGCACACAGCACTGCCCGACCCCAGAGAAGCCGCGTACGCCGGGTTGTGGGGCGTGAGCCAGACCTGGCCGTTCTCGCGGCGCAGGCGTTTGACCGTGGCCTCGCCGTCCCCCCGGCATGGCCGCCACTATGTCGCCGTGGTCGGCGGTTTCCTGGCGCCCGGCGGTGACGATGTCGCCGTCGCAGATGGCGGCCTCGATCATGCTGTCGCCCACGACCGGAAACCGACGAGTTCGCCGAAGCCACGGGACTCTGCCTGGGAACCGGCGGCGACTCTTCGCTCTTACCGAGAGTCCGGCGTGGGTTCGCTCGGTGTGGCGGAACCGGCGACCGCAAGGCACTGCCGGCTCAGGTAACCGGGCGTAGGCCGTCGAGGGTGACGACGACCAGGCGGGTCACAGCCGCCTGGGAAGTCAGGGCGGCCGCCGCGGTCAGGGCGTGAAGGCAGTACTGGGCGAGCTCGGCCGGTGGGACGTCGCCCCTCAGGTCACCGGCTTCGGCTGCTTCGGCGAGGAGGTGCTGGACCATGCCGTGCAGGTGCTGCTCAGCGTGGGTGACGTGCTCGCCCTGGTGCAGGAGGGCGGCGAGTTCACCGCCGTGCTGCTGTCGGGCGATGCCCGCGTACGCCTCCAGCACCGCCCTCACGCGTTCCATGGCGGTGCCGGTCTGGTCGCGGATGCCCGCGAGCTGCTGGAGATGGGCGGCGACCTGGCGCTCGTGCCAGGCCAGCAGCACCGCTTGGACGTCGGAGAAGTACTTGTACAGCGTCGCTCGACCGATGCCGGTCCGCTCGGCGATCTGGGACATGGTCACCGACCGCAGGCCGCCCTGGGCCACCAGCTTCGCGGTGGCGTCCAGGATGGCCTCGCGCACGGCGGCGCGGTGGGCGTCGATCGTCTCGTTCCACAGCTTCGGCACCCACTCAGGATACGGACGTCCACACGGCATACACTCAGTTTCAGATAGAGACAGAGTGTCTCGAAAAGTGGAGGCGTCATGGCAGGCTCACCGGACCGTCACGATGAGGACGGCGAGGGGGCGCCGCGCTGGGTGAAGGTCTCCGCGGCGGTCGCCGTCGTGCTGGTCGTGGTGTTCGTCATCGTGCACCTGGCCGGCGGCGGCATGGCGGGGCACGCGCCGTGACCCCGTTTTCCCCGAGGCTGCGCAAGCTCACGCTGACGCTCCATGTCACCTCCTCGGTCGGCTGGCTGGGCGCGGTCGCGGCCTTCCTCGCCCTGTCCGTCGCCGGGCTGACCAGCAGCTCACCCCAGACGGTGCGGGGCGCCTACCTGGCCATGGACGTGGTGGGCTGGTACGTGATCGTCCCGTTCAGCATCGCCTGCCTGATCACCGGCCTGGTGCAGTCGCTCGGGACGGTGTGGGGGCTGCTGCGGCACTACTGGGTGATCGCGAAACTGCTGATCACCGTGGTCGCGACACTTCTGCTGCTGGTCCACATGCAGCCGGTCGGCCACCTCGCGGACGCCGCCGCTCGGGCTGCGCTTGCGGGCGGCGAGCTCCAGGCCTTGCGCATCCAGCTGATCGCCGACGCGGCCGCCGCCCTGCTGGTCCTGCTGACGGCGGCCGCCCTGTCGGTGTTCAAGCCGCGCGGGGTGACCCGCTACGGGCGCCGCCGCCGGCCCGAGCAGTTCCCACAGCCGCGCTGAGCCCCGCCGCCGGGGGCCTGGCCTGCACGCAGGCAAAGGGCGCGCTGTCTCCGACCCGGCTGTCGTCTGACGGTTCTGACGGCGGAGGCAGGTCTGCTCAGTGCTGGTGTCCGTCGTCGTCGTGCCTGGGCTCCTTGCTCGGGTGGGTGGCGTTCGGAGAGGCGGGGGGCTGGGAGGGTGGATCAGTGGTGCCGTTGCCGTGGCCGCCCCGCGGCTTCGCCTTCCGGGCGGGGGCAGCTGACGGGCGAACGTCAGCCGAGGGCGCCGAGGAGTTCGTCGCACGCCTGCTCGCAGGAGCGGCAGGCTTCCGCGCAGATGCGGCAGTGCTCGTGCATGTCCGCGTGCCGTCCGCATTCGTCGGCGCACGACGCGCAGACCATGGCGCACGCCTTGAGGATCGCCGCGGTGATGTTGGCGTCGTAGCCGGTGTGCCGCGAGAGCACGGCGGCGGTGGCGGTGCAGATGTCGGCGCAGTCCATGTCGGTGCGGATGCATTTGGCGAGCTCGCCCACCATGCCCTCGGACAGGCAGGCATCCGCGCACGCGGTACACGTCTGCGCGCAGGCGATGCACTCCTCGATACAGTGCGTGAGCTTGGCCTGGTCGATGTCGCCGAGGTCGGCCGGGTGGGTGGCGAGCATGTCCTTGACGGTGCTGGACATCGTCGGTGCCTCCGTTCCCCGCGGCGCCGGCGGATCCGGAGCGGCCGCCATCGAAGCCCCCGGTACCTCCAGCCAACGCCCCCAGACGCGACCGCGCCCGGCAGCACCCGTGAAGGTGCAGCCGGGCGCGTTCGTCGAGCGGCCTGGGTCAGTGGTAGGCGTGAACGACGGCGTGGCCCTTGCCCCGGCCGATCATCCACTTGTTGACCGGCGTCGTGATCACGAAGGCCACGGCGAAGCCGCCCAGCAGCGCGGTCCAGAACAGCGCGTCCGACAGGTGGGCGTCCATCGCCCCGGGGGTCAGGGCGATGATGCCGTTGTCCACGAGCTCCATCACCGCGATCGAGACGGTGTCGGCGGCCAGCGCCACCTTGATCGCGGACTTCCAGTCCAGGCCGGCCCGGCGGACCGCGAACAGCGTGAACGAGTAGCCGAAGACGAACGCCAGGGTGATCGCCAGGATCATCGTCTCGACGTTGCCCCACAGCAGGGCGGTGCCGATGACCATGCCGAGGATCTCGCCGATCGCACATCCGGTCAGGCAGTGCAGCGTCGCTTTCGCGGCGGCCCCCCAGGTCACCGGGCCCATCTGGTGTCCGGCATGCTCCGCGTGCGCCTGGTGCGCAGTGTGGTCGTGTGTGGTGCTGGTGTGGTGCGCGCTGTGGTCCATGACCGTCATCCCCATTCCCGTCCAGTGTGACCCCGCTCCCGCGGACCCACATCACAACCATATACCCCCTAGGGGTATATGGCGAGAGGGTCGAGTGAAGCGGAAAGAGATGAGTACCGTCCGGCACCGGCGTGCGGTCAGGAGCGCCGCGAGCACTACTTCGTCGAAGTCGGCTCGTGCTGCTGCAGAGGCCGGACGAGCCGGCTCTTCTGCGGGAGACCGCGCAGAACCTGTGGCTGCACGGCCCGGACCGGGACGACATCGCCGCGGAGCTCACGCGGCGATCGAAGAGTTGGAAGATGAGCCCCGACCTGCGCGTGATCGTTTGCTCGCCGGACTCCCGGCGCGGGCACCGCGTCCGCTGCGACGGCGAGATCCTCGGCCGCACCGGCGGCCCCGGCGACACCTCTTCGAATTACTGTGCAGGGCCGGCCTGGGCCCCCGACGACGTCCGCCGGGACGACGGGCTACTGATCGAGTGGCGCGGTGGCGGGCCGGCCGCCTGGGGCCCGCCGAGCAGTAGAGCGCGCGGCTCGCTCTCTCTACCTCCGGCCCGCAATCGCTCGCCAGGGCGCTGCGGGCCCGTCCTGCACATGGGCGCCGGCCGACCGGTGGGCCGAGCGTCATTTCCTCTTCCATGGCCGGAGCTTCTCGGGGTTGAGCACGGCCCAGATCCGTCGGATGCCGCCGTCCGCGATATCGAACGCGTACACCGACACGACGGCGCCGTCCAGGTGGGCTGCCAGACCGGGCTGGCCGTTGACCGTGCACTCCCGGACCGCCAGTCGACCCGGGAGGGTCCGGTCGGCGAAGAAGCGGGCGATCTGCTCGGCGCCCTCGATCGGGCGTACCAGCGCCGTGACACGTCCGCCGCCGTCCCCGATGGCGGTGGCGGCGGGGTCGAGCAGGCCGATGAGGGCATTGATGTCTTTGGCCTGCCACGCCAGTTTGAACTCTTTGACGACACCGGCCCGCTGGGCCGTCGGCGACAAGGGAGCCCGCGAGGCGTCGACGCGGCGGCGGGCCGAGGACGCCAACTGGCGGCAGGCCGCCGGGGAGCGGCCGACGATGTCGGCCACCTCGGAGAAGGGATAGCGGAAAACGTCGTGGAGGATGAATGCCACGCGTTCCGCCGGGGTCATCGCCTCCAGTACGACGAGGAAGGCCATGCTGACCGACTCGTCGAGCGTGACGTGATCGGCCGGATCGGACGTGCTGCCGTCCATCGCACCGGCGGGCCACTCGGCGCGCGCGGGCAGCGGCTCGGGGACCCACTCCCCCACGTACTGCTCCCGCCGCGCCCTTGCCGAGCGAAGCACGTCGAGGCAGATACGCCCGGCGACCTTGGTCAGCCACCCCCCGGGGGACGCCACCGCCTCCTGCTGCCGCGGGGACATCGCGTACCAGCGGGCGTACGTCTCCTGAACGACGTCCTCGGCCTCGGCCAGGGAGCCCAGCATGCGGTAGGCGAGGTTGAGCAGCCGGCGGCGCTCACCCGTGAGGGCGCTGGGCATCGGGTCGAAACGGCCGTCCTGCGGCGCGGTCGAAGTGGACGTCATGGTCTTGCGGCTCCCTCGGTCGGATCTTCCCTCACCTCTTTGACGAGGCAGCGCCCCGAAATGTGAGATCGGCGCCCCGCCTCACATTCCGCCGGGCCGTTTCGTCGTACTGGACAACGGAACGCGACGGAAGCAAAGGGAGGTGCACCGGCATGGAGCGCGTAGACGTCGCGGCCATCTCCTGCAGCACCAGCGTCAGTGCGGTACGCACGCCCCGGCGCGAGCCACCGTCGAGGGCGCCGGGAGGGCTGCGTGCGCGTCCGGTCCACACAGCGGCCGAGACGGCTCCGCCGGAGACGAACGAAGCCCATCGCCCGGGGCCCGGCATCACCGGGGCGCCGCCGAGGTCATCGAGGCCGGGTAGGGCGACCTGGAGTGGGCGGACGCAGCTGTCCGCCTACAACAGCGCCAGGAGGCCAGGAATCCACCCGCCTGGCGATCCTGGAGGCCGCCCGCCACCAGGCCATCCGGGCCATCCGTGTCGTCGGCGGCGCCGCCGCGCTCAGGGCCGGCCGCGCCGCCTGACCCCATCCCGATACACACCCCAACCGAAGGAGTACGCGATGACCACCCACGAGATCCGGGCGCTCCTGGCGAGCCGCGCCGACGCCCAGGAGACGAAGGACATCGACCGGCTCATGTCCTTCTACGCTGCCGACGCCGTCTACTACGACGTCGTCCCCCCGCTGCGGTTCACCGGAACCGACGAGATCCGCCGCAACTTCCTGCGCTGGTTCGACGGATACGTCGGCCCGATCAGCCTGCAGACGCACGACCTCACCCTCGCGACCAACGGGGACACCGCGTTTGCGCACATGCTCCACCTGGACTCGGGAGAGCGCAAGGGCGGGCTCCAGGCCTCGATATGGGTGCGCGAGAGCGTCTGCCTGCGGCGGTCGAACGGAAGGTGGTCGATCACGCACGAACACGTCTCGATTCCGATCGACCCGAACACCATGCAGGTCTGGCTCCCGTCCGACAAGGACCAGCCCGCTTGATCCTCAGCCCGACCATCCGGGCCACGACCGGCCGGCTGCATGCCGGATGGGTGGTCTTCCCGGCCGCGGCGTGACAGGCCGAGGGCGGGAAGATCACGGCGCATGGCGATGCGGCGATATCGATCTCGGACAGGGCGTCTTGCAGGACATGACGTCGAAGGCGTGCACACATGAATGCACAGTGAGGAGCATCAACCATGATCACCAGCGGTTCGGGTTCCACTGCCATCCGTCGGGGGGAAGCGGGGAAGCCGCGCGGACGAGCGACGTTCCTGAGGTTCGCCGCGGCATCGCTTGCCGCGGTTGCGGTCGGGATGTGGTCGGTCGACAGCGCAAATGCCGGAACTCCGGAAAAGGGGCGTGTCGAGATTCTCGAAGTCAAGGTTCGCAACGATCAGTACACGGCAGCCGACCTCGGCCCTACGGGGCCGAGCTTGGGTGACATGGACGTGTACTCCGGCACCGCCATAAAGGATGGGCGGAGTGTCGGACGCGGGGGCGGATCCTGTCAGGTCATTCATGTCAAGGGCGAAGAACTCACGTCGCAGTGTCTGATCACGATGGAGGTCGAGCAGGGTTCTCTGACGATGCAGTCATTGTGGACGAAGGGAACAGCTTCGCTGGACATGGCCATCACCGGCGGTACGGGCGCTTACCGTAGCGCGAGGGGCATCGCCCGCTTCTGGGACATCGCGACGCCCGACGAGAGGGTGCGGCTCGAAATTCTGCGCTGAGGTCCGAACCGGCCGTCTGTCCGGTCCGGGAGGAGCGCGGCCACAACGTCCACTGCGTCGACGTGGCCGCAGGAGTTTCGGCCTCGGTCTCCTGTTGGATGAGCGGGGTGACACCGAGGGGGCCCGCGCCCGGTACCAGCGGGCCGCGGACGCCGGTGACTCCGTCGTCATGAACCTCGGGCTCCTGCTGGAGCGGCAGGGCGAGACCGAGCTGGCCCGAAGGTGGTGGCAGCACACCGCGGACGCCGGTGACCCGGGCCGCACACCGGCCGGCGGACGGCAAGACCGTCCGCCGGCTCTCGCGCGCACCGCCAGCCGCCCGTGCCAGGCGCGCGTACGAGAGCGTGGCGGCCTCGTCTTCCCCGTCGTCACTGCAACCCCGCCCGAAATCCCCTGTTTCATATGATGATTCACTCGTTTGCCTGATATTGCGTTGATCGAGGGTGACTTGCCTCCATCGGGGCATGTACACGGCGAGAGGCGCTGGGGCGCGCACAGCGTCCGGGCGTCGGCCGGGTAAGAAGCCCGGCATCGTGGCGGTGGCCTTGGTGCAAGCCTGTGGCCAGGGCCGTAACACAGCCGCTGCGGTTCGTCCTTCTGCACACGAAAAGGAAGACAGGTAATGCCTCACCAGGTCATACGAGGGAACGTCAGCGCTGACGGCACCCGCACCGCGGGCCGCGGCTTCAAGGTGCTTCACATGAGCACTGGCAAGTACGCCATCCTGTTCAATGGGAGTTCCCGGAGGTTCCGACCGTCACGGCCACCATGATGGGCGGCGACTGGAACTACGTGGACAACGTCCACGTGGCCGAGGTGACCACCGAGCAGGCCGTCATCGTCACCGGTGACTACTACGGCACGCCGTCCGACCGGCCATTCGGCTTCATCGCCGTTGACTGAGCCGCTTCGGTAGCTCATGGGCAGGGGCCCCGGCAGGGAAAGTGCCGGGGCCCCTTTCCACACCCTACCCACACGGCAATCGGGCAGGAGGAACGGTTGGCCAGTGCCGCTGCACAGCACCTGTTTTCGATCGCCCTAGGGCGTGTATCGGAAGTGCTGGTCACAGCCACTCGTTGATGGCCGCCACGAGAACGGTCGCCTCGTAGCGGACGGCGAGTTTGTCGTATCTCGTAGCTACGGCCCTGTGGCGCTTGAGACGATTGATACCGCACTCGACCGCGTGCCGAGCCTTGTAGTCCTCCGCGTCGAACTTGGGCGGCCGACCGCCGCGAGAGCCGAGCTTCTTGCGGTTGCGGGCCTGGTCGGCCTTGTCCGGGATGGTGCAGCGGATACCGCGTCGGCGTAGGTAGGCGCGGTTCTTGCGGGACGCGTACGCCTTGTCGGCGCGGACCCGTTCGGGCCGGGTGCGGGGGCGGCCGGCACCCAGGCGGGCGACACGGACCTTCTTCAAGACGGGTTCGAACTGCGGGGAGTCTCCACGCTGTCCGGCCGTGATCACGATGGACATAGGCTTCTGGCCCTGCTCGACGGCCAGGTGCACCTTGGTGGTCAGGCCGCCGCGCGAGCGTCCCAGACCGTGATCGTCCGGCTCGACGGCGACGCCGCCGGGCGGC
This sequence comes from Streptomyces sp. RerS4, assembly GCF_023515955.1. GTDB lineage: Bacteria > Actinomycetota > Actinomycetes > Streptomycetales > Streptomycetaceae > Streptomyces. The sequence goes on from NZ_CP097322.1 coordinate 248,056, forward strand.
TCGACCTGCAGATCCCCCTTTCCTCGCCCCGGCAGCATGCTGGTGGGCCCGGCACACAGTGGAGTCGATGTTGAGATCCCAGGTGATGAGCTCCCTGGCGTCGGCCTGGGCCTGCAGCTCGCTGAGGATCCGCTGCCAGGTGCCGTCCCGCTGCCAGCGGCGGAACAGGTCGTACACCCGCGCCCAGGGCCCATACTGCTCCGGCATATCCCGCCACGGGACGCCGGTACGGGTGCGGAAACGTATGCCGTCGATCAGCTGCCGCCTGGTCCATACCGGCGGACGCCCCGGCTTCTTGCCCACGGGCAACAACGGCTCCAGCCGGGTCCACTGCGTATCCGTCAGATCTCCACGTGCCACCCAGCGATCATCACAGACCGTGATCTACTTCAAGGCACAGTGCCGATGAACGAGAAGCCGAGGTCATGACCAGTCACTGCTGTGAGGCGATGAGCCGCCGGGTGAACGTGCCCTGCGACCAGCATAACGATCCCTTTGCCTGTCCGGACGCCTTGATCACGTTCAGCGCCAAGTTCCAGGAGTACGGGCTGATCATCCACGACGGCGGCACATCGAGCATCACTATCGACTTCTGCCCCTGGTGTGGACGACGCCTCCCCGAATCACAGCGGGACCGATGGTTCGACGAGTTGGAACGCCGTGGGATCGATCCGTGGGAGGACGAAGTCCCAGCCGAGTTCCAGGACGACCGCTGGCTCGCCGCCCCGTCGCGGGACTGACGAACCAGCAGCCTCTCAAGCCACTTCCGATACACGCCCTAGTACTCCAGCTGTAGATCGTGATCTTTGCGTTGTTGGGCTGCTTGGCGCTGGTAGTGGCCGGCACGGGCTGGCTCGGTCTGGTGCGGTCGCGCCAGTCGTCGGCGGGTCACGCCGTCGTGTCCGCCGGATGGCCGGACTCGGCGAAGGGCCCCCGGTCGGGGCGCAGCGAATAGAGCACCTCGTACACCTCGCGGCGGACCTCTACCGCTTCGTACGCGGCAGGGATTGTGCGGGCGAGCTCGGTCTCCCGGAACGCGTCGAGCGCCTCGCGGCTCTCGAAGAAGTAGATGCCGCACACGTCGCCGGTTGCGCTGTCGCGGCCGTAGACCTTCTGCAGGAGACCGGGTACGTCATGGAAGCGGGGCCGCCGCTCCAGCAGGCGCCGCTCGAACTCCTGCGCATCGAGTCCGGATGTGATCCGGACGAAGAGGATGGCGGGCATGGAGTCATCTCCGTCCTTGAGATGCCCCCTGAGTCGAGTCTAGCCAGCAGGCACATGGACAGTGATCTCGCTGGTCAGGGCCTGTGCGGACACAGGTGCGGCCACCGTTGATCATCGTGAGTTGTGTGGACTGACGAAGAGACGGTGGCCGCAGGTCACAGCATAGATCCCACCTGTTGGCGGGGTGCGTTCGAGGCCCTGATGGGCAGGATCGCGGGCCGCTTCGCACGGGTTGAACCCCGGCGCCGGGCCGGGTGGCTGGTGCTCGGTCTGCTGGCGGACCTGCCGCGCAAGAGCTGCTGGACGATCGCGGAGTGGGCCGGGGATCCCACTCCGCACGGTTTGCAGCACTTGCTGTCCCGGGCGTCCTGGGATGCGGACACGGTCCGTGATGACGTCCGTGACTACGTGGTCGAGCATCTGCGTGATGACGCGGCGGTGCTGGTCGTCGACAAGACCGGCGACGTGAAGAAGGGCACGCACACCGTCGGGGTCCAGCGGCAGTACACCGGCACCGCGGGCCGGATCGAGAACTCCCAGGTCGCCGTCTACCTCGTCTACGCCGGCAGCCGCGGGCACGCCGCGGTGGACCGAGAGCTGTACGTTCCGCGCGCGTGGACCACCGATCCCGACCGCTGCCAGGCCGCGGGCATCCCAGAGGAACGGGCCTTCGCGACCAAGCCGGAACTGGCCGCCGTGATGATCGAACGGTTCCTGGACGCCGGGCACCACGCCGCCTGGGCGGCCGGGGACGAGGTCTACGGCGGCAACCCGAAACTGCGGGCCGCACTGGAAACACGCGGCATGGGCTACGTCCTCGCCGTCGCCTGCTCAGCCAGAATCACCACCCAGGCAGGCAAGTTCAGGGCCGACGCCCTGGCCGGCAAGCTGCCCAGGCGGGCCTGGCAGAAGCTGTCCGCCGGGGCCGGCGCGAAGGGGCACCGGTTTTACGACTGGGCCGTCATCGACACCGTCGACCCCGGCCCCGGGCACCGTCAGTTGCTGATCCGCCGCAACCGTGCCACCGGCGAACTCGCCTACTACCGCTGCTATTCGCCCGGGGCCGTGCCGCTGACCACCCTGGTCAGGGTCGCCGGATCAAGGTGGCGGGTGGAGGAGACCTTCCAGGCCGGAAAGGGTCTGGCCGGACTTGATGAGCATCAGGTCCGACGATTCGTGTCCTGGACCCGCTGGGTCACTCTGGCGATGCTCGCCCATGCCTTCCTCGCCGTCGTCCGGGCCGACGAACACGACCGGGCCGCCGACCCCGCCGACCTGATCCCGCTGTCCTGCAACGAAGTACAGCGACTGTTCATCGCCATCGTCGTCCAGTCCGTCCACAACACCGCCCACCGTCTCGCCTGGTCCAACTGGCGACGTCGCCATCAGGCCCGATCCCAGACCAGCCACTACCGGCGACAAGCCGCAACGCAGACATGAAGATCACGATCTACAGCTGGAGTACTAGCCACCCCGAGGGGGCGTGGCCGGCGGGGAGGTGTGACGGCTCGCTTCGTTTCCCGACTGCTGTGTGAAGGCGCGCCCGCCCGGGTTGCCGGCTGCCGGGTCAGACGGTCGGGGAACCGGTGTACTCGTGATTCGCATGTCGCACGAATCGAACTACGAGCACCTGCTGATACCAGCCCGGAAGTGGGCGCGTACGGCTGTCGACGCGTACCTGGAGAAGCCCATCGACCAGGACTTCGCCGTGCACCACATGGCGGTCGCGGTGGAGCACGCATCCAAGGCGTACCTGGCATCCATCTCTCTCCCCGTGCTGCTCGCGTCGGAGAAACAGCCGAGCGCGGGGCCTGTGACGGGGCGCTGTCGCGGTGGGTGCCTCGGCGAAGGCAGCCGGCGCGGTGTGCAGCCGGGTGAGCCGTGTGCGGGTGTCGGGTGCGCGAGCTCAAGGCCGCCGACGGCATCGGCCGCCTGGCCAGCAAGATGCAGACTTACCTGCGTCCGAACGTCCTCGTTCTCGATGAGGTCGGCTCCCAGCCCCTCGGGCGGGCCGAAGCAAACCTTGTCTTCCAGCTCATCTCGAAGCGTTGCGAGCGAGGCTCGATCATCGTGACCTCGAACAAGACCTTCACCGAGCTTGATGCCGGTGACGTCGCCTTCGACTGCTCCGGACGTGTAGGTCGTGGTGAGGGCGGCCTGGATGGCTGTGCGGTCGCGTCGCATTCCGTTGGGCAGGGGTTCGGAGTTCGCGTTGGCCGTCGAGGCGGACGTCGGCGGTCCATACATCGAGGGCCAGGTGTTCACTGCGGCGATCGCGAACCATGCTTGCCGGACGGCGGGTGGCTACGTAGGTGAGTTTCGGCTCTGGTCCACTTCTTGTGGTGCGACCACGCAGGGTGATCAGTGGATGATTCGGAGTGTTCTGGACGTCGAGTCAGAACGGCGGGTCTTCGCTGTAGCCGCCTTCCCGGGAAGCGCGCGCAGCTCTGAGGGCGGCGTAGTGCTCGCGGGCTGCAATGTCGGACGCGTTCTCCAGGCCGCTGGTGTCGTGCCCCCAAGCCTTCAGCGCGTCCAGGACGCGGTCTCGGTGGTACCGGTCAGTGCTGGTGGCCAGTAGACGTCGGGCGCGGCCGGCCAGAGCGGCCTGGTGCTGGGTGAGGAGGGGGTGCTCAATGAGGGGGATGGCAGCGACAAGGGCGGTGTGGCGCACATCGGCGTTGTCATGACCGAGGAGGGCATGAACAGCGGAGAAGATTGCCGGGCGCGCGTCCCGAAACGCACGCATCTCCTCGTACTCATCAAGAAATCCCTCACCGTAGAGACGTTCGCCAATGGCAACGCACTCGTCGTCGGCGTCGTAGGCGGTGTCGCCGAGCCACTCGAGCAGCCGCACGAGAGTTGGACGGTGCGACGACGTCTTGGCGTCCTGACTGTCGTCGCCTGCCGTGACGGCCGGATGGTTGAGGATCGCCGCGACGCAGAGCGCCACGGGCACGGTGGCCTCGTAGATGCTGTTCTGGTGAGTCACGGGCCCCAGCGCATCCTGGAGAGCGGACTGCCTGATGAGTGGGTCAGGGCTGGTCAGGAGTGTCAGCGCCGCCGGCAGGCATTCACCCGTGCCGCAGACCATGGCGAGCGACGCCCAGTCTGTAGTGTCCAGCAGTGCCTGAAAGGTAGGGAGCGCGGCGGGGCGAGGCTGGTCGGTCTTGCTGCGGCTGTGGGTCACAGGCCGAGGCTATGGTGTCGACGAGCCAGAGTTGCGCCCGGGTGTCACGTGTAAAGCAGGACGCGTTTGCGGAGGAGCTCGAAGCCTGCGCGGCCGAACATCTGGCGCTTCAGCATCTTGGAAGTTACGTGGAATCTGCCGAAGTGATCAGGCCTCACCGGTGCAACCACGGACTTGGGAGATGTGTTGAGCGGCACGACGGTGCTGATGGAGAAGTGGGCGGTGCTGGGCCGGTACGAGCAGGCGGCGGTGTGGCGACGATATGGACGGATCTGGGTCGAGCGCCCCGCACGATCCATGCCTACGCGTGCGGGCCGGCCGAGTTTCTGCTGATGTGCGAGCTGGAGAACAGCTGGCCGATCGCTGGACCGCGCGGCTGTGTCGGCGTACACCCGCACGTGCACCGGTCGGTACGGATCAAAGTGCACCACCTTGATCTGATGCCCGTCTGCCCTGAAGGGCGGGTGCCTCTCGATGCCTTCGCCCAAGAGGCGCGACCTGCGCCGTCTGTTCCGTCTTCAGCGCGCGGCGCGGTCTGCCGCGTCCCGGGTGATGTCGGCGTAGAGACGGAAGAGGGTCGGGCGGGCATCACCGCCTTCTCGTTCGTGTAGGGCCGCCCAGCACCGGGCGACGAGCTCCCGGGCCTGGGTGCCGGGCCAGGGCTGGGGCAGGAGTTGCGGCGGCAACAGCGGATCCGGCTCCATGGCGCGGGTGAGCTCGGCGGCGAGCTCGACCGCGATGGTGAGGAGTGCCGATGGGGAGAGTCCGGCGGGGCCGGTGAGCCGGGCGAGGCGGGGCTGGGCGATGCGGCTGAGGCGGCGGTAGCGGTCGGCGATCTCCTGCAGGGGCCACAGGCGGCGTGCGAGTTCGGCAGGCTCGGACGTGTCGCCCTTGCGTAGATCCGTCGTGGTGAGGAGCGTGAGTGCGCCGTGGGCGCCGAGGCGGTGGGCCGCTTCTTCGACGTACGGTTCCCAGGCATTGGCGCAGACGTACAGTCCGCCCTGGAGCGGAGCGCCGCCGAGGTGGACGAGCGTCTCGCGCAGGGCGTCCCGGGCGGTGCGTGCCGATTCCGGCACTGCGAAGGCCGCCAGGTGCCAGACACCGTCCCAGGGCGCGAGTCCGGCGTCCTGCTGGAACGCGTGCCGGAGGAAGTCCGCGTTGGGGGCCAGGGCACGCGTCGTGTCCGCGGTCGCGTGCAGCTCCGCCTTGCGGCCACGGCCCTCGTGCGTGAACCTGCCCTCGGCCACGAGGCGTTTGACGCACAACCGCACCTGCTGGTCGCTCATGCCCAGGGTGTTGGCGACGGTGTACAGCTCGTCCGCGCCGACGGTGCCGTCCTCGCGGATCAGCGCGTGGACGAGCATGCGGGTGGGGACCTCGACGTGGTCCGTCTCGGCGCTCACAGTTCCGTCGCTCCTCTCTTTCCGACGGCGCGCCGCATGGTCGTCACCGCGCCGAACCCCAGCAAGCCGCGCAGGTAAGGCGTGGGCTCGGTCCGCACGGCCGTGAAGCCGCGCCGCTCGTACAGGGCCCTGGCCCGCGGATTGGTGTCTATCACATCGAGTCTGATCTCCCGGCAGTTCCGCTCCGCCGCGACGGCGGCCACTTCCTCGATGAGCAGGCTCCCGACGCCGCGGCCGCGTACGCCCGGGTCCACGGCGATGCCGTCCATGACGAGTTGCCCGGGGGCCGGGTGGCGTTCGAACAGGGCGAGGAGCATGAGTCGGTGTAGCCCTCGCAGGTGTCCGTACGCGCGCAGCACGGCGGATGCCGACCCTCCGGTGAGGGCCCGGCCGTCGAGTTGGTAGCCGGCGAGGCCGACGAGGCGCCCATCGAGGAGCGCGCACACCGCGCGATCGGCGTTCAAGTGGGCGGCGAGGAAGGGCACCGCCTTCTCCGGCGGGTTCAGGGCGGGGCCGAGTTTGCGTCCGAAGGCGTCCCAGTACAGCTCGGCCGCCCGCCGCTCTGTTCCGGCCGGAAGACCTCGTCTCAGCGTCACCGGTCCGGTGCCGGTGCCCGTCGCGTCCAGTCCCATGTCGTGCTCTCTTCTCTCGGTGCAACCCGATGACCCACACCAAACTATCACTCCCTGGACGGTCGTGCGAGAGATGATAGTTTTAGTGTGCGCTCCCCGAACAGAGGCGGTCAGATCCCATGTGTCCAAAGATCCAGCCCAAGCGGCGCGGACTCCGCATCACGGTGTGGTCACTCGTCACGGTCCTGGCCGTGGCCGCAGGTCTCGCCGGTGTGGTGCTGTGGCAGCACTCCTACGACATGGAGGAGCAGCGGGTCTCGATCCGCCACGGGGGCCACACCCTCAACGGGGTACTGACCATCCCCAAGGACGGCCGCAAGAGCCACGGCCTGGTCGTGTACGTCCACGGCGACGGCCCCGTCGGCGCCACCCACGACGGCGGATACAAGCCCATGTGGGAAGCGAACGCCAAGGCCGGGTACGCCTCCCTGTCCTGGGACAAGCCCGGCGTCGCGGGCGCACCCGGGAACTGGCTCGGCCAGTCCATGGACGACCGGGCCGACGAGGCGGCCGCCGCCATCGTCTGGGCGCGCGCCCGCCCTGACATCGACGGCGACCGGATCGGACTCTGGGGCGCCAGCCAGGCGGGCTGGGTCCTGCCGAAGGTCGCCGCCAAGACGCCAGTGAGCTTCGTCATCGCCGTCTCGCCGGCGATCAACTGGCTCCAGCAGGGCCGCTACAACCTCCTCGCCGAGCTGCGCGCCGACGGCGCATCGGCGTCCCGTACGAGCGCGGCGATCGCCAGGAGCGACACCACCCGAGGGCTGCTGCAGCGCCGAGCGACTTTCGAGGAGTACGTCAAGGCCATGGGCGGCGACGCGGCCGGCATGACCGCCGACCGCTGGGGCTTCGTCTCCAAGAACTACGCCGCGGACGCGACGCACGACCTCCGCGCCCTGCGCGGCGTACCGGTGCTGCTGGCCCTCGCGGGCCATGACATCAACGTGGACACCGCCGACACCGAGCGCGTCTACCGCGAGGTGCTGGACGCGGGCGGCGCGATGACGGTCCAGCGCTACCCGGACGCGGCCCATTCGCTCGTCAAGCAGTCCGTCGAGCAGTCGGACCTCAAGATCACGCTCACGGCGCTCTTCTCGCCCCGCTCGCTCTTCGCCAAGGGATTCCTGGACGGCCAACGACAGTTCCTCAAGGATCTCGGCCGAGGCAGCGATCCCACTCGATGACACTCCCGCAAGGTCGGCCATGGCGCGTTGTGCACATCCGCGTGTACCGCCCGGTGCACCTCGAAGGGAACGCCGACAGGCTCAGGTCTTCCGACGGGGACGAAATGACCGACGATGAACAGCCGGCGGTCCTCCAGGGAGTGTCCCGGCTCGCGGCGTCTGCGGTTGGCACGGGTGGCGGCCTCTACGGCTGGAGCTTCTGACCGTCCGGTGAACCTCTTCTTGGGCAGCGGCGTCCCGGTTCGGCCGGGCAAGCCAGGAGAATGACACGGCGTGCGGTGGGCGCGCACGAGGTGTACACGGTGCAGCGGATGTCGTCGGTGGACAGGCGGACGTCGTCGGTCGTCCGTAGTCGATGATCAGTGACGTCCGGACGGCCGCGGCTTTTGGGGGCACGGCGAGGCGCCGGTTTCCGCCGCCGCCCTGGCGGCGCCGTACGGGGTGATGGGGTCGGGGAGGCAGGACTCGTCGTAGTGGTGCCGGGCGCCGGAGAAGGCGGCGTCACCGGATACGTTGATCAGACAAGCCCGCCGCCGCTGCCGCACGAGTCTGGCCGGGGTGCGCCGCAGGAGGGATGATTGGGCCATGATCTGTCCGCCTCCTCCGCTCGCCCGGCTTCGGAGCCGGGCAGGAGAGGAGCTCTTGCACCGGGTCGCGGGCCCTGCCGCGCAGCACAAGCGTGCTCGTATCCATGGCGCTCCGGGACCGCGCTGGTTCGAGCCGCGTAGTCCGATCCGGCTCGTGCATGCGGACGCGTCGATGTACGTCGGCGGCCTTGCCGCGCTGCTGCTGCAGTCGCTGCACCCCGAAGCCATGGCTGCCGTGTGGGCACACTCGGGGTTCCGGGGGGACCCCTGGGGTCGGCTTCAGCGCACCAGCACCTTCCTGGCCGTCACCACCTTCGGGACCGACCAGGACGCCGCTCAGGCCATCCTTCGGGTGCGCGGCGTCCACGAGCAGATCAGCGGCGTCACCCCGGGCGGAGTGCCCTACCGCGCTTCCGATCCACACCTGCTGGCCTGGGTCCACATCGCCGAGGCGGAGTGCTTCCTCCGGGCCTACCAGCGCTATGGGCGTCAGCCCCTGGACCGGGTCGGCCAGGACGCTTACGTGCGCGACATGGCGCTGGTCGCCGGTCGGCTGGGGGCGGAGGACCCGCCTGAGACCCGCGCGCAGCTGTCCGCCCGGCTCGCCCGTTACCGCCCGGAACTCCGGTCCACCCCGGAGTCACGTGAGACGACCGCGTACCTGCTGTCGCGTCCGCCGTTGCCGGGCGCTGTACGGATTCCGTATGCCTTCTTGGCGGCCGCGGCCGTGGATCTGCTGCCCCGCTGGGCGAAAGCCCAGCTGTCCATTCCCCGCGCATCACGGCTTTTGCTTCCTCTGGCCGTGCCCGGGGGGCGGGCTGTGACAGCCGCGATCCGGTGGGTTACGCCGCCTCCGCCCCCTCCGCCTCCGCCGGCGGATGCTGCCTGACGGCTCTGTCATGAGCGTCGGCCGAGGCCTACTCGGCGGACCGACTCGCCGAGATCGGCGAACGGGCCGGGTGGGGTGCGGCGGCGGTCTTCAGCGGGCTCATGGGCCGTGGGCGCCGCGAGCCTCCCGGCTCCGGCCGCGAACGGGACGTTCGCCGCCCCCTTGCCCGCTGTCATGGGTCAGCCGGCCGGCTGCCGCAGGAGCGGTACGTCCGCCCTCCAGGAGATCGAGCATTCGGTCGAGAACTCCCCTGAGGTCCTGCCAGGGGCTCATGCGGTCGAACGCCCCGTCGCGACGAGCCGTCGGTCGTTCCTGTTCCATGTGTCGACCATCCCTTGGTCCGCTTCGCCCCGTGCCGGCCGCGCACGTACGTGGCCGGGGCCGGGGCCGGTCAGTCGGCGTCTTCCCAGGCGACGACCGTGCATGCGTGCACGGGAACGGGGCGGTCCTGGCCGGCGACCAGCGAGCCTCACGTGGGCACATGCGCTCACTGGTCCGGACTGGCTCGGGCGCCGTCGCTCCACGCGCGGGGACTCAGGGGTGGATGCCGTGGGGAGGGTCAGCGCCGTGGAGGCAGAGGGTGGAGCGTCACGTCGTGCACCCTCCCCTCCGCGACGCGCAGCGTCATGAAGGAGCAGAACGGCTGGCGTCTGCGGTCCGTGGGCGAGCCTGGGTTGAGCAGGCGCAGTTTCCCGGCGGTGGTGGTGTCCCACGGGATGTGGCTGTGGCCGAACACCAGGACGTCCAGGTCGGGGAAGCGTGCCGCGCAGCGCCGCTCCCGTCCGGTGGACGCACCCGTCTCGTGCGCGACCCCGAAGCGCACTCCCTCCAGCTCGGCGTAGGCGACCTCCGGGAGTCGGCGGCGCAGTCCCGGGCCGTCGTTGTTGCCGTACACGCCGATCAGCCGACGGGACCTGGCCTCCAACAGGTCGAGGGTGGCCTCGTCGATCCAGTCCCCGGCGTGGATGACGACGTCGGCGTCGTCGACGGCGGCCATGAGTGCTTCGGGGAGTGACGCGGCGCGGGCGGGGATGTGGGTGTCCGAGGTCAGCAGGAGCCGCATACGTCCCACGGTAGGGCGCTGTGGATGCGAGTGCCCGTCTCGGCGCGAGGGCGGGCCACGTCTCGTACCAGGCCCCCGTGATCCGTTCAGTGCAGCAGATTGCGGCGGCGGCCAGGCTCGCTCGCCGACACGATCGAGCAGCCCTGGAACTCCGGCTTCGTGACCTTCTCCGGCCAGCCCGAGCCCGACCCGCCGGACAGCGGCGCGGCCAACGACAGCGCGAAAATGATCATGCGGTGCAGGCAAGGCCGTCAGCGGGAGGCTCGCTCGCCTCGCGCCGGGGCAGAGCTCAGGCGGGTGCGACAGGTCACCCCACGGCCGCGGCCGGTCCGCGCCCGTCCGGACCCACACTCGGGCGGGCCGCCCACGACTTCCTAAGCCGCGACGATCTGGACGCGGGCACGATCCACTCCTACGGACAGACCATGAGGCGCCTGTGCCTGGCCCTCGGCGACCGGCTGCCGCTGGCCTCGCTGACGGCCGAGGGGGTGGCGCGGGTGTTCGCGACCGCGTGGGGCGAGAGCGCGGCGGCGACGCGGAACCGGCACCGCTCGGCCGTCCGGTCCTTCAGTGCGTGGGCGTCCCTGGGCGACCTCGCGGCCGGCCTGGACCGTCGCGCCGAGACCCGCCCCCGGACGCCGGCGCTCAGCCCCGCACAACTCGACGCGCTCTGGAGCCCTGCGGCAACGGGTATACCCTCCGTCTACTCGGGCCCGGCCCTTGACCCTCTCCGACCACACAGCCGACGCCACGGGACCACAGTCTTTTCGGTGGCATGAGGATTCCGTCATCGGTGTGGCACGCGTACGCCTGCGGCGCGGAGTTTGGTCTCGGTGAGCGCGGTCAGCCGGGCCGCGATGGGCGCCTGGTCCTCGCGGTGGTTGTTGATGAGCTTGTACTGGGCCGAAGCCTTGGCCCAGGCTTGCAGGCTGGCGCGATCGCCCTGAAGCGCGGGGTTGGCGAGGTAGCGGTCGGCAATGGCGGTCGCGAGTTCTTCGATTCTCGGGTCGTCCGGTTCCCAGGTCTCGGCCTCCCAGCCGCGCTTGGTCAGGTCGATGTACTCGGGGTCGTCCAGCCCGTGTTCGAGCTGGGTCAGGAAGCCGTCGAAGCCCTCCGGTACCAGCGCCCGAGCCAGTACCAGGGCCTCGCGCTGCGCGGCCACGTAGTCGGGGCCGAAGCCGAGGCCCGGCATCCGGTCCAGGACCGCACAGGCACGGTCGGGCAGCAGGGCCCGGTCGCCGTCCGCGAGCCGGTGCAGCGTGTCGCGGCGGGCGACCAGCTCATCGATGCGTTCGGTGAGCTGCCGCTCGACGTCGGCGAGCGCGGCGCCGAACCGCGCGGCGTCGGCGTCGAGCATGGGCCCGATCTCGGCCAGCGGCACGCCCGCGCCGGCCAAAGTACGGACCTGCACCAGCTGCAGCAGCTCGCCGGATCCGTACCGCCGGTAGCCGGAGCTGTCACGTTCCGGCTCCGCGACCAGGCCGAGCTTGTGGTAGTGCCGCACGGTCTTCACCGTGACGCCGACGAACTCCGCCGCCTGCCCGATCGTGACTCCGTGGCTCATCAGCCCAGCCTGCCGCAGAGGACCTCGTCGACGAAACGCTGTTGGGCGGTCTGGAATGCCGGTGCTATCGACAGGTCGGCGTCGTCCACCCAGGTCAGTCCGGCGGTCATAGTCCTGCTGCCGTCGGGGGTGCCGTACATCAGCGCCGCGGAGCCCATGATGGCGCCGTTGTGGTGGAAGAGGGTGCCGCCCTCCGTGCCGCCCTCCGTTTCCTGCGCGAACACCCCCAGGCCGTAGCCGACGGTCGCCTCCGGCGTGCGCATCTCGGCCAGCAGCTCGGCCGGCAGGAGCCTGCCGCCCATCAGCGCGGAAAAGTACGTGTGCAGATCCTTGGTGGTCGAGATCATGTCACCACCGGCTCCGACCCAGGACGGGTTCTGACGGCTGACATCGACCGTCCGCTCCCCCTCGGCGTCCTCGTAGCGGTAGTAGCCGTGGTTGTGCGGCTCGGGGATCTCCGGCGAGGCACCCGGCGCCACGGTGCCGGTCATTCCCAGCGGTCCCAGGATCAGCCGCTGCAACTCCTCGGCGAACGAACGGCCGGTGACCTTCTCGATCACCAGCCGGGCCAGCACGTAGTTGGTGTTCGCGTAGCTCCAGCCCGTACCCGGCGCGAACCGCGCCGGCTTGGACAACGACAGCCGGACCAGCTCTTCGGGCACGTAGGTCTTGAACCGGTTGTCCACCCACTCCTTGCCCTGCCAGGGGACCCCCGGCACGATCGTCCCGTCCTCGTAGAGCTCACCGGTGTGGTTGAAGATCCCGCTGGTGTGCTGCAGCAGCATCCGCACGGTGATCCGCCGGTCAAGGCCGAACTCGGGGAGGTAGTCATCGGCCGGGACGTCCAGGCCGATCCTGCCCTCGGCCACCAGCAGGAGCACCGAGGTCGCGACGAAGCTCTTGGTGCTGCTGCCGATACGGAAGTGCCCGTTCGTCACCGGCTCGGCACTCTGACCCAGCCTGCTCACACCGGCGCTGCCGACCCACTCGCCCTGCTCGTCGTTCACCCGGAGCTGGACCCCGACGAAACCGGACTCGACCAACTCCTCGATCGCCTTCTGCAGCTCCGGACGGTCGTGCCCCTGGCCGGAAAGGTTGGTGGACATGTTGCTCCTTCACATCGGCTGCGCCCGAATGGCGTCGTGCCGTTGCGATGAGCCTGCACCCTGCCCCAAGGTCAACCTCAACTGTGATCCAGCCCACAGGCTGGCAAGCCCGATCATGGCGGCTCCGCCCAGCCGCGTGGCTCAGCGCCCTCTCGACGCCGCCCGGCCCGCGAACCGGGACCTGACCCGGGACCTGACCTGGGCCCTGAACCAGCCCACGCCGTCGCTGGTCGTCAGCTGCTGCGCGGGGTGACCAGGCCCGACTCGTAGGCGAGGACCACCAGTTGGGCGCGGTCGCGGGCGTGGAGTTTGGTCATGGCGCGGTTGATGTGGGTCTTCGCGGTCAGCGGGCTGATGACCATGTGGGCCGCGATCTCATCGTTGGACAGGCCCTGCGCGACCAGGACGACGGCCTCGCGTTCGCGGATGGTCAGTTCTTCCAGCCCCGTACCGGTGGAGGCAGGCGGCGGCTGGGTGACGTAGCGGTTGATCAGTTTGCGGGTGATCGTGGGTGCGAGGAGGGCGTCGCCGCGCGCGGCCACGCGTATCGCGTGGAGGAAGTCCTCCGGCAGGATGTCCTTGACGAGGAATCCGGCGGCGCCTGCGCGCAGGGCGTCGAAGACGTATTCGTCCAGGCCGTAGTTGGTCAGGATGACGACGTGGACTCCGGCCAGGGCCGGGTCGGCGGCGATGCGCCGGGTCGTCTCGATGCCGTCGAGGACCGGCATCTGGATGTCGACGAGTGCGACGTCGGGCAGGTGGAGTCTGGCGTGCCTCAGGCCCTCGCTGCCGTTGGCGGCCTCGGCCACGACCTCGATGTCGTCTTCAAGGTCGAGGAACGCGCGGAATCCGCTGCGGATGAGCGGCTGGTCGTCGACCAGCAGGACACGGATCACGAGGCGCCTTCCACGGGGAGTTCGGCCTGGACGGTGAAGCCGCCCTCGCCGCGCGGTTCGGCGCGCAGCCGGCCTCCGAGGGCGGTGACGCGTTCGCGCATCCCGAGGAGCCCGATGCCGAACTCGGGCGTGCTGTCCGGTGTGGCTTTGCCGTCGTCGTCGATGCGGATGGCGAGCGCGTCGGGCCGGTAGTCGATGTGGACCGACGCCGCGCCGGCGTCAGCGTGACGGGCGATGTTGGTCAGCGATTCCTGGACGACCCGGTAGGCGGTCCGACCCACGGCGGCCGGTACGTCGCGCCACCGGCCCTCGATCGTCAGCGTCGCCTCCAGGCCGGTCTTGCCGGCCCGCTCGACGAGGTCGGGTACGTGGTCGAGTCCGTGCGGCGGTGTGGTGTCGTCGTCGCGCAGCGCCTCCAGGGTGGCCCTCAGTTCCCGCGACGCCTCACGGCCGGCTTCCCGGATCGCCAGCAGGGACTCGGGGACGTGTTCGCCGCGCTTGCGGGCCACGTGGACGGCGGCTTCGGACTGCACCTTGATGACCGAGATCTGGTGGGTGAGGGAATCGTGCAGCTCGCGCGCGATGTGCAGCCGCTCCTCGTCGGCGCGGCGCCGAGCGGTCTCCTCGCGGGTGCGTTCCGCTTCGTCGGCCCGCCGCTCGGCCTGCCGGAGCGCTTCACCGGCGGAGCCGGCCGCGATCAGCCAGGCGATTTCGAGGGCGCCTCTGGCCTGCGCGAACGCCTCGCCCGTGTCGTGCAGGCCCGAGACGAGGGCCGCGAGAGGGAGCGAGGCCAGCACAGCCACGCTCACCATGACCGTGATGAGCCGGTGTCCCGCCCGCATCGCGGCATACACGGCGAACAGGTACGCGACGGCGGCCACGTCGAAACCCGCCGCCTGATAGCCCACCGCACACAGCCCGGTGACGGCCAGCACGGCCACCGGAGCGCGGCGTCCGACCGCCAGCGCCAGGCCGCCGACCGCCAGCAACACGTAACCGAGCAGGTCGAGGCTCGTGGCGGAACTCGTGGCGGAGCGCTGCCCGAAGACCCCGGTGACCAGCAGCGCCGCCGCCACGCCGACGGCGATCACCCAGTCTCTGACACCGGCCGGGACCTCGATCCGTCGTTTGCTCATGCGCGCACCCTAACCGGATGCTCGTTCGGGCGAATCCTGCCGGCGGACGAGTGGTCGGCTACCGCGCACGCAGTACCTTCGCCGCGCCTGCCGCGTCCGCGGTAGTCGGGTACGGCATCGGCGGCAGCTCAAAGTGTCTGCGGCTGTGGGACGACCGGCGGTGGGCCCGGCGGACATGCTCGGACGAGATCAAGTCGTGGGAAGAGAAGAAGAGAAGGAGCACCGTGATGTCTGTTCGTCGCCTGTCTGCCGCCGCCGTGGTCGCCCTGCTCGAGGGTCCCTGGAGTGCCGCACCGGTGGCAGCGCACGCCTCGGCCCAGCCGCTCGCCGCCGACGTCACCGACCTTAGCCTCGGGCGGCTCGGGGCCGCCACGGGCGGGCTGCTGGGGCTGGCCGCCGTGGTCATCGCCGGGCTGGCGCTGGCTCGCCCCTCCGGCCGGCTCGGCGCAGCCAACGGGTCGCGCGGGGCGGTGACGGCGATGGCGGCGGGGCTGATCGGCATGGCCCTCGGCGGGCTGGTCGCGGCCACTGCCGACGGTGGCCTCGGCACCGGCAACGGGCTGGGCGGGGCCTACGTGGCCCTGCTGCTGGGGCTGATCGGAACCCTGCTCGGCGGCTGGGCTCTTTCCCGCTCCCGCCGCCACACCGGCTGACCGGCGTCCGATCGCTGGATGTGACCAGGCGAGGAGGCCGCGGCCCACCGAAACCCTTTGCGTCAGAGGAGAGTCTCGGTGGGCCGCTTGGAGTGACGTCGCCGACTACCGGCCCGCGATGGAAGAGGCGGGACCCCCGACCTTGTGCCAAATGGTGCCGTTGCCGGACCACTTGAAGACCGCGTCGCTGTTGGGCGACAGGCCGTACAACGCGTCTCCCGCGACGGCGAACTGGTGGCCGGCTCCGCCGACCTTGATCCAGTTGTTCGGCCCGTTCATCTTGTGGAGATCCCCATTGGCCGGGTTGGTGGCGAACAGACCCGCCCCGCCCCCGTACAGGGTCCCCGCCGCTCCACCGACCTTGTGCCACGTGGTGCCGCTGCCCGACCACTGGAACACGGCACTGCCGTCGGGTGCGAGTCCGAACAGGCCGTTCCCGGTGACGGCGAAGACCTTGGCCGGGCCGCCGACCTTGATCCAGTTGTTCGGCCCATTCATCTTGTAGAGATCCCCATTGGCCGGGTTGGTCGCGAACAGACCCGCCCCACCCGCGTACAGAGTCCCGGCCGCGCCACCGACCTTGTGCCACGTGGTACCGCTGCCCGACCACTGGAACACGGCACTACCGTCGGGTGCCAACCCGAACAGACCGTCGCCGGTAACAGCGAAGACCTTGGCCGGGCCACCGACCTTGACCCAGTTGTTCGGCCCATTCATCTTGAATAGGTCCCCATTGGCCGGGTTGGTCGCGAACAGACCCGCCCCACCCGCGTACAGGGTCCCGGCCGCTCCACCGACCTTGTGCCACGTGGTACCGCTGCCCGACCACTGGAACACACCCGAACGGTCCGGAGACTGGGCGAACAGGCTACTGCCGGTCGACACACCACAGTTCATGCTGGTCTCGTAGTGCTGGTTGTATTCCCATTTGACGGGAACGAGGTGCCCGTCCATGGTCGCCTGCACCACGGAGCCGTTCAGCTTCTGCTCGTAGTGCAAGTGCGCCCCGGTGGTCCAGCTGCCGGTGTTGCCGACGGTGCCGATCTGTCGGCCCTGCTCCACGTCGTTGCCGACGGCGACGTCGCGCCGGTCCAGGTGCAGGTACCGGGTCTGCCAGCCGCCGCCGTGGTCGATCACGATGAAGTTTCCGGCTTGGCTGTCGAACTGTGAGGTGACGACGCGTCCGGCTGCCGAGGCCAGGGCGGGTGTGCCCTGGGTGCTTCCACCGGCGGAGACCATGTCGACCATGTACTGGCTGGCGTGTCCATCGTGCGTGGACGTCGTCCACCGTTGCCCGCAGGGAACGGGAAGCTGGAACGGCGGAGTATTGGCGACCTTGGTGTTCGCCGCCGGGGCTGTTGCGGTGGCCGCGGCCGGGGCGGCGGGCAGGAGGGCTGTGATCGGTGCGAGCAGCAGTGCTGCCGCCGCCAGGAAGCCGGCCCATCTGATCCTCATGCGTCTCCTTGGGACGAGGGTGCGGTAGGGGGGTGCGATAAGGGAGGGGGAAGTGTGGGGACGTTCGCTACTCGGTGACGATGCTCGCTGCGGGCCCGCCGACCTTGGTCCATTGGAAGGTCGCGGACCCGGACCATTGGAAGACGGCGCTCTTGTCGGGGCTCAACCCGTAGAGCCGGTCACCAGCGACCGCGAAGGCCTTCCCGGGACCACCGACCTTGGACCAGTTGTCCGGTACGCCGCTGAACCTGTAGACGTCGCCGTTGCCGGGGTTGGTGGCGAACAACCCCGCGCCACCGCCGAAGAGGGTTCCGGCCGGTCCACCGACCTTGGTCCAGCTCGTGCCTGACCCGGTCCATTTCAAGACCGCACCACCGTTGGGCGACAGGCCGTACAGCGCCTCGTTGGTGACCGCGAAGGTCTTTCCGGGTCCGCCGACCTTGGTCCAGTTGTCCGGGGTGCCGTTGTACTTGAAGATGTCGCCCGTGGTCGGACTGGTGGCGAACAGGCCACCGCCGCCTGCGTACAGCGTGGCGGTCGGTCCGCCGATCCTCGTCCAGGTGGTCCCCGATCCGGTCCACCGGAAGACGGCTTTCCTGTCCGGGCTGAGCCCGTACAGTGTGCCGCCGGTGACGACGAACTGGGCTCCTGGTCCGCCGACCTTGGTCCAGTTGTCCGGGGTGCCGTTGTACTTGAAGACGTCACCGGTGGTCGGACTGGTGGCGAACAGGCCACCGTCGCCGCCGATCAGTGTGCCTGCCGGTCCGCCGATCCTCGTCCAGGAGTTTCCGGCCGTCCGCTGGTGGACGGCGCTCTTGTCGGGGCTCAGTGCGTACAGATGGTGCGGAGTGTAGGGCCGCGCCCTCCAGGTGAGCGGTGCCAGGTCCACTCCGCCTGTGCCCCAGCCCGCGCTGCTGAGCCATTGACTCCCGTCGCGGTCGGTGACGACTTCGGCGGCGTGGGACGGCAGGCGGCCCACCTGGCCGGTGGCCGTGAAGTGCAGCGGATCGGAGCTGGCGTACACCTCGGCCCCGACATAGTCGTCCGTTGCGGAGCCGCCGATGAACAGGTACCAGAGGCCGTTGCGCTGGGTCACGTACGGGGATTCGGTCCAGCCGTCGCCGGCGGCGGTGAACGCGGTCTTGCGGGGGCTCCAGGCGATCAGGTCCGGACTCGTCCGGTACGCGACGACGTTGCGTCCCCCGGTGGCCGTCTCGGTGGCGGTGTAGTACATGACCCACTGGGATCCGACCCGGGTGACCATCGGGTCGCGTGCTTCGTGTCCGTCACGGAACAGTGGCCCTCCGGCCCGCCGTTCCCAGTGGATCAAGTCGGTGGAGGTGGCCAGGTTGATCTGACTCCTGGACGGGTCGCCGATGGTCTGCCCGCCCGCGTAGAACATGTAGTACGTGGAGCCGGATCGGATGACGTGCGGCGCCCACAGGTGTGACTCTCCGTAGGAGGGGTCGACCGTCAGGGCCATGGATTGCTTGGTCCACGGCCCGCGCGGGCTGGGTGCCGTGGCGTGCGCGAACGAGTCCTCGTTCTCCGGGTCAGCCGGTTCGGCGTGGGTGATGCCGAACAGGTGCCAGGTCCCGGTGGCCTCGTCACGGATGAAGGTGTGGTCGTTGATGTACCAGGGCTGTGATTCCCCGGTGCCGGGAGTGTAGACGCGGACGAAGTCTCCGGTGGTCACCGAGTCGGTGTTCGCGGAGGCTGTGTTCGCCGAGGCGGTGGAGGGGACTCGGGCAGGTGCCGGGGCGGCGACGGCGGGGAGTATTCCGAGTGAGACCGCGACGAGGGCGGCAGCCAGGGTGATGCGTGATAACACGTGGCTCCAGAGGGGAGGAGCGGACGGGGCCAGCCCAGGCGGCCTGAGCCCGTCCGCTGGTGACGTCGCCGACTACCGGCCGGCGATGAAGGAGGCGGGACCGCCGACCTTGTGCCAAATGGTGCCGTTGCCGGACCACTTGAAGACCGCGTCGCTGTTGGGCGACAGGCCGTACAACGCGTCTCCCGCGACGGCGAACTGGTGGCCGGCTCCGCCGACCTTGACCCAGTTGTTCGGCCCGTTCATCTTGTGGAGATCCCCATTGGCGGGATTCGTGGCGAACAGACCCGCTCCACCCGCGTACAGGGTCCCCGCCGCTCCACCGACCTTGTGCCACGTGGTGCCGCTGCCCGACCACTGGAACACGGCACTACCGTCGGGCGCCAACCCGAACAGACCGTTCCCGGTGACGGCGAAGACCTTGGCCGGGCCACCGACCTTGCTCCAGTTGTTCGGCCCATTCATCTTGTAGACATCCCCATTGGCGGGATTCGTGGCGAACAGACCCGCCCCGCCCCCGTACAGAGTCCCGGCCGCGCCACCGACCTTGTGCCACGTGGTACCGCTGCCCGACCACTGGAACACGGCACTACCGTCGGGCGCCAACCCGAACAGACCGTCGCCGGTAACGGCGAAGACCTTGGCCGGGCCACCGACCTTGCTCCAGTTGTTCGGCCCGTTCATCTTGAACAGGTCCCCGTTGGCCGGGTTGGTCGCGAACAGACCCGCCCCGCCCGCGTACAGGGTCCCCGCCGCTCCACCGACCTTGTGCCACGTGGTGCCGCTGCCCGACCACTGGAACACACCCGAACGGTCCGGAGACTGGGCGAACAGGCTACTGCCGGTCGACACACCACAGTTCGTGCTGGTCATAGTGATCGGGCTGTCGGGGTTCATGACCAACGGCCCCCGCCCCTGAAGGACGGGGTTGACGATGTGCTGGTTGTCGGCGTCCTGGTCGCTGGTGGGGTTGTAGAGCTGCTCGTAGTGCAGGTGCGGCCTGCCTTCCGATCCGACATCCCCCATGTAGCCGACCACATCGCCGCGCTTGACCCACGTACCGGCCTTCGCGACGCCGGTCATGTGCATGTACGTGGTGAACCACCCGCCGCCGTGGCGGATCTCCAGCCCGCCCGGCGAGAAGGTCTCGTGCACGTAGCCGTCGGCTGAGGCCAGGATGGGGCTTCCCTCCCGCATGCCCTGCCGGTACATGTCGATCTTTTTGTCGTCCGGGTTGTGGCCTCGGTAGGTCTTCAGCTCGATCACGCTGTCACAGGGAAAGGGAAGGAGGAAGTCCGGCCGGTCGGCCGCCGCCTCCGCGTGTGGAGCCGGGACGGAGGCCGAGGCGGACGTGGGCGCGATCGGTGCGAGCAGCAGCGCTGCCGCCGCTGCCAGGAGGCCTACCCGTGTGATTCTCATGCATCTCCTCAGAATGAGAGGGGTCCTCAAAGGCCGTGGCGAACCGACCGAAAAGGGATGAAGTCATGGCTTGGATCGCAGAACGGCGCCAGTCGTGTGGTGATTTCCGCCGCCTGCGTTCTGGGTGAACTCATCGGCCGGCATGGCCGCTTGCGTATGGGTGCGCGTCCACGCGGACGAAGCAGTGGGCCGGAGCCGGCCTGCCGCTGAACTTCACGTGAACCCCCGACGGCGGCGCCAGGCGCTGAGCGCGACGGCGGCTGTGAGCGCGCCGGTGATGGCTACGGAAACCAGCTCGTGCAGCAGATCGTCCACGGCGGCAGTATGGTTCCTCGGGCCGTGAATTTGGAGTGAGTTTCTAGAAAAATATTCTATTCTTAACCGGCCGGCGCTGTGGCCGGAAAGGTTCACCTTCCCGCGACGCACGGCACCTCGCCGGGGCGTTGTCGGACCGCGCGAGTACGGAAAGACGAGCTGCGGGCCTGGCGAGGCCCATGCGCCGGGGCGCCGCGAACCGGCAAACCTTTCCGGCCACAGCACTAGACTGTCCGTCCATGGCACCGAAGCAGTCCCGTGGCGAAGTCACCGTCGAACGCTTGCTGGCGGCGGCGCTCCAGGTGTACGCCGCCGCGGGCCAGGCCGGCTTCACGGTCCAGGCGATCACCTCGGCCAGCGGGGTCAGTCTGGGCAGCCTGTACCACCACTTCGGCAGCGTCGACGGTCTGGCCGCCGCGCTCTACTCGCGCTGTCTGGAGCGGCAGTACGGCGCGACCCTCGCCGCTTTCGGCCGGGCCAGGAGTGCCCGTACCGGAATCCGCGCGCTGGTGACGACGTATCTGCGGTTCACCCAGGAGAACCCGGAGATGGCCCGGTTCCTGCACGGCTCGGCCTATTCCAGCTACCTGGCTGTCCATGCGGACCGGGCCCGCGGCGTCGAGTCGGACCACTTTCCGCGCATCGCCGACCACTTGCGGCCGTGGGTCGAGGCGGGTGAGATCGCCGCTCTGCCCGATGCGCTGCTGGAGGTCCTGGTCGTCGGGCCGGTGGCGGTGGCCGCCCACCGCTGGCTGGCCACCCCGCAGGACATCGACCTCACCGAGGCCGCCCGTATCCTGTCCGACCGCATCTGGCGCTCGATCCAGCCATAGCCGGGTCTACGCCGCCTTCGTCATCGACGTCTTCTCCCTCACGGTCGTCGCCTGGCAGGGAGGCCGCCGTGGCGTCGGTCGGCTCCAAGGGTGACTCGTACGACAACGCCCTGGCCGAGGCATTCAACAGCCTGTTCAAGGCTGAGCTGATCCGCAACGTGGTGGAGGCCGGGAAGTGATTCCGGCGCTCGCCGCGGCGGCGGGTGAGATCCTGAACGGATGAACGAGACATCCGCCGCTCTGGCGACCGCCCGGTGGCCGCTTTCCGCGGCGGAGGAGACTGATTGGCTGCGGGAGCTGGCCGACGACGACGGGCTCACCGGCTTCATGCCGCCGGCACTGCCCGACGCCGCCTGGGTGCTCCACTCGATGTACGAACACGAACTCGGGCCCACCGACATGTCCTATGTCGCATATCAACGGGCCGTGCTGAATGGCGGCGGGCCCGAGATCATCCCGGGCCTCGACCCCGCGGACGTGCTCGGGGGGACGCCGGGGGAGCCCCGCGGCCCCCGTTGGCGCCGGCTGCGCTGGGCGGAGCTCTCGCGGCGTACCGGCGATCCCGTGGCGCCCGAGGGTCAGCTGCCCTGCTACCGCTCCTTCCCCTCGCTCCGGGAGCCGAACGGATGGCCGGTCGGCATCGACGGGCCGTCCGAGGGCAGCCTGGACCGGAACGACTGGAACCGCCTGGTCGACATCCTCACCGAGCACAGCCCGCAGGGTGCGCAGACGCGCTGCCTGGCCTACTACAACCCGCTGTTGCAGAGGGCAGAGGACTTCGACGAACTGCACGTTCGGGCCGGCACGCTCGCGGATGCCAAGGCGCTGTACGACCACCCGGAGGAGGACGGTTGGACCCCCTCCAACCTCTGGGCCCAAGACCGGTCCTGGGTCCTCTGCACGGACTACGACCTCTGGGCCACCAAGGTGGCGGGCCCCACCCCGCTCATCGAGGCCCTCCTGAACGACGCGGAAATCGAGGCCCTCCGACTGCCCTGGGCCTTCTGATCCCGACCGCCCGACCCGGGAACGACCAGGTGTGGCCAAGAGGCCAAATACCGTCACGCACAGGTCTCGTGGAGACGCTGGAAGAGGCTTGCGGGATGCGGTGGACTGCGGCGCGGCCCTACTTCGGGCGAGAATCACTGCCGGCCAGGCTGCGCCACACGCCCACGACGACCGCCAGCTGGGCGGCGAGGTAAGCGACCTGCGTGGACAGGCCGCGCAGCTGGTAGACCGACAACAGCAGGCCGACGCGACTGGGCCAGAACCTCCTCTCCTCGCTGAAGGTCTCCATGTCCATCCAGATGCTGGTGAGCGTCAGGACCAACAGCATGAGCGCGACGTGCAGGAAGACGTACCCGAGTTCCGTGTCGGTGATCTGGGTGATGAGGGCGCCCACGCAGACGGGGACGGCGTAGGCGGCGGTCAGACTCAGTGCCCGCACAGGACTGCGGCGTCCGGGAAGCACGCGCCACAACGCCCCCAGCACCAGGCCCGCACCGGTCCACGCGACCTGCCACGCCAAACACTTCGCCGCGATCTCGGGCAGCCCGACGAGACTTTGGAACGTGGCCATCTGGGTCGGGGTATCTCTCAGGTAACTCAGCCAGACCAGCGCGACACTGGCGGGGAACCCGAAGCCGAAGGCCAGGCGGGCAGCACGCCGAGCGTTGTCCCACCAGTCCCCACCGGGTCCCCAGCTGAGGGCGGTGTCCAGCACGGAGATCTGCTCCGGCGGCCGGCCCTCGCCGCCCCAGCCGTCGAACAGCCATTTCTGCAGTCCGTCGAGTTTCCTTTCCAGATCCTCCCGCCTCAGGTCGCCCTCTCCGCGGCCGCGGTCCAACGAGTACAGCTGGTGGTGCACGTTGCGGTATTCATGGGCCTTCATCAGCAGTACGTGCCTGCTTCGCTTCGTGCACAGTCGCCGCAGGCGGAAATTCGGTCCCGTGCGGCCCAGCACGGAGAACCGTCGACCGATCCCGACCACGGCGTACAGGGAGCCGATCATCATCAGGAACCAGAAGCCGAACAACACGTTGGAACCGGCGAACTCGACCTGCCTGAACCCGACGGCGAGGGCGAAGGCCGCGACGGTCAGCAGGAGATCGGGACCCGTCGGCCCCAGGCAGGTCGCCTCGTCCTTGCCACCGGCTCGGGCCCGCCGCTCCTTGACCCGGATGTTCAGCAGGGTGACGAGCGCGATGCCCGCCAGCAGCCAGGCGTAGGCGTAGACCCATGTGAGTCCGGAGTAGGCGAACTCTTCCAGGAATCTGATCCGTTCGCCGTCGCGAGCGGCCCCGGACGGGTCGACGAGCCAGAAGGAGCGGGTCCAGTTGCGCTCCTTCGTCCACCAGAAGGAAGCGAGCAGGGCAGCCGCGACCCATACCAGCAGGGTTCCCGCGATCACGGCGCACCGAACCGGCGCACCCTCCCACACCTTGCTCCATGGCTCCCGTACCAGCTCCCCCTCCCGCGCGAAGCGCCACGCCCACGCCGCCGTCGCGGCCAGCCAGAACCACAGCATCGCCAACGCCAGCAGCGCGAGCCCGGTGTCACCGGCAGGGCTCACCACCCGCACGTAGCCGAGCACGGCCACGGTGGAAGCGATCAAGGTTGCGGCCACGGTCACGATCTGACCGCTCCGCCCGTTCTTCCTGTCGTCGGATCTCTCCTCCGGTGCGGGCTCCCGCGCGGCGGGGGAAGGGGCGGTACGACGCCACGGACAGGCCGCGAGGAGCAGACCCGCTCCCAGTACGAGGGTGAGGGGGTATCTCCACCCCGCACGGACGGGTGGCGGTGGGTCCAGGATCAGCAGGCGCAGCGTCAGCGCCACCGCCACGCTGAGCACGGCCCACAGCCGCACCGTCCGCGCGAGCTCCTCCCATTCGGCCGGGTCCGGCGCGGCGGACGGATCGGATGCCTGCTCCCGCTCGGCCCTCTTCTCCCGCCAGGCCCAGCAGACGGCCACCACCATCACGAGGGAGGTGAACACCCACCACGAGGCGACGCCCACCCAGCCCAGGGACCACCACCTCTGATCGACGTTGAAGGAGCGCTGCCAGGGGGGATCCACATAGACCTGCACGGCGAAGGGCGGCGGCTCGGACCACACCAGACGGTTCGAGTCGGCGGACGACGCCTCGCGGGGGAAGATGTTGGAGGCCGCGAGCCCGTCCAGTTTCACCTGGACCTGGCCCCACTTGGCGTTCTCCAGCGTCTTCGGCGGCCGGAGGCGAACCTGCCAGCTCTTGCCCTTCGGATCGACGTCGATCCTCCACGGTCCGATCAGGAATGGCCGGGCCTGCTCGATCCATGCGGTCGCCTCGTAATCAACGGTGACCACGTCACCCCGCACGGTCACCTTTGGATCGCGGAAGCGCCACTCTCGGTTACGCGGGACCTCCTCGTCGCCGCGCAGCAGGCAGCGCATGGCCTTCTGGTATCCAGGGGTTTGCTCGCCGAGTGCCAGATCCAAAGCCAGGGGCCATTCCTTCGAGACGCTGACGGTGAGATCCGAGATCACCTGGGCGTAGCTGCGGTCGTGGTAGTCGAAATCGAGACTGGCGCTCACGCGGGCCTTCAGTCTTCCCGCCTGGCAGGCGTCCGGGTCCGCCCCGCGTGCCCGCGCCGGCCCTCCCCCACCGACGACCACACCGACGACCGCCGCGATCAGCAGGAGGATCAGGCACCACCACCGGGTTTTCACGATCGCGCCCCGTCCGCATCGTCTCGTCCAGCACCCCGTCCCGGGACGCTTGACACGAGCCGTACCCCCTCGCGCACAGGCTTCGCGTACGGGCCCGCCGCTGCGGGCCCGGCACCCACCCTTTCGGCTGCGGCCAATGGGATTGCATGAGATCGGTGGGAGGTCGACGATGGAATGCGGGGTTCCTGCCCACAATCCAGGGGACGTGCCATGAGCCACACAAAGGAAGCCACCGCAAGGAAGCCGCTCCCCCGCTTCGAGGAAGCCGAAGGGCTGGGGCCGTCGGACGCGGCGTTCGTACGGGACCTGGTCGAGGTGCTCGAAAAGCACGGGAACCTGGACCGCTTCGGTCTGTGCCTGCTCCACGACCACTTCCCGCTCGCCCCGGACGAGGTCATGGTGGAGACGAACGACTCCGTGAGGCGCACCCTGCACGCCCATGTGGAGAAGAAGGGGCAGACACGGCACGTCAAGCCCTCCCAGTGGCGGTTCGCGCCCCACGGCACGGAGCCGGCGGAAGGCGGCCCCTACCAGGTCGTGATGCTCTGCGACCCGCTCGACCTCTGCCCAGGGTGCGAAGGCGACCACCCCTGACGCGGGGGTCGCGGAAGACCCAGAAGCCGGCCGCCATGGCCGGTGTCGCAGTCGTCGTCGGATCAGCGGACGACGTCGAACACGTTCTTCTGCAGGCCGTTCGCGTATGCCTCGTGCTCAACCAGCTTCAGCTTCTGGATGTCTTTGTCCGTGGCGCTGAACAGGCGCTTGCCCGCGCCGAGCAGGAGCGGGAAGACGAGCAGGTGGTAGCGGTCGATCAGGCCGGCGTCCGAGAGGGCCTGGTTCAGGGAGGCGCTGCCGTGCACGATGATCGGGCCGCCCTCGGTCTCCTTCAGGGCGGCGACCTCGTCGAGAGAGCGCAGGATCGTCGTCTCGCCCCAGTTCGACACCAGGTCGTCCTCGGTGAGCGTGGTGGAGACGACGTACTTCGGCATCGCCTTGTAGTCGGCGAAGTCCGCCATGTCCGGCCACACCGGGCTGAACGCCTCGTAGCTGGTCCGGCCCAGCAGTATCGCGGTGGCCTCCTTCTGCTCCCGGCCCTTGATGTCGAACGCCTCGGGGAGGAACTCGATGTCCTTGAAGGTCCACCCGGAGTTCCGGTACCCGGGCTCGCCGCCGGGGCCTTCCACGACGCCGTCGAGCGAGATGAAGGCAGTGCTGATCAGGGTACGCATCTAAGGGTCCTCGGTGTCTCGTGTCTGGTTGTCAGCAGGTCAGGCCGGTGCACGCTGCCACCGCACGCGCGGCTGCGGCGCGCCACCATGATCTATGACTGTTGATCACGGAGGAACTCATCGGTCCTCGCCAGACTTTTCCAGCGGTCTCGACGGCTTGGGGAGGGCTTCGCGCAGGCGGTCGAGGAGTACCCGGGCCGCGGGGCTCGAGGGGCCGGTGGCCTGCCAGGCGAGGGCGATGCGGGCGCGCATCTCGGGCCGGACGATCCGCAGGGTGCGGAGCTGCCCGTTGAGGGGTGACTCGTCCTCTCCGGCGGGGAGCACGGCAGCGCCGAGGCCCCGCGCGGCGAGCCGCGTGAGCACGTGTGGGGCTGTCGCCTCAAAGGCAACCCGGGGCCGGAACCCCGCCTGCGCACAGCCGCGTTCGAGCGCCGCACGCACCCCGGTGCCGCGCGGCAGGCAGATCAGCGGCCGATCGCGTAGATCGGCCAGCGGGACGCTCGTGCCGTCGCCGTGTTCGAGCAGCGGATCGCCGGGCGCGACGGCGGCGACCAGCGGGACGTCGAGCACCATTTGGAAGGCTGTTCCCGGCGGTGCCACCTCCGCCGCTGTTCCGAGGAGGGCGATGTCGAGCTCGCCGGCCAGCAGCGCGGCCTGCATCCGCTCCGTGGTGTCCTCGGTGAGTGCCACCTCCACCGACGGGTGGTCCTCGTGGAAGTCACCGAGGAAGGCGGCGATGTCGAAGGCGTGCCCGGTGCCGCCGGAGATCAACCCGAGCGTGACCCGGCCCCGCAGCAGCCCGGTGTACGCATCCACCGTATGCCGCACCGCGTCCGCAGCGGCCAGTGCGGCGCGGGCGTAGGGCAGGACGGCCCTGCCCACCTCGGTCGGGGTCACCGAACGGCTGGAGCGGTCGAGCAGGGGCTGCCCCAGCTCTTTCTCCAACTGTCGGATCTGGGCGCTGAGGCCGGGCTGGGCCAGGTGCAGCCGGGCCGCGGCGCGGGTGAAACCGCCCTCCTCGACGACGCGGACGAAGTAGCGCAGCTGGCGAAGCTCCATAAGCAATGATTCTAGATCGCAGCAGAACTATCTACTGGTGCTATCGAAGGGGAAGCCGCAGGCTTGTTCCCATGGAGAACGCGACAGCCCGCAAGGGGAACAGCACCGAGGTCAGGGCCGCGATCGCGGCGGAGCGCCGAGAACTGGCGGACCTGTTCGACAGCCTGTCGGCCGAGCAGTGGAACGAGCGGAGTCTGTGCGGGGGATGGCGGGTTCGCGAGGTCGCGGCGCACATGTCGATGGGGTTCCGGCTGTCCTTGCCCGCGACGCTCGGTGAGTTGGTCAAGGCGCGAGGAAACCTTCACCGCATGACCGACCGCGTCGCGCGCCGGGACGCGGCCGCCCATTCCCCCACCGCACTCACCGCCTTCCTGCGGGACAACGCCCACCACCCCTGGACACCACCCGTCGGCGGGCTCGCGGCGGCGCTCGGCCACGACGTGGTACACGGCTTGGACATCACCGTCGCCCTTGGCCTCGACCGGCGCGTCCCCGAAGACCGGCTGCGCATCCTGCTGGACCAGATCCGGCCCAGCAGCCTGAAGTTCTTCGGCGCCGACCTCGACGCGGTGCGGTTGTGCGCCGAGGACCTCGACTGGTCGTACGGCTCCGGCTCCGCCGTGTTCGGCGCCGCCCAGGACCTGCTGCTGCTGGCCTATGGGCGCAAGCTTCCGGACGGCCGGCTCCGAGGAGAGCCGAGCAGCCGTTTCACCCGACCCGCCGACGAAACGTGATCCGCGTGCGCAACCGGCTCCTCTTGGGCGTGGCCCTGCTGTCCACCGGTCTGCTCGCCGGAGCCTTCGGCTACGGCGCCGCCAACCTCGTTCCGACCTTCAACTCCGTGCCGAGCGAGCGACCGGGCCCGTGATGCCCGGCGGGGTCCTGGACCGCTCCGCACCATCGACCTGCCCTGCGGTCGATCGCGATGACTCTGGTCGGCCATCGCGCCGGCAGGGGTGTGCCTGCCGGGTGCGTCGGGCCACGGGCTCAGTCCGGAAGGCGGGAGCCGCGGACGAGGTCTCCAGCCGGCCCTCGCCTCGTCGCCCTGCAGGGGGAAGCGCCGGGCCGACGCGGGAGGCTGCCGGGAGGTGGCCCGCGCCGGCCCGGCGCGCAAGGGGGGTTGGAACGGGACGCCGGCCGGGCCGGCTCAGATGCGTCCGCCGGTCAGCCGGGACAGGGGGCCGCGGCGGCGCAGGACCGCTCGCCGGCCGGCCGCGTAGGAAACGGCGACGAGCGTGGCCGTACCGGTCGCGGCGCCGGCGGCCACGGCCTTGCGGGCGCGGACCGCGGCCCACAGCAGCGCGGCCCGGTCCACGGTGCCCCGCAGCGCCTGCGCCGCGGCGAGGCTCTTCCGCGCGAGCGGGGCGGGCAGGGCCACCAGGGTGCCGGCGGCTTCGTCCTTCCCGTCCGCGGCCCCCTTCGCGCCGGATCGTGCTGCCTGGGCGGCCCGCTCCCGGGTCGTCGTCCCGTTGGAACCGGAGGATCGCGAGGAACCGGAGGTACGGGAACTGCGGTTCCCGGGCTTGGAGTTGCTGGGCTTGTCGGGTTTCTCGGATTCAGTCATGTACCGCGTCTGGCCGCATTCGCGGCCTCTAAACCCGCCTACAGAAGCCTACCGAGAGGCCCGAGGTCGAGGTTGAGGTCCTCCGCCGTGAGTCCGAACCGGCTCCGCAGGAGCTCCATGCGGTCCTCCAGCAGCATCAGGGTCAGGCCGAGCCGCTCCTCCTGCTCCTCGCTGAGGTCACCGCACTCCACTCGGCGCAGTGCCTGACGTTCCATCAGTTGACGTAGCAGCTCGACGACCGTGAGGACCAGCCGGGCCAGGTCGCGCTCCACGGTGTCGGGGTCGAGTTCGACCCGTCGTGGCCGGCTCATGAGGACTCCTGCCTCCAGGGGGACGGTACGGCGTCGTTGACGGAGCTGATGAGGGCCTTGAGGTCGATGCGTACGAGATCGACGTCGGCGATGCGCAGGGTGATGTCACCGGCCAGGACGACCCCTCCGGCCAGTAGCCGGTCCAGCAGGTCGACCAGGGCGATGTCCTCGTGGCCCGTCACGGCGAGGGGTCCGCGCCGCGACCGCTCGCCGTGAACGAGTACGGCACCCACGGCCCGGTGACCTCCAGCCGCAGTCCGGTGGGCAGCGCGTCGGCCGCGGGCAAGGCGGCGACGAAGCTCTCGCGGGCGTGGAGGGCGACGAGGTAGGCGGCGTTGAGGACGTTGCGTCCTGTCGCGCCGGAAAGCCCGGCCGGCTGAGGCGGGTGCAGTACGGCGGCCTTCGCGCGGCGCGAGAGCTCCTCGTGGAGGGCCTCGGCGGTGCGGGCCGCCCGAGCGTCCTCGGTCTCCCGGGCGCGGCGGTCCGAGAGCCGGCGGCGGAGGTAGTCGCGGCCGGCGGATCCGCCCGCGGGCCCGGCGCCGGGAGAGGGGGCGGGGGGCGGTACCGGGGGTGG
Organism: Streptomyces sp. RerS4; assembly: GCF_023515955.1. Classification (GTDB taxonomy): domain Bacteria; phylum Actinomycetota; class Actinomycetes; order Streptomycetales; family Streptomycetaceae; genus Streptomyces. The sequence goes on from NZ_CP097322.1 coordinate 277,879, forward strand.
TACGGGGGCCCGCGCGCAATCCGGCGCCGCCGCGTCCGGGTCGGCGTAGAGCTTGACGCCCCACTCCTGGGCACCCGCGATGCGTTCGAGCGCGTCGCGGATCCGCTGGTGCGCCTCCTCCAGCAGGCGGCGTACGCCCTCCTCGCCACGACACACGGTGGCCAGCTGCACCGGAACGGTCGTGGTGCGTGCCCCCACCGCGCCCACCACGCCGTGGTGGGCGCGGGCCAGCGCGGCCAGCTTGTCGAGGTCCTCCAGCCGCGCGCGCAGCGGTTCCTCGTCGAAGCGGCTCGCGTCAACGGGTTCGACGACGGCAGCGAGCCGGGCGTGTTCCACCAGGCGCAGGCCTTCGCCCAGGGCTGGGGGCAGGGGCAGGTCGGTGAGGGCGTCCCGGGCGGATGCCTCGACCACCGTGTACACGTACAGCAGGGCGCCGCCGCCTGCGGGCAGCGGGCCGGCCGGGTGCGGCGGCTTGTATTTCCGGTTCATCCCGTCTCCCGCGCGGCTTCCAGCTCGGCGATGCGCTGTCGCAACTGGTCGTTCTCCCGGCCGAGTGCCGTGCGCCGGGCCGACGAGGACAGGGCCGGGTCCTCCTCCCACCAGTCGATGCCCATCTCCTTGGCCCGATCGACCGAGGCGACCACCAGTCGGAGCTTGATCGTCAGCAGTTCGATGTCGAGGAGGTTGATGCGGATGTCACCGGCGATGACCACGCCCTTGTCCAGGACGCGTTCGAGGATGTCGGCCAGATTGGCACTGCTGTGGTCGTCGTACGGCCGGGAGAGGCCGGAGGGCGTGGCCATGGGCATCACCTGCTTCCGCCCGCACCGACGCCGTCCCCGGTGGAGACACCGGCCGTGTCGAGGGCGTCTATCGGGTCCGTTGCCGTGCGGTGGTTCATCGCGGTCGCATCCTGTCTTCCAGCCGTGCCAGGAGCTCGTCCTCCCGGCGGTCGAACTCCGCCTCGTCCATCCGGCCCGCCTCGAACGCGGCGACCAGCTGGGCCAGTTCCTGCCGGACGACGGCCGGGTCGTAGTACTGCCGTTCCGCTTCGGCCACCACCTGGCGCAGCACCCACGCGGTCCCGCGCACCGGGGCGGCCGGCAGCAGGAGCAGTTCCGTCAGGAGCCCCATCGCGCGCCCGCCGCTCAGTTCGCATCGGCGAAGCTGTACGCCGGCAGCGGTCCGGTGATCGAAATCCGGAGGTGTTCGTGTTCCCGGGCCAGGGTGCGGACGGCTTCGAGGAACGCCTCCCGGTGCTCGCGTTCGACCAGGAACGACACGTTCGCCAGCCAGCCCTCGCTCTCCGGCCCGTGCCGCAGCGCCGCGGCGAGCGGGCTGAGCGTGGACTCGACCCGAGCGGCGTCCGCCACCTCGCGTTCCCGGACCGCTCGGGCCACCAGCCGGCCGAACTCCAGCCGCTGCTGGTAAGTGCCGCCACCCGCCATCCGGTTGGCCTCCTGGAGCTGTGCCAGCTCGGGGTCCGAGGACACCACCGCGTGCAGCACCACCTGCTCGTCGTGCACGGCCTTCACGTTGTACTCGTCCTTGCCTTCGAGGGCGTCGAGCCGCTCCAGGTAACGCCCCTCGTGCTCGTCGAGCACGGCGGCCACGGTGTCGTCGTCGGGGGACACGCCGCCGAACCGCATCGGCAGCACCGGTCCACCGGCCCCGGCGCGGGTCACCACGCGCTGATGGGCCAGCAGGTCGCGTCGCTTGGGCCGCAGTTCGGCCGGGGCATCGCTGACGAGCGCCTGGAGGCGTCCCCTGCACACCGTACGGACGGGCTGGGCCGGTTCGCCTATCCCCTCCAGAGTGGGGGGCAACTGCTGGGAGACGCGGGTGATGGCGTACACGTAGGTGCTCATTCCTTCTCCTCCCGCCGGGTGGTCGTTCGTCGGCGCGGCCGGCTCTCCGTCTTCTCCTCGTCATCGCTCCGGGCCTGGTGAAAGGCATCGGAGACGGCCTGTACGGCGCCACCGAGGGCGCCCTTCGACTTGCCGCGGGCGCCGGACTCGGTGATCTCGCCGACCAGGTCGGGCAGGCCGGGGCTCTTGCGCGGACCGGCCTCAAGGTCCAGGCGGTTGCAGGCTTCGGCGAACCTGAGGTACGTGTCCACACTGGCGACGACGACCCGGATGTCGATCTTCAGAATCTCGATGCCGACCAGGGAGACACGCACGAACGCGTCGATCACCAGGCCACGGTCGAGGACGAGTTCCAGTACGTCGTACAGACCGCTGGAGCCGCCGCCCGAGGCGGCCGGTGCGGGCTGGGCGGGGACGACAGTCATGGGTGGTTCCCTCTCGGTCGGGGGGCGGGCGCCTCGGTGTCACCTGCGGTCGGCACGGCCCCGTTCGTAGCGGCGGGTGCGGTGGTAGCCCAGGAGTTCTCCCGCTGCGTCGAGTTCGACGTCGTACGAGGCCAGCAGGCTCGTCGTGTCGGGGACCCGGGAGAGTTCGAGGACTTCGACCGACAGCTCCCACCCACCGCCGTCGGCGCGTGCGCAGGAACTGACCGATTCGACCGGCAGGCGCAGCAGTTGCGACAACTGGTCCGTCGCCGCCCGGATGACGTGGGCGGCCGACAACCGCTGCTCCCCGTCCGCCTCCTTCGGTGTGTCGTGGTGAGCTGTGTCGTTGCGCGACGTGTCGCTCTGAGATGTGTTCGTCATGACTTCCTCCTGCCGCGTATGGCCGGTCACACCGGGCCCAAACCCGGCCCGTGGCAAGGAAGTCGCATCCGCCGACCGGACCGGGTGCGAGCGGGGTGGCGGCGCTCGTGGGTGGTCGGATACCCAAGATGGCTCGGCGGCTGCACGGCCGGGGCGCCGCTGGACCGCCCATGCAGGTCGTGACGGGGGCGACGTTCTGTTTTCGAGGCGGGTACGCCCACTCGGTGGCTGTGCGGAGCCCGGCAGTTTCTCTCAACCCCTCTGCGGGGACGAGTCGCATGCAAGGATGTCGCACGTGACCAGTTCGTCGTCCTCCCCTGTCGCCGAGGGCACTCCTTCCCACCACGGCCTCGGTGCCTGGGCCGCCGGCGTGCTTGTGTTCGGCTCTTCGGCCGCGGTCCTGGTGGTCGAGATCGTCGCTCTGCGCCTGCTGGCTCCCTACCTCGGCCTCACCCTCGAAACCAGCACCCTGGTGATCGGCATCGCCCTCACCGCGATCGCCTGCGGCTCCTGGCTGGGTGGGCGCGTCGCCGACCGTCTCAACCCCCGCCGGCTGATCGGACCCGCGCTCGGCGTGTCGGGAGCGGTCGTGGCGCTCACCCCTGCCGTGCTGCGCACCACGGCGGAATGGGCACCGGCGATGCTCTTGTTGATCGCGTCGCTGACCATCCTCCTGCCGGGAGCACTGCTCGCGGCGGTGACGCCGATCGTGACCAAGTTGCGCCTTACCAGCCTCGCCGAGACCGGAACGGTCGTCGGCCGACTGTCCGGCGTAGGCACCGTCGGGGCCATCGTCGGCACTGTCCTCACCGGCTTCGTCCTCGTAGCGAGGCTGCCGGTCAGCGGCATCCTGATCGGCCTGGGAACACTGCTGGTGGTCGGCGCGGCGCTGGTCGAGTGGCGGACGCGCAGGTCGAGCAGCACCCTTGTGCCCGCGCTCGCGCTGGTGGTCGTCGCCGGCGGGCTCGCCACCACGGTCGCACCGGGTGGCTGCGACGCGGAGACCAGGTACCACTGCGCGCGGGTCGTCGCGGACCCCGACCGGCGCAGCGGCCGGACCCTGGTTCTGGACGGCTTGCGGCACTCCTACGTCGACGTCGACGACCCGACCGTCCTGGAGTTCGCGTACGTACGCGCCATCGCGTCGGTGGTCGACGCCGCCTTCCCCGCAGGTGAACCCCTCGCTGCCCACCACTTGGGCGGCGGTGGGCTCACCTTTCCCCGTTACCTCGCGGCCACGCGGCCCGGGACGCGCAGCCTCGTGTCCGAGATCGACAGCGGGGTCGTACGCATCAACCACGACCGACTCGGGCTGACGTCGCAAGCCGGTATCGGCGTACGCACCGAGGACGGCAGGCGCGGCCTGCGGCGGCTGGACGCCGGCAGCCGTGACCTCGTCGTCGGCGACGCCTTCGGGGGCGTCAGCGTGCCGTGGCATCTCACCACGGTGGAAGCGATGAAGGATGTACGGCGGGTGCTCGACGAGGACGGCCTGTACCTCGCCAACCTCATCGATCACGGCAGTCTGGCCTTCGCCCGTGCCGAAGTCGCCACGCTCAGCAAGACCTTCGAGCACGTCGCCGTCGTCGGCGAACCCGCCGACCTCGGCCTCGACCAAACCTCCGCCCCCAAGGGCGGCAATCTCGTGGCACTGGCCTCCAAGCGACCGATCGACCTCCGCGCGGCCCAGGCAGCGCTGGACGCCCGGCAGACGGGCTGGAAGATCACCACGGGCGACGACCTCACCTCCTGGATCGGCGACGCCCAACTGCTCACCGACGACTTCGCACCCGTCGACCAGCTCCTCCAGCCCTACAGCCCGCCGAACGGTCACTGAGCAAGGTCCGGGATCGGATCGCCGCGGTGGCTGACCCCGCGTTTCCGGTCCCGGCGCCAGACGGCGGTGTCCCGATCGACGGTGAAGTGGACGGCGGCGACGCCGTGAGCGGCGACGACGCGGTAGCACAGGGCACAGGGCACACGGCTCCCCCGGCGCCCGACGGGCTCATCCGCTCCGAGCCCACCCCCGGCGGCCGGCGCGACTTCGACAGCTCCATGGTCGAGCGGGTCGTCGTGATCCAGCACCTCTGTTCGCTGCCGGCCTGGGCAGCTACGCCATCGACGAGGTGCTCCCCTGCATGGAGACTCGGCTCGAAGAGCGCAACGGCGTCATGGAGCAGCTGTTCGCTCAGGAGGCCGAGCGCCTGGAGGCCAAGCGACGCGACATCGACCGCAGGGGCCTCCGGCGCGTGGCGGCCGACGGCCGGATCCTCGCCACCAAGCGGCAGGGCAAGCTGCTGCGGCTCTCCGGCGTGCTGCCCGACGCCTCGGCGAGGTAGGGCGTAGCGCGGGCCGCCCGGCGCCCGGCTCCGGCGCGTTGCGCAGCGGCGGGGCCGGGGCCCGGGGCGGAGCTGCTCTCAGAAGCTCTCAGGAGCACTCAGGAGCTCTCAGGAGACGACGCGTTCGCCGGACGGATCGGCGACCACGATCTGGATGTGCGGCGGGCCGTACTTGCGCGCCTTCTCGACCATCTTGGCCACATCGACCTTGTGCCGTTGCGCGGATATGTACAGCGGCGCCGGCATGGCCGGGTTCGGCGGCGGTACGTCCGCTCCGGCCGGCAGCGTCATGCCCGGCCGCAACCGGACCCCGATCAGGGCGTGATCACCGTGCGGGGGCGTCACCACGACGAACTGTGTGACATCGGCCCACGGCAGGATCACGTTACCGATCCGCACCAGGGCGGTGTTGAAGTAGAACAGGAGGCGCCGGGAGTCGAACCACGACGATATGAGCGGGATCGCGAAGACGATCACCGCGCCGCCCTTGATGTCGAGCGCCCAGCCGAGGAACAGCGCGAGCGCCACCACGGCGGCGATCGCCCCCCACAGTCCCGCCTGGTCCTGCGAGGAGGCCGGGCGCGTCACCTTGTAGCGCTGCCACCGCATGCCGCGCCTGGGCTGCCAGTTTGCGCCCGCTGAGGAGTTCGGGTACGACGAATTCGGATGCGACATGGGAAAGAACCTCTGAATCTGACTGTGGTGGATATCGAAATGCCGGCCCGGCTCATGAACGGAGGCGCCGGCGGCACCGCGGGCCGTCTCGGTTCGTGGCCTTGTGGAAGCGGGAGCGTGGGCCTGCGCGGGCGCCCGCGTCGTCCACGCGGTTGCGACAGGGGGCGGCTTGGCCGCCGGTGGCGGGCGATGAGGGCAGGTACGGCAACTGTGAAGTACCGCACAGGTCCGCTGGGTTCGAAACCGGAGCCGCGTGGCGCACGGACCGGTTGGATGTGTTCATGCATGTCGCAGCCGAGGTGCTTCCTCACGCTACGGCTCCGCCCCTACCGGTGGTGGCCCGTACGCGCAGCCGCCGGTCCTGACAGGGGCACCCGGTCGTCCGGTCACGTGGTTTGTTCCTTTCGGTCACCGACTCGGGGCTTCCGGAGTGGGTTGTGGCCGGGGATGGCTTTCGGGCTCCCGGGGCGCGATGTCGTGCGGCGTGGCGTACCGACGCAGGTGTCCTTCACCGTCGTCAGCCGTTCGCCGCGCACATTCAAACCGGCATCGCACCGCGTGTCCCGGCCCGCCGGCCTCGTCGGACAGACACCGGACAATCACCGGACAATGGCTTTCGCACAGCCCGTACACCGCCGGACGCCGATGAACCGGACACGCCAAGGACAGGAAGGAACGAGAAGTGGGACGCCAAGAACAGCCGCTGGACCCCGAGCAGGGGCCTGTGGCCCGATTCGCCCACGACTTGCGCGACCTCAGGCGGCGGGCGGGTAGCCCGTCCTATCGCCAACTCGCCGCCCGCACCCATTTCTCGGCCTCCACTCTGGCCGCCGCGGCCGCCGGTCAACGCCTACCCAGCGCCGCCGTATTGGCGGCTTTCGTCAACGCCTGCGGCGGCGACCCGGAAGAGTGGGAGCAGTACCGCGTACGCGTGCACGTCCTCTCCACCAGCCCACCACCCACAGGAGCCCCTGCCGCTGCTTCGGTCTCCTCGTCGTCGGCTTCCTCGCCGTCGACGCCCAAGGCCCAGGCCGAGACAGGCGATTCCCCGCGGAAGTCGAAGTTGCGGTGGCGGGTGCTGCGTAAGGTCACCGGCCCTGCCGCGGTCTTTGTGGCTGCCGTCATGACGCTCGGCGCGTTCGTCTCCGGCGACTCCGTCTCACCGAGGGGCGCCCAGTCGGCGGACCGGATGCCCGACCTGCCCGCCCCCATGGTGGAGGTGCGACTACGGGACGACGGACGGTGGTTGCGTACCGACGCGGACATTCCCCGGCAGTATCGGCACTTGATCGTCGAGGCCGGGACCATGTGCGACGTCCCGCAGGTCACGCCCGCCCTGGTGGCGGCCATGCTTGAGGCGGAGAGCGGATTCGACCCCCTGCTGAGCGACCCGGCCAAGGACGAGTACGGCATCGCCCGCTGGACACCCCGAGTCCTTCGCTACTACCTGCCGCCCGCCAAACAGCAGGCCATCCCCACGCCGCCCTTCAGCGCCGAGGACTCCATCCCCGCCGTGGGCAGGATGCTGTGCGCGATAGCCCCCGAACTCGAAGGCGTCCCAGGCGACCCGGCCCTCAACCTCGCCGCCGGCTACCGCATCTCGACCTGGCGGGTACAACGACAGGGCGCCGAACTCCGAAGCATCCAGCCCTACCTCGACCGAGTCCGCGCCAATCTGGAGCGGTACCAGCCGGCTTCGCACCCTTCCCATGGCTTGGCCGGGCGGTAGTGCCGTCACAATGTCAATGAGTGGGTGAGGCACCGAGGCCCTTGCCAGGGCGGCATCGAGATGGTTCTGGAGAAAGGTGCTGGTCACGCCGCAGATTTCGAAGGTCGACCGGTACGCGCCCATTCGGTGTGACGGCGGGATCTGGCGGGCGGTGCGCCAAGCGTTGGACCCAACACCACGAAACAGGTCTCCGTCTGCCGCAGGCCACGATGAAGCGATATCAGCCTGGACGGTTCCACCTGACAGGGCCACCTTCAGGCGCCTTGGGTTGGACGGTCAGTGGTCGGCATGGTGCAGCACGCTGCGGCAGTGGGCCCAGGCCGGCTCGGACAGCAGCGGCCGCCATCGAGTGAACAGGTCGAGAAGGTCCGCGCCGTAGCGGGTGCGGGCCTCTGGGCTGATCGCGGCGATGTCCAGCTCGTTGGCGGCGGTGAGTTCGGCGAAGTCCCGACGCGCTTCGAGGCTTGGACACGACCGTGTGCCGGTGAACCGGTCGACGAACGTGCCTCGGCTGTCGATCAGCCCCTGATACGAGGACTCGCGGTCGCAGGAGGCGTAGAAGTAGACGAGTGCTTCGGCTTCGACGCCGATCGCCTCGACCAGTTCCGCCCGGCGCCCCAAGTCCAGCAGCGCGACCGGGAACCCGTCGGTCCCGTAGAAGGCGTGACACAGCCCGGCGGATACCAGCGCCGGGCGAGCACCCCACGAGGCGAGAAGGGTGCTGACTCGTTGCAAGTGCGCCGGCAGTGTTCCGCCGGGGTGCTCGATCCCCTCGGCTCCGGCCGCCTGCAGGATCGCCAGCGCTTGTGCGGTCATCTGAACATCACCCGTCCGAACGGTCGCCGTCTGATCCCAAGCACCACGATCGTAGGACGAAATGCCGCCGATCACGCTGCGATCGCCTCGCCGCGTGTCCCGTCACGGCCCTACGCCGGCTACTGCAGGTGCGCCCTGCCCGAGGGGACCGGGCAGCCCAACCCTTGAACGGGCCCCCGGGCGGTGGCAGGCTGACGCGGTGATCGTTGAGTTGGCGCCTCGCTTCCTGAGCTGGGACGATGTGGATCCCGCCCGTCACGCGTTCGACAGCGTGTCCGCGGCGCAGGTGGTGCGCACGCTCGGCCCGGCCCGGTGTGTGCCTCACCGTCCGGATGTCCCGTTCGGTGACCCGGCGATGAGCGCCTGGAGCTGGGACCAGGGCCAGGTCTGGGCCGACGCCATGTCGTACGCCCTCGCCCGGCACTACGGCCGTTGGACCGTCGGGTGGCGCTGGTCGCACGACGAAGGGGACTTCGACGGGGGACCGGTCGGGAACTGGTGCTGCCCGCGGGACTCGATCACCACGCCGGAGGAGACGCTCGCCCGCGTCGTAGCGGCTCTGCGCGAATGGCGCGAGTGGCTGGAGACGCTTGCCGGGTGGTTCGACGCGTACCCGCTGGACCTGACCGACATCGCGGACCAGCGGATCCTGTGGGAGCGTGCGGCTCGGAACCTGATCCTCCAGGTTGTGGACCGGACCGGGTGCGGCAGCGGTTGGTACGGCCATTGTCGCCAGGTGCTGATGTGGTTTCTCAGCCGGTGGGGCGTCGCGACCGACGTGGCCCGGGACTTGGTCGACGAGGCGATCGGCGGACGCTTCCACAGCTGGACCGGCCCCGATGTGGTGCTGGTCGAGGACATCGCGGAGCGGCTCGCGCATTCCCTACGGCCTGCCGACGCCGATACCGACGCTGGCGCCCACGTGGACGCGTCGACCCCGGATCATCTGCGGCGCTGGCTCGCGGTGCGCGAGTCGGTACCGTGGCACACGGTCCCGGACAGTGGCGCGGACGGACCGGTGGCACCCACCCGCGACGGCGCGGCTCAGGACATCCGTGCCTTCGACGGCGCCGTCGATCCGGCCCGTGCGCAAGGCCTGCTCACCGCCCTGGACCTGCTACGAGCGGACGCCGCACGGGGAACACGGCTCGACTTCGCCACCCTCAGCCGCTGGCAACAGCACCTCCTGGACACCTCGCAGCCGCCGCCCTTCCGCAGCTCCCCCGCGTTCGCCAAAGGGGGCCGGGAACGTTACGGCATCGGACCGGACACCCTTGCCCGCTTCGAGACCTGCCTCGCCGAGAGCGAGCGCGACGCCGGCCGCCCCCTCGGTCTGACCGCCCGTGCCGCCCGCGCCTATCTCGACGTCTGCTTCTTCCATCCCTTCGACGACGGCAACGCCCGATCCGCCTTCCTCACCCTCGTCTTCGTCCTCGCCCGCGAGGGCATCGCCCTCGAAGGAGTCAGCCTGCTGCGGCGCGTCAGCTTCCAGGCCGACGACCCCGAGGACCCGCTGATCCTCGTCCGGTACATCAACGTCCACCTTGACGGGACCCGACGCCTCGCGGCGGAAGCGAACGGCTCGGCACAGAGCCGAGCGGTGTCCACGGGGGGTGCGTGTTGACGTGCGTCACCGAGCCCTGGGGCAGGTGCTGGTAGCGCTTCCTCCGGCCCGGAGTTCCGGTTGGCCAGGACGATCGCGTTGACAGTCGGGTGGCGGAGGTGTCGTAGCGCAGGAGCGCGGCCACCGGGTCGTGGTCGCGGGCCAGGCACCAGGCCAGGACGCGGGCGTCGACGATGGAGACGATGGACTGTGACCCGCCGTTCATCCCGGCGAGCCGGTTCAGGTCGATCCAGGTCTCCTCCGTGATCGGCGTACCGGTCGCGCGGTCTTCGAAACGGGCCTGGGCGCGGCGACGGCGATGCGCGGCTCGCCCTCGTGGCGGGCCAGCCCGAGATGAGGATGTCGTCGTCCGCTGAGGCGGTCGCCGTCCGGGACGGGCAGAGGCACCGAGCTGCACGCTTCAGGACAGGGGCCCTCGCCCGCCCTGTAGCCGCTTGGCGAACGCCCGCGCGGCGGCGAGGTCTCCGGCGTTCGGCCGCTGCTTGTTGATACCGCCGACGAGCCTGAAGGGTGTCCAGGTGTCGAACGCCCGGCACGAGAAGCACCCGTCCACCTCGAAGCCCTTGCCTTCGAGGAGCTGAACCAGGGGGCGGGTGAAAGGCGACAGCGGTAGCTCGGGGAGCCCACTGGTGGCGAACACGAACGCCCGGCCCCGCCCGGTGGGAAGTCCCTTGACGAAGTCGGTCAAGCGGGGGTGGAGCCTGCTGTAGAAGACGCCCGAGCCGAATCCCACGAGGTCAGCGTCGGCCAGCTCCGCCAGGTCGGCGTGCTCGGGGGAGACAATCTTCGCGCCCAGCACCTGGGCCATGCTGTCGGCGACACGACGCGTATTGCCGTGCGACACAGAGGCGCACACGATGACGGCCTTCATCTTCACGATCCCTTCTCTCGCTTCCGTCATGAGGACACCGGAGCGGCGTCCGATGTGACACCACACGGGTGTGATGGCGGTCATATCGCATGCAGACAGCGGTAAGGCGCTGATGAGTCGGTGTGTGAAGACTCAAGATCACGTCGTAGCCGCAGGTCACGCCGCGAGCCCCTCAGTTGCGCGGGCACACGCCCACGGTGGCGTGCGTGGGCGACGAATCGGTCATCGACGGGAACGTGGTACCGCTCGACGTGGTGGGCGAGGTCGGTGTACGGGTCACAGCCAGCCGCGTCGGGCGGCTTTCAGGCCCGCTTCACCGCCGTCGGCAACCTCACTGGCGTCGGGACCGCCGACATCCTGGCCGTCGACGCCTCCAACGGGAACCTCTACCGCTACTCCGGCCCCCACTACAACGGCGCCGCCAAGGTGCGGATCGGCACCGGTTGGGGCTCCATGACCAGCATGACCGGAGTCGGCGACGTCACCGGCGACGGCGTCCTGGACCTGCTGGCTCCGAAACCGCCACCGGAGATCTCTACCGCTACTCGGGGCCCGCCTGCGCGGGCGGCGCCGCGCGCGTCCGGATCGGCACGAGCTGGTGACGTTCCCACCCGACGTACCGGCCCTTCCTCTTCCCATCCTTCGCTCCCTTCTCAGGAGAACTTCGTGAGACTACGCAAAGCGTTCGCCGCGGCGGCGGCCCCGCTCGGTGGAGCCGTCGGCTCACTCACCCTCGCCCCCGCCGCGCAGACCGACAGCGTCGCCGGCGCGAACGCCCCACCCCCGACCGCAGTTCGACGCGATCCGCACCCGCCCGCAGGCGTACGGCTTCCAGGGCTTCTTCGCGACCGCCGTGCCCGGTGGCAACCCGAGCATCTGCGGGGGCGCCGATTACGGCAACGCCGTCCTGGTCAAGGGCCCGCTGTCAGAGACGATGGTCCTCGATCTGACGGTGGGTGAGGAAACGGAACCCATCATCGTGCCTTGCGTGAAGACCTACACCCAGAGCCGCGCCAACTGGGCGTGTTCCGTCCATCTCTACTGGAACGACGCCACCCTGCGTGAACAGGAGGCCGCCTCCTCCTTCTACGCCCCCGGCGTCGGTGACGGCGGCTCGGGCATCTTCATCGAGGCCGACGCGACAGATCGCGACCACTTCGTCGCCACCCCCTGCGGCGACGGCCGGGCCTGCTGCCGCGGCGGCGAGGCCACCTACGAGAACTCGAAGATCGACTACCTGTTCCTGTCCGAGCGTCACTTCAAGAACGCCAAAGCCGACGGCGGTGGTCGGTGCCGCGCCTCGCCGCGTTGTCGTGGGTCGCCAATGCTCCGCAGCGGCTCCCTCCTCCGCCTTGCGACGCACGGCACCGCCCACCGCTCCCTGATCCGGCCTGATCCGAAAGACACCCCCTAGCCCTGTTGGCGCGTTCCTGAGCCGAGGCATGCCGGAGCCGATCCGCCGACACCGCTCAGATCCACTGAACGACGACGCTCAGGCACGACGCGGGTTGAGCGCCGACTCGTCGGCGCCGTACACCGCAGCCATGGCGGAGACGCCGGTGGTGACGAAGTCCCGGATCCCCGCCAGATAGGCGTCGCGGTCGACAAACCCGTCCCGGTCGACGTCGAGACCGTCGAAGGCCGCGTCTGCGTCCGTGCCCACGTTTCCCGCCGCCACACGCAGGCGGGTGAACTCGTCCCTGTCCAGGCGTCCGTCGCCGTCGAAGTCGGCGATGTCGAACAAAGAACCCAGAGCAGGTCGACAAGACCGATCAAAGGTCTCGTGCCCCGCCCACCTACGGTATTCCTCAAAACTCACGCGGCCGTCGTGGTCGCCGTCCATGTCCTGCCAGACCACCTCATGGGCGTTCCTCGCGGCGTCGACGACCGGATCAGCGGCGCCGCGACCCATGGCGGAGGCCACGCGGTCGACCCGCGCAAGGTATTCCGACTGGGAAATGACGCCGTCGCCGTCGACGTCCAGCATGTCGAAGATGCGGCGCTTCGCTGAATCGGACACCGCGACGACGGAGCTTGCTTCTGGCATTCATCCCACCTATGTCGACCCTGAACCGGAACGCGCACAGCCCTACTTCGCCCCGCCCATCACCACCAAGCGATGACGAGCCGGGCGGCCGACGCCCCCCAAGTAGATCACAGTACGTCACTACGCGGGTACTCAGTGTGTGAACGTCGCCCCTGCAAGACTCAGCTGCCGACGCGTCACCCGCCGTTGGGCGGTATCAGGTCGCTCTCACTGATGGTGTACGACAGGAGAGGGTAGGCGAAGTCCGTTTCATCGTTCTCGCGGCGCCGCAGTCGGTAAAATTCGCGCTTCTGTTCATCGTCGGCCGGCGTGAGGCGCGCACCCTGTGGGAGGTATGCGTGTCCGTCGCGAAACCGAACGAAAGTCTTTGACGTTCGAAACGTCACACCCAACCATTCATTGTCCGCCAACCGGACGGACGCATCTGCCACGATCTTGTGCCTGAGTCGCCGGTTCGAGTCGACAGAAAACGCGACGATGCTGTTGTGGGCGAGCGGGATCTCGAACTTCTCACCGCCGGACTCTTTTGACTCGAAGATCAGCCTCCTCTGCGGGCTCGCTTCGGGGGATCGATAGCACGAGAAGACGGCGATGTACGAATCGGGGGCCAGATCGAGAGCCTGGTCGGAATGGCTGCCCATGGTTCTGTAAGCGTTCGTGTAGATCTCGATGAGTGCGTTGTTGAAGCCGACCGAAAGCGCCGTACGTTCTTGAATCTGCTGCGCCAGCCGTTCGTGCACCGCTCGGAAACGCTGCGTGGGGCTGCCGTATCGAGTGGTAGTGCGCACCAGGGGCACACCATCCTTCTCGTCGACCCTGGCAATCGTTGCGCCTCGCCGGCCCTTTCCTACGTCTTCGAAACGAGTCGACGCGGACAGCTCCGCGAAGAGATTCTCCTCGGTCGGCAAAACACGCGAGAGGATCTCATCCGAGATCCTGGACACGGGGGGCAAGGTAGTCTCCTGTGTTCATGCTGAAGAGAAACTTGTCGCCGTAATCGATGAAGGACGAGGTCCTGTTCTCCTCGGCGTACAGTCCTCGCAGCTCGTTCATGCCCGCCTCCGTGGGCGGCCCCAGCTTCACCAGATCTCCGGCCGCTTTGAGGAAGGTGTGGCCGTTCTTGTGGACGGCTTCGGCGCTCGAACAGCGCACGACGTATCCCAAGCGGGTCGGGAGTAGCTCGACGTCCAACGCTGAGGGTCGGATTTCGTGCGTATACATGCGGTTGGTGGACAGGGGCATGAAGAACACGGAGCCGGGATAGAGCGTCACGGTGAATTGCGGCGGGAACGCGATCTCGTCGCTTTCTGCGGTCGGCTCCTTGAGACGAAAGTGGAGCCTGGTCAGCCCGCTGGCACCCTTCACGCCGTAGTCGAAGGCGTCTTCGGTCAGGGGCTGCAACCTGTCGAGCCCGTCATAGAAGGTGCAGAAGGCCATGATGCCGTTGGCGGGCATGTCCTTGGTCTTGTCGGCATGGGCCGAGATCTTGGCCTTGGACTGCTTACGCTCGGCCGTGGCAAGGGTGTTGTGATAGATCTGGGCCAGGACGTGATTCAGCGGTGCCTGGTTCCGGAAGACGGCGGCGGCCTCGCAGTTCAGAGCCTCGACGATGTGCCTGTCGGTCGGACGGAAGTTCTCGGTCGGCCCCGAGAGATTGGTGGAGCACCGGAGCAGGCGGAAATGTAGTTCGTCAGCGTTTCGCGTGACGGGCGTCAGATAGATCCCGCTGCGATGAGCTGCTCCGGGCTTGGTGGACTCCGTCAGGGACTGGAACGCGTGCTCGCCACGGATGCGTCCGAAGTGATCGGCGCCGGGGTCGAAAAAGCGGCGATAGTACACGCCGACGCCGTGTACGCGGACGGGGACTCGGCCGAGGTCGACGAGGGTCCACGGCTCGTCGACGTCCTCGTGGTAACCGTGTGAGAGCTCCCGGATGACGAAAACCCTGGCCGCAGTCCGTAGTTGAGGACCGCTGATCCCTGATACATCGCCACACAAGTAGACGGTCTTCTGTGCGAGGTCGGGAGAACGCGAAGCGAGGTCCTCTGGTGTGATGGTGGACCCGAAAAACTCTCTGATCAAGTCATTGTCTTGCAACGAGGAAGGTGCAACCAAGATGTTGCTCGCATCCTCGATGCGGGCTTCCGTCGGTCCTGCTGTGGACATCAAAACCTGCCTGTCATTCGCACTCTGCGTCAGGCGTGCCACGCCTGCCCGAACGAGCTCCGTTCAGCTCGACTTGGCCTGGGCCTCCTTCGCGGACGACTCCAGCCTCTTCCAGTACTGCCGGAACCAGGTCTCGTCGCCGTCGGCCATGTTGCTGTTGGTCTCCCGCATGCCGACGCTGCCGTCGATCAGCTCACGGACGATGTCGGCGTGGCCGGCGTGCCGGTTCGTCTCGGCCGTCATGTGCAGCATGACCCGCTGAAGCGTGACGGTGCCCGCATCACCCCACCACGCGACGTGGCCCATCGCATCGAGCGGCAGCGCCTCGATCGTCGCGTCCGCGTGGGCGCAGGCGCGGCGGTAGAGGCCGAGGATGTCCTCGCGTGACTCGTCGGCGGGCGCCCACATGTCCGCGTTGGGCTCGGCGTCCTCGTCGTGCCAGGGGAACGACTCGTTGTGCGGGCGGCCGAAGGTCGGGCCGAAGTACCCGAGCTCGACGCCGGCGAGGTGCTTGACGAGGCCGAGGAGGTTGGTGCCGGTCGGCGTCAGGGGGCGGCGGACGTCGTACTCGGACAATCCGTCCAGCTTCCAGACGACGGCTTCGCGGGCCGCCCTGAGATAGCGGTGCAGGTCGTCTTTGGGATCATTGGGCTTCATGGGGTCGAGTCTCGCACCACCTGCCGACAGCCGACGGATGGGCCACCCGCGTGCGGGCGAGGTGAGCCGGCGCTTGTGTCCCCGTCCGGTCGGGGATGTGACGGGGAGACACAAGCGCCGGGTGTGTGGGAGGCCCGGTCGTCAGGTCACCGCCGGGACTTGACGAAGGCCAACAGGTCCTCGCCGAGCCGCTGCTTGTGCGTGTCGGTGATGCCGTGGGGCGCGCCGGGGTACACCTTGAGCGTGGAGCCCTTCACGAGCCGCGCCGCCTCGTGTGCCGCCGATTCGATCGGCACCACCTGGTCGTCGTCGCCGTGCACGATGAGGGTGGGGACGTCGAACCGCTTCAGGTCCTCGGTCAGGTCGGTCTCGGAGAACGCCTTGATGGAGTCGTAGGCGGCCTTGTGACCGGCCTGGAGGCCCTGCTGCCAGAACGCGTCCCGCATGCCCTGCGACACCTTCGCGCCCGCTCGGTTGGCGCCGAAGAACGGCCCGGCGGCGAGGTCCTTGTACAGCTGGGAACGGTCGGCGATCGACCCGGCGCGCAGTCCGTCGAACACCTCCATCGGAACGCCGTTGGGGTTGTTCGGACCCTTGAGCATCAGCGGAGTGACGGCCGAGATGAGCGCGGCTTGGGCGACCCTTCGGGTGCCGTGCCGGCCGATGTAGCGCGCCACCTCGCCGCCGCCGGTGGAGAACCCCACGAGGGTCGCGTCGCGCAGGTTCAGGGTCTGGACGACCGCCGCGAGGTCGTCGGCGTAGTGGTTCATGTCGTTGCCGTCCCACGTCTGCGTGGAACGGCCGTGGCCGCGGCGGTCGTGCGCGACGACCCGGTAGCCGTTCTCGGCCAGGAAGAGCATCTGGGCTTCCCAGCTGTCGGAGTTCAGCGGCCAGCCGTGGCTGAACACCACCGGCCGACCCGACCGCGGGCCCCAGTCCTTGTAGAAGATCTGCACGCCGTCCTTGGTGGTGACGAAACCGGAGGCGGGTCTTTCGGGAGTGGCGGGGCGCCCGGAAGGCGCGCCGTCCGCTCCGCCCGTGGCGGCGGACGCCTCGGAGCTGGGCCCGGCCAGCCCGACCGCGGACGCCCCGGCCACCGCGAGCGCGGTCATGATGCTGCGCCGACGGTGGCGGCCGTTCGACGAGGCGGTGGAGAGCTCGTCCTCGTTGTCGTTGGTGTGCATGGGGTGGGTCCTTCCTCTTCGCCGATCCGATGGGCGAAGTGACCTGAAGATGGTGGTTGATCCGCCTGCGCAGGTGGGGCGGCCCGAGGCCTCGGATGTGAACGTATCGCCGACCGCGGGTCGTGATCTGGCCCAGCGTGCACACCGCTGGTCTCTCAGCGAACACCCTCGTCGGCGCAGTGTGCGGCTGTCGGGTGTGGTCGGGTCGACGGCGAGTTCAGGGCATCGGAGGCACCGCACTGGGCCCAGGCGGACACGGTCCGCCGTCCCAGCCGGGTCCGAAGTATCCTCCGGGCCGTCAGGAAGGGCCGTATACCGAGGGGTCGCCATCCGGTACCCGGACCCGTCAGGTTCGGGTGAGGAACTTCTCCAGGACGGCGTTGAACTCGTCGGGGTTCTCCAGGAACGGGAAGTGCGAGCCGGCCATCTCCCTGGGAAAGACGTGGAGTTCGGCGGCCGGGACGCGTTCGGCGATGAACCTCTGCGAGTGCGGGTCGATGTGGCTGCCCTCGCAGCCGAGGACCAGGGTCGGCCTGTCGATACGGGGAAGTACGTCGCGCCAGTCCTGCGCGCAGTGGTCGAACAGCAGGGGGACGCCCGCGTACGCGGGGGTGGACTCGATCTCGTCGGCGACGAAGGCGAGGACGTCGGGATCGGTGGCGCCGGTGAACATCGAGCGCACGAAGTCCTGCCGTACCCGGCTTCCGTCGGGGCCGGCGAGGGCGGCACCGAGGTCGAGCAGGCCGGCGACGTCGAAGATCGCACCGGACTCCCGCTGTTCGGCCTCGGTCATCCAGGGCACCGCGGCGACGGCGGCGGGCTGGTCCACGATGACGAGTCGGCGGATCCGGTCGGTGCCGTACTGGTCGATGAAGCTCCACCAGACGGAGGCGCCCATCGACCAGCCCAGCGCGTCGAACGCGGACAGGCCGAGGTGGTCGACCAGTTCGAGGACGTCGCGGGAGAGCCGGGCGATGCGGTAGCCGTGGTGCGGCTTGGCGGAGCGGCCGTGGCCGCGTAGGTCCACCGTCACGACGCGCCGTCCGGTGGACAGTTCCTCGAACTGGTGGCGGAACATCTTCTGGGTCTGTCCCCAGCCGTGCAGCATGACCAGGGGCGTCCCCTCGCCGCCGCTGTCGCGGTAGGCGAGACGGACACTGTCACCGGTGGTGAAGTCCTCCATGGTCTTCCTCCTCTTCGTATCTGTGGGTCTGGCCACGGCCAGGGCGGATCCATGCGCCGGACCACGCCAGGGCGCGCGGACTGGCGGAGACGGGAGTACGGCGCGTCGTCAGCTCGTGACGTGTACCAACTCCAATTCCCAGTCGATGTGTTCCGCCTCGCTGCCGTGGGGTACCCGTGCGAAGCATTCCTTCCTGAGCCAGGTGCGGATCGGCTTGACGGGCATGTCCACGAGCGCGGAGCCGTCCCTTCCCCGCAACAGGACGCGCAGGTCGGGTCGTCCGTGGCACGGGCAGGGTGGCCAGATCCGTACGTCACCGAGGCCGGTGGGGGCGCGTAGACCGTCCCGTAGGAGGTCGCGTGCGAAGATCCACCGCGCGTCAAGCCCCACACCGGTGATCACCTCCAGTGAGAGTGCGAACGGATCTGCCGTGCTGTACCGCCAGCGGACCGTGAGGGGGATCGAGAGGTCGGCGCCGGCGATGAGCCGGCCGTCGAGTGCGAGCTCGCTCGTGGAGTGGGCGGGACGTGGTGACATGGGATTCCATTCCTCCGGTGTCGGGATGTGGTGTACGGGCGAACGGCGGTGACCTGCCGTACGGTCACGCCGGGCTCAGGGCATGGACGGCCTCGATGATGAGGTCGGCCACGAGGCCCGGTTGGGAGAGGGTCACCGCGTGGGAGGCCGTCGCCGCCTCCCTCACCGTCGCTCCGGCGCGATGGGCGGTGAACCTCTGGATCTCGGGGGACAGCGCCCGGTCGGCGCCGGCGATCAACACCCAGGTCGGCTTGCCGCGCCAGGCCGCGACCGAAGCGGTGTCGGTGAAGGTGGTCTCGGCGACGGGACGCTGGATGACGGCCATGACCTCGGCGAGGTCGGGTGGGACATCGGCCGCGAAGACCTCCGGGTAGGCGTCGGCGCGGATGGTGAGCTCCGCGCTCGGGCCGTCGGCGCGGGCGCACGGCGAGCGTTGGAGGCAATCGCGTACCGGCGCGGGCCCGATGCGGTCCTGGAGGTCCGCGTAGCTTTCCCCGGCGTCGGGGAGGTAGGAGGACACGTAGACCAGGCCGACGATCCTGGCCGTCGCCCCGGCCGCGCTGATCACGGCCCCTCCATAGGCATGGCCGACCAGGACCACCGGGCCGTCGATCCGGTCGAGGAAGGCGCTGAGGTAGGCCGTGTCGTGGGCCAGGCCGCGCAGCGGGGTGGCGGCGGCGAGGACCGGGATCCGATGGCGCTGGAGTTCGGCGACGACCCCTATCCAACTGCTGGTGTCGGCGAATCCGCCGTGGACGAGGACGACGCTCGGGGCGGTGGTGGGCATCAGGGAGCCTTTCCGGGCGGGGTGGCGGCCGGCGGTTCTTCGGTCACGGCATGAGGTCTTGGCGGCCCGGATCCGAGGCGTGGGTCTGCCACTGGCTCGGGGAGATCCCGAAGGCGTCGCGGAACACCCGGCTGAAGTGCGCGGCGCTGATGAAGCCCCATCGGTGGGCGACGACCGCGACGGTGCTGGTGCGGCTCGGGGTGCGGGCGAGTTCGCGGCGGCATTCCTCCAGGCGTCGACGGCGCACCCACTGGCCGACCGTCACGCCCTGCTTCTGAAAGAGCTTGTGCAGGTACCGCACCGAGATGTGGTGTGCACGAGCGATGCTCTCCGGTGACAGATCGGGGTCCATCAGGTTCGCGTCGATGTGGCGGCGTATCCGGGACAACAGTTCGGCGCTGGTGGCCATCTGAGGTGCGTTCTCCTTCTCCAGGAGATCGGTGATGAGGAGGGAGAGCAGATCGGCGGCATGGTGGGCCAGCCGGTGGCGGGAGGTGGGAAGCTCGTGGTGCGGTCGGCCCGTGGCGCGCTCCCAGGTAGCGAGTTCCAGCAGGAATCGGGAGGCCAGCGAGCCGATCCCGGTGCTTCCGGGGGCACGCAGCCCGTTGAGGTGGGCGAGTTCGCCGCGCGCGGGGGCAAGGTAGAAGCGGGGCACGCGGAACCAGAGGAAGGTGCTGGACACGGCGTGCAGGAGGTTCGGGGGCTGGGGGGCGCTGCTGATCAGCAGGTCGCCCGGCTCCAGGGGGGTGTCGACGCCGTGGGACCGGATGAGCGCGGTTCCTTGGCGGTAGACGCCCACGTGCAGGTGGTCGTCGGGTCCGGTGCCCGGGGGTGGTGGCAGGAGGTCTATGCGGGTCGGCCCGCCGCCGGCCCGCGACTTGACGCGCGCGGGCGGGACCGTTTGGGGCATGGCTGTGGTGTCCGACGGGATCACGGGAATTCCAATCCGGGGTGAAGGGGAGCGGCTGGGCGGGTGATCGGCCGGGCGGGCCGCGAGGACGACTCGACGCCGGGGTCCGCCGGGTCGCTCTCGGGTGGCTCTTACGGATCCCGCCGGTTGAGCCGCGTCACGCGGTGCCGGGCGGCGGGGGTCAGGCGAGATCCGGAGGAAACCGGCCTGGTCGGTAACGGACGGAAAGCCGGGCATACGCTGCCGGCGGCGCGGGCGCGACGACGCGCGGCAGGACTCGTGTCAGCCCTGCGCGCGGTGGTTCGGGTGAACAGCGGCGGCGTCGCGCCGCCGGCGGAAGTGGCCCGGATACCCGGCCACCCCGGCCACCCCGGCCACCAACCAGGTACTCAGGCCGGCGTGGCCGGCCGCCCTGGCGGGTGCATGGCGCGGGAGCGGGGCGACGTGCCGACCGTCGTCGGAGCGGTCACGGCCGTGGTGACGGCGGAGTGATTCGGACGTAACCACCCGACGGTCGGCGCTGATGTCGTCGTCCGCGTGGCGGAGCGTCTCCCGCGTCCGACACCGGCCGTGGACCCCGCTCGGCGGCGTTCCTTCCCACCGTCGGCGTGGAGCGTCGTTCTCGCCCCCTCCTCGGTGACCGAATCGTGCACGGCTCCGTACTCCTCTCGACTGGGCCGGTCCCCGGGGCCCGGTGTCACGCGGCCCTTGGACCCGGGCCCTCGGCCGGCCCTGGTGTGCCTCTGGCCTGGAAGAAGTCTGACGCGCGTGCCCCAGGCGGCACCACCGACGGCCGTAGGGAATGTCCGGAGCCGCTTCCTCACTCTGTAGCAAGGCCGGCGCGCAGCAGAACCCGCAGGTCAGGAGGTGTGTATCAGGGGGTGCTCAGTGGCGCCGGCGCGGAGCCGGCCACCAGGTCGCGGATCCGCAGGCCCAGGTGGAGCAGCAGCCGGTTGGCGCCGCTGTCCAGGTCCAGTCCGGTGATCTGCTGGATCTGCCGCAGGCGGTAGTAGAGCGAGGTCCGGTGCAGGTTCAGGGCCTCGGCGGTCCTGGGCGCGGAACCGCCGTTCTCCAGGAAGCAGCGCAGTGTCTCCTCCAACCGCTGGGTCGCGGGACCCTCCAACAGCCGCCGCAGCGGCTGGGGGACGAGGGACTCGTTGAGCGCGTGCTCGGGAAGCTGCATCAGGACGGCGAACTCGCCGAGCGTCTCCCAGTCGCCCACCCGCTCCAGATGTGTCAGTCGCCGCGCCGCCGCGGCGGCGACCCGTGACTGATCGGCGGATATCCACGCGTCCGCGAGCCCGGCGCGACGGCCTCCGATTCCGACCACGGCGCACGCGCGGTCGCCCAGGAAGGCCTCCAACGCCCCGAGGGCACCACGCGATTGGGCGGCGAGTTCCTCCGGACGCGGCTCGCACTCGAAGGTCTGGAGCAGGACGGCCCGGTCCGCCCCCACCGACAGGAGGCCGCGCGCGGTGCGCGTATGCACCAGTGCCTCCAGAGCACCCCGCAACGCCGCCGCGACCTGTCCGGGAGGCAGCGCGGGCGCCGCCACGCGGACCGTACTGACCACACAGTGCGCCCGGTCGAGGAGTAGCCCTTGGTCGATCAGCAGCCCCCGCGCCGTGGTCCGTTCCATCCCGTCGGAGCCGAGCAGTCCCTCCAGCAACCGCCCCTGCCTCCTGGAGGCCTCGTCGGCCGCCATCCGGTCGGCGTACAGCTGCGCCGCCACGCCGGGGGTGGCCTCTTCGATGGCCGCGGTCTCGGTCTCGGTCAGCCGCCCGTTCGGGGCGACCACCATGAGGACGCCCAGCAGGTGGCCGCGCTCCCGCAGCGGCACGCAGTAGCGCGGCAGCAGGCCGAGGTCGTCCCGGCCCGCGAGGAATCCGGGTCGGGGCCACTGCATCACGCCCTGCGCCAGGACGTGCCGGATGGCCTCGGTGCCCGCCAAGCCCTGGAGCAGGGTGTGGATGCGCACCGGGTCCTCGTCCCCGTAGTGACGGCTCGTGCAGATCATCCGGACGAGTTCGTCGTCGATGACCACCGATCGTCCCAACTCCGCCGCGAGCGCGTCGACGAGCGTCTGTAGGGCATCACTGGCACCGCGTGCCCGCCGAATGGAACCCGTCACGATGAAACCTTCCGCTGCCTGTCCTTGCCGTGTGCGGATCGGGGGTTGGTCACCTGTGCGGGACGCCGCCGCATGACGGCGGGTCAGCGGGCACGTGTGGGGACCTCCGATCAATGATGATCTTGCCTGGGAGTGCACTCGGCGGCGTAGGTCATTTGACTGTCGGAACAGCCCTCGACGCCGCGGGGCCGTGTGACGACCGACACCCGCGGGTGGATTCGGCCACGGTCGGCTTCCTCGTCGTCCCCGTGTTGGGGTGGTCGCGGACCGGTGGCGGTCAGCGACCCCGCACCGTGCCGAAGTAGTCGGCCAGGGTGGTGATCGCCGCCGGGTTGCGCGGGCTTTCCACCAGATCCACGTAGTCGAGCACGATGATCCGCTTGTTCTTGACCGCGGACACCTGGGCGAGGGGCGGGTACGACAGGAGGAACTGCTTCTTCTGCTCCGCCGTGGTGTCCCCGTAGTCGTTGATGACGATCACTTCGGGGTCGCGTTCGACGACGCTCTCCCAGCCGACCGTCGTCCAGGAGTCCGCCAAGTCCTGCATGACGTGGTCACCGCCCGCCTTCGTGATGATGTCGTGCGGGGCGGCGAAGCGTCCGGAGGTGAACGGCTTGTCCTGGCCGCTGTCGTAGAGGAAGACGCGGGGGCGCTCCGAGCCCTGCGGCGCCTTGGCCTGGGCGTCGGTGACCTGCTTCTTGAAGCCGGCGATCAGTTCCTGTGCGCGACCCTCGACACCGAAGAGCTTTCCGAGGTTGGTCAGGTCGGTGTAGAGCGCGTCGAGTGGCGGCATGATGCCGCGCGCCGAGGCGGGTCCGTTGCGGCAGGACTCCGTGAGGAGGTAGGAGTCGATGCCCACCGCTCGCAGGGAGTCGGGGGTGAGGCCCTTGTCCTCGCCGAAGCCGTAGTTCCAACCCGCGAAGACGAGGTCGGCGCGGGCGTCGAGGACCAGTTCCTTGGTGATCTGTTCCTTCGAGAGCCATTTCGCCTTGTCGTAGCCGCCCTTCCACGGAACGGCGGCCAGGTCGCCCTTGTCGTCCGGCATCACGAATCCCGCCATCCGGTCTTCCAGACCGAGCGCGAACATGATCTCGGTGATGCCGACGTCGTTGGTGACCACGCGCTCGGGGCGCTTGGCGTACGTCACCTGCCGTCCGCAGTTCTCGATGGTGACGGCGGCGGTCGCGGTCGCGGCGGTACGGTCCTCACTCGTTGCGGGGGACGCGACCTTGGCACCGCATCCGGTGAGGGTGAAGGCCAGTGCCACGGCCGCTGCCGTGACCGTGGCCGTACGCAGGCGGATCATCGAGGGGTCTCCTGTCGCTGAGGGTTGATTCGGTCGAAGAGCAGCTGTACGGCGTCGGTTTCCGGATGCCGTACGCGGTGGGCGCGGACCCCGAAGACCTCGGCCAGCAGCTCCGGGCCGAGGACGTCTTGCGGGGCGCCGGAGGCGACGATGCGGCCCCGGTCGATCACGTACAGGACGTCGCAATAGCGCGCGGCGAGGTTGAGGTCGTGGAGCGCGGCCAGGACGGTCAGGCCGAGCCCCCGAACCAGTTCGAGCACGTCCAACTGGTGGGCGATGTCGAGGTGGTTGGTCGGCTCGTCCAGTACCAGCACCCGGGGCTGCTGGGCGAGCGCGCGGGCGATGAGGGTGCGCTGCTTCTCGCCACCGGAGAGGGTGAGGAACCCCCGCTCGGCCAGGTGCGCCGCGCCGACGCGGGCGAGGGCGTCCGCACAGATCCCGTCGTCGGAGGAGGCGGAGGCGGAGGTCGAGGCAGAGGCAGAGGCGGAAGTGGAGGAGGCTGCGGTGCGGCCGATGCCGGCGCCGCGCCGGCGGTGGGGCAGCCGGCCCATCGCCACGACCTCGGCGACCGTGAAGTCGAACTCCGCCGAGGATTCCTGAGGCAGTGCGGCCAACAGCCGGGCCCCGGCCCGTCCGTCCATGGCGTGCAGGTCCTCGCCGTCCAGCCGGACCGCACCCGCGGCCGGGCGCAGGGCCCGGTACACGCAGCGCAGCAGCGTCGACTTGCCGCTGCCGTTCGGTCCGACCAGGCCCACTACCTGCCCCGAGCGCGCGGCGAGCGTGACGTCCCGTACCAGGAGGGCGTCCGCGACCTCGATCGAGAGGCCTTCGACGTCGAGACGCATCAGCGGCCCCCGAACGCGTAGCCGCCGCGGCGGCGCATCAGCAGGAGGAAGCAGGGCACGCCCACGACAGCGGTGATCACGCCCACGGGCAGTTCGGCGGGCGCGAGGAGGATCCGGGAGACGATGTCGACCCAGACCAGCAGCACCGCGCCGGCTACCGGCGCCACGGCGAGCACCCGTCGGTGGTCCGCACCGACCAGCATTCTGACGACGTGGGGCACCATCAGCCCGACGAAACCGATCGCCCCGCTGACCGCCACCACCGTTCCCGTGACGGCTGCCGTGACCACGAAGAGTTGACGGCGCATCCGGCCGGCGTCCAGGCCCAGCGCGGCCGCCGTCTCGTCCCCCATGGCCAGCGCGTCGAGCCGGCGCGCCGACAAAGCGAGGTAGGTGATTCCCGCGAGCACCGTCGCGGCGGCGACCGGCACCGAGCCCCAGGTCGCGCCGCCGAGGCTGCCCAGCAACCACATCATCGCGGACCGGGCCGCCTCGCCGCGGTCCGCGCTGAAGACCATGAGGGTGGTGACCGCCGAGAAGCCGTAGCTCATGGCCGTTCCGGTGAGGACCAGCCGTAGCGGCGTCAGCCCGTACGCGGTGCGCGCGGCGGCGTAGACCAGCAGCATCGCGAGGAGTGCCGAACCGAACGCCGACACCGACAGGGCCCACACCCCGAGCGCGGAGAACGCGCCGAGCAGGATCACCGCGTTCGCGCCGACCGCGGCCCCCGAGGAGATTCCCAGGACGAAGGGGTCGGCCAGCGCGTTGCGCACCATGGCCTGGACGGCGACACCCGTCGCCGCCAGCCCGGCGCCGACGACTGCCGCGAGGACGGTGCGGGGCAGCCGGATCTCCCACACGATGGTGTAGGCGGCGACCTCGTCCGGCCGGATCGTGCCGCCGGTCAGGCCGGCCCGCAGCAAGCGCACCACCTGCCCCCACGGCAGGCCGGACGCTCCGAGGCCCACCCCACCGACGAGAGAGACCAGCAGTACGGCGGCCAGCGCCGCGGTCAAGGGCACCAGGGGTATCCGGCGCGGTGGAGCGGGGGGCACAGGCGGGTCCTTCGCGTCGGGCCGCCTCGGAAACACACGAGGAGCGGCCCGCGACCGGTCGACGTACTCGGCGGCGCCCGCGAGGCATCCCCTCTCGCAGTCCGCGGCGAGTGGTCGGGAAACGATCTGCCGTCCCCCGGACGATCGGGCTCGCGCGATCCGCCTGCCGGGCGCTCGCGCATACCGTTGCGGGTCAGCGCCGGTCTCTCACCGGACTTCAACCACGGGACGCACGAGCAGGGTAGCAATCGGCCCACCGGGGCGACACAAGTACCCCTGGTGGGACGGGCACACGCGAAACCCCGGACCCCGGCCCGGTGGGGCGGGGTCCGGGGCGCGGGGCCGGACATCGGTCGGTCTGTCGCCCTGGCGTCAGGTGGAGGTGTGGGCGGCCTTGTCCGTCGTGGTGGCCTCGTCTTCCTGAGGCTCCGCGGCGGGCGGTTGCGCAGTGGGCGGGGTGCGGACCAGCAGCGCGACCAGCACGGCCAGGGCCGCGAGGACGGCGCCGACGGCGAATCCCCACCGGATGCCCGTGGCCAGGGCGCTGGTGGCGTCGGCGCCGTCGGCCGCCGCCGACGCGGCGCGGCCGGACATGACGCTGATCACCAGGGCGGTGCCGGCGGCGGCCGCGACCTGTTGCAGCGAGCCGAGGATGGCGGAGCCGTGGGGGTAGAGGTGCGGCGGCAGGACGGACAGGCCGGAGGTGAAGAGGGGGGTGAAGACGAACGCCATGCCGGTACTCAGGGCCACGTGAAGGGCGAGCACCAGCCACGGGGAGGTCTCCTCGCCCGTGAGGGCGAACAGGCCGAGGCTGAGCGCCGTGAGGACGGATCCGGGTACGACCAGGCGCGGTGCGCCGAGTCGGTCGTAGAGCTTGCCGACCTGCGGTCCGAGCAGACCCATGGTCAGGCCGCCGGGGATGAGGAGCAGACCGGTCTGCAGTGAGGTCAGGCCGCTCACCTCCTGCAGATAGATCGGCAGCACGATGAACGCACCCATGAGCGCCATGAAGGACAGGCACATCAGGCCCAGAGCCACGGAGAAGTGTCGGAACGTCAGGGTGCGCAGGTCCAGCAGCGGTGTGGACGAGCGCTGCAGTGCCAGTTGTCGCCACACGAACAGGCCGACGAGGACGGCGCCGGCCGGGGTCATGACCTCCGGGGGCACGGGGGCCTGGGCCTCGTTCCCGGCACCGAGCCCGCTCAGGCCGTAGACCAGGGCGCCGAAGCCCACTGCCGCCAGGGGGACGGACAGCCAGTCGATGGGGGCGGCCTGCGGCTCGCCGACGTTGACCAGTTTGCGCCGGCCGAATATGGCCATGGCTCCGGCGATGGGCAGCACGGCCAGGAACAGCAGACGCCACGTCCCCAGCTGCAGCAGCACGCCGGAGACGGCGGGCCCGAGGGCGGGGGCGACGGAGATGACGAGGGTGATGTTGCCCATGACACGGCCGCGCTCGTGCGGGGGAACGAGGGTCATCAGTGTCGTCATGAGCAGCGGCACCATGACGGCGGTGCCGCAGGCCTGGACGACACGGGCGACCAGCAGCACGGGGAAGGCGGGTGCGGCCGCGGCCAGGGCCGTGCCGGCGAGGAACAGTGCCATGGCCAGGCTGAAGGCGGTCCGGGTCGTCACGCGCTGGAGGAACCACCCCGTCACCGGGATGACGACGGCCATGGTGAGCATGAAGGCCGTGGACAGCCACCCGGCGGCGGCCGCGGTGACCTCGAACTCGCGCATGAGCCGCGGGATCGCGTTGACCATGATCGTCTCGTTGAGGAGGACGACGAACGTGGACAGGACGAGAATCCGCAGCACGGCGGTGACGCGGGCGGGCGAGGGGATGGGTGTTTCGTGTGGTGCGGGCATGGCGCCTTCCGTCGTGTGAGTGTCCTCCGCGCGGGGCGGTCACTCTGACAGACTGCGGCGCCGGGAAGAACTCATCGGTATCCCCCTGATCCTGTCGGTGCCGCCGCCCGAGCTCAAATCATTTTCGCCGACACCGGTCAGCGCAGGACCGAGAACGGCAACGTCCGGACGGCCTGGAGCGCGGCGTACAACTCGGCCGCGCCGACCGGGTCGGCGACGGTGCGTCCGGTGAGCTCGCGGATCCGGCGCAGCCGCTGGCGGACGGTGTTGGCGTGGCAGTGCAGGGCCCGCGCGGCCTCCTCCGTGGAGCCGGAGGCCGCGTACCACGCGGTGAGCGTGCCGATCAGCACGGTGCGCTGCTCGGCCGGGAGATCGAGCAGCGTGCCGAGGACGGAGCGGGCCATCCGGGCCGCGACGTCCGGGGAGTGGACCACCAGTGCGGCGAGCGGGCCGTCGTCGAAGGTGGCGACCGGGGGGCCGGTCGGGTCGGCGGTGGCCAGGGCCAGCCGGGCCAGTCGCAGGCCGGTGGCGCAGTCGGCGAGGTTCGTGAAGACCGGGCTGGCCCCGTAGCGGAGGGTGGCCGACCGTTGGAGCACGGTCAGCAGCCGCTCCAGGGTGCGCTGGTCGCGGACCGAGACGAGCCCGGCCAGTAGGCCGGCGGTACGACTCCAGGCGGAGGCGATGCCGTGAGCGGCGAGCCGGTTCCCGAGCTCGGGCACCGGTCCGGGCGGCGGATCGGCGACCAGCACGACGAACAGCCCCTCATACGGCAGGCGCAGGACGTCCGCCGCCCGCCAGAGGGCCTCGGTGGTGCGGGCGGTGCCGTCGAGGAGCTCGGTGAGGGCCGGGGTCCGGTGGCCCGCCTGGTCGGTGGCGCCCGACGGGGCACGCTGGTAGGCGGCGGTGATCTCGTTGGCGCCGGTCTCGATCAGCCCGAGCAGGCGGGCGGCTCCGTCGGGCAGCACGGCCAGCGCGTGGTGGCCGCTGTGGCGTGCCTCGGCGGTCAGCTCCTCCAGCAGCATCCGTCCGCCGGCGTGGTAGGCGGCGATCACGGCGGGCAGCGGGACGCCCTGGCCGGCCCGGCGCAGTGCGGTGGCGGTGGCCGGGGCGGGGCTGTAGCGCCCTGTCAGGGCGCGCAGGGTGTAGGTCAGATGGGCGCGGCAGGAGCCGCGCAGCTCCTCGACGGAAACCAGTCGGCGGTAGGCGGCGGTGCCCGAGGGGGCGAGGATCCGGTCGACGGCGCGTTCGCTCAGTTCGGTCAGCCGCCCGTTCAGGGCGGTGGCCAGTAAGCCGATTCGTCGATCCGTCGTGTGGGTGGTGACGGGGCTATCGGGCATGAACGCACCTTAAACGAGCCGTACGGCATTACCGAACAATGTATGTCATTGTCGTTGTCGTCGCTCACATGATCGAGCTCCGCATCCTGTCCGACACTCCATCACCCGGCGCGCACCGTCCCACTGATCATCGTGCAGAACCTCGTAACCCCCGACCGATCCAGGGACACCCATGCGATTCCCGCGCACCGCCATGCCCGCGTTCGCCGCTCTGCTGGCCGCCCTCGCGACCGCCACGCCGGCCGCCGCCGTGGACAGCGGTGACCTCCACGACGCCTTCTACACTCCCCCGCCCGGTGAGGTCACCGCCGGGCCGGGCGAGGTGATCCAGCGCCGAGCCGCCGATTTCCGGGTCGAGCCGACGGGCCTGATCAACCAACACGTCCGCTCCTGGCAGGTGCTCTACGGCTCCGGCGACGCCGACGGCCGCCGGATCGCCGTCTCCGGCACCGTCCTCGTCCCCGAGGCCCCGTACGGCGGGCCGGGCCCGCGCCCCGTCGTCGCGCACGCCATCGGCACCCACGGTCTGGGCGACCGGTGCGCCCCCTCCCGGGCGCTGGCCGACGGCACCCAGTACGAGACGATCGCGATCAAAGCGATGCTCGACCGCGGCTGGGCCGTGGTCGCCACCGACTACCAGGGGCTCGGCACTCCCGGTGGACACAGCTACGTGAACGGGCGGGCCGAGGGCCAGGCCGTGCTCGACTCGGTGCGCGCCGCCCAGCGGCTGCCCGAGGCGGGGATCGCCCCCGACGCCCCCGTCGTCATCGCCGGTTACTCGCAGGGTGGCCAGGCGGCGAGTTGGGCGGCCGAGCTCCAGCCCTCGTACGCGCCGGAGTTGAAGCTGCGCGGCGCCTCGATCGGGGCGCCCGCCGCGGACCTCCTGGCGGTCGCGAAGGGGGTGGACGGCAGCCCGGCCTTCGGCTTCGGCCTGACGGCCGCCGTCGGCCTCAAGCACGCCTACCCGGAACTCCCGCTGGACGAGCTGTTCACCGACCACGGCCGCGAGCTGCTGGCCGACATCTCCGACGACTGCACGCTGGAGATCGCCACCAAGTACGGGATGCACAGCTGGGACCGGTTGACCACCGAGGACCCGTTCGCACGGGCCGACTGGCGCGGCCGGCTCACCGAGCAGCAGGCCGGGCGACACCGCCCCGCGGTGCCGGTGCGGCTGTACCACTCGCGCCTGGACGACGTGATCCCGTATCGGGTCGGCGCCGAGCTCAAGGACCGGCTGTGCGGGCTCGGCGCGTCGGTCGACTGGGACACGTCCCTGGTGCCCACGCACATCGCCGCCTTCTACGCGGCCACCCCGGCGACCGTCCGGTGGCTGGCGGACCGCCTCGAAGGCCGGCCGGTGGAGAACGACTGCTGACCTCTGCCGACCTCCGGAACACCCCGTCGGCGTTCCATGTGACGAATCGTCGGATGGAGTGAAAGCCCGGCAGGTGACGTACCGCTCCTTTCGGTACGTGCGACGGTCATGGCATGAAGAAGATCGCGACACTCATGTCCCCTCTCGCCGCGGCGACGGTGCTCCTCGCAGGCTTCGCGACCCCTGCCCACGCCGGCCCCTACTGGAACAAGACCGTCAAGTGCAATGCGACCGACCCCGACGGCCGGAAGATCCCGACCCGGGTCGGCAACGGCGAGCTGGGCTGGAACCACTTCAGCGGTGCCCACAACATCAGGAAGTGCGCGCTGGTCAACATTCCGCTCCAGGGCAATGTCGACAAGGTGGACGGGGCGAACATCCAGTACTGGGGCTGGGCCTCCAACCGTGCGCACGGCCGGGTGAAAATCGTCGTCAAGGTGCGCTACGCGCGCAAGACGGTCGACAAGCGGTACGACGCCGGGCCCGGGAACGTGATCGGGGTGATCACGGCGTACTGCAACGGCATGACGAAGTGTCCCGGCTGGGTGAACGAGTGAGTGATCCGGTGAGCGAAGACGAGAACGAGATCGACGACCTTCAGGTGGAGGTGGCCGGCCTTCTGCTGGACCATGTCTACGCACCCCTGCTGGAGGACCAGCACGTGCGCGGCGTGATGCCCGCTCCCGCCGGAGCCCCGGCCGTCCGGGTGGTCCTCGGCGACCGCGGGGAATCCGAGCCGGCCCGACTGACGGTGTACGAGATCCCCTTGGGTTCGGGCGAGGAGCTCCGCACTCCGCACGACGTCGTCGCCCTGCTCCGCGCGGTTCACACCGGCACGCACATCTACCCCTCGGACAGGGTTTCCTCCGTGATGGGGATGGACCTGTACGTCGTCGACCCGGCCCATGTGAAGGAAGCCCCCTTCACCACGGACGACTGGACGTCCACCCTTCTGCGTTGCCTGGCGCACCCGTCCGAGGAGCGGTCCCCCGCACGGCTGCGCGGGTTCCTGTTCCGGGAGGGAGGTCTTCTGCGCCTGTACATGGACAGCGAGGAGGTTGCCGGCGTGATCGCCGCCGACGTCCGGCCGGGCGGTGCGCTGACCGCCCTCCTGGCCGCACTGCCCTCGCTGCTCGGCGAGGAATGGCGGACCTCCGGCAGCGCGGACGACCCGCACTGCCGGTACCTCGTGGACCTCACCCACTGGTGACCGCCCCGACCGGCCCCCGCGTGCGATCAGGCCCCTCTCCGATGGCTAACAGGCGGGGGAGGATCCCTTCTGGCCCTTGAGGTCACGGTTGTACAGCCACCCGGTGGTGTTCGTGCCGTCCACGCGTACGAACGTCCACTGGTTGCCGTACGAGTTGACGATGTAGCAGTGGTACCAGAGCTTCGTGCCGTTCTTGACCAGGCTGCCCCGCGAGCACTGCTGGTACGGCGCGGCCAGCAGGTGGTGGTCGCCGGAGATGTAGCCGTAGGTCCCGGGCGTCGGGTCCCTGTGGGTCCAGCCCGCGCAGCCCGTCGGTGTGGGGCTCGGCCGGGTCGGGGAGGGTGAGGAACCCTTCGTGGAGGGCGAGGGCGAGCCCGACTTCTTCGGGGCGCCGGTGGACGGCACCGCCCGGGGGCCGGAACCGGAGGGCGAGGGGGCCGGGGTGTGCGCTCCCGGCTGCCCGCCGGCCGCCGGGGAGCCGCCGGGCGTCGGCGCGACCGCCCGCGCCGGATCGTCGTCGCCGCCCG
The DNA here is from genome assembly GCF_023515955.1 of Streptomyces sp. RerS4. Lineage (GTDB taxonomy): Bacteria > Actinomycetota > Actinomycetes > Streptomycetales > Streptomycetaceae > Streptomyces. Next base: position 309,736 of record NZ_CP097322.1, read on the forward strand.
AGGTCACCGTGTAGGTGACGCCCGCCGCGGCGAGTACGGCGACGACCGCGACGGCCACCGCGGCGAAGCGCCGGCGCCGCACCCGGTCCACGGCCTGCGGCTGACCGGGTGGGGGTCCCTGCGGCGGGAATCCGGGTGGGGAGGCGGGGGCGTAGGGCTGCGGAAACGATACGGCGCCTGCGCCGGCGGAGTCGAAACCGCCCGGCGGCGGGGGTCCGAAGCCGGGAACGGGGGTGGACGCGGGCGCGAACGCGGACGCCGGGGTGGACGCGGGGGTGGACGCGGACGGCACGCTGGGGATCGGCGGGACCGCGCCGCCGCCCGCCGCCACCTGCTCCAGCATCGCGCGGGCCTGCTCGGCGGTGGGTCGGTGCTCCGGATCCTTCGCCATCAGCGCCCGCAACACGGGGGCGAGGGGCCCCGCGCGGCGGGGCTCGGGCAGTGGGTCACCGACGATCGCGGCCAGCGTGGACCACACGGAGGTGCGGCGGAACGGCGAGACGCCCTCCACCGCCGCGTACAGGGTCATCCCGAGCGACCAGATGTCCGACGCCGGGCCGGGTTCCCTGCCCTGCGCGCGCTCCGGCGGCAGGTAGTCCATCGAGCCCACGATCTCACCGCTGCGGGTCAGCTTGGCCACGGCTTCGTCACCGGTCGAATCCATGGTGGCGATGCCGAAGTCGGTGAGCACGACCCGGCCGCCGCGCTCCAGCAGCACGTTGCCCGGTTTCACGTCCCGGTGCAGCACGCCCGCGCGGTGCGCGGCGTCGAGCGCATCCATCAGTTTGGCGCCGATCGCGGCGGCCTCGTGCGGATCGAGCGGGCCGTTCCGCGTCACCACCTCGTCGAGCGAGGGGCCGTCGACGAGTTCCATGACGATGACGGGCAGACCCTGCTCGTGCGTCACGTCGTGCACGGTGACCACGCCGCCGTGCCGGATACGGGCGGCGGCCTGTGCCTCGCGCTCCATCCGCGAGCGCAGGTCGGCCAGTTCGGCTTCACTGGAGTCCGTGTAGGCCCGCAGGACCTTGACGGCGACCTCGCGCGCGAGCAGTTCGTCGACGGCCCGCGCGACCACGCCCATGCCGCCGCGGCCGATCACCGAGGTCACCCGGTAGCGTCCGCCGAGCACCTTTCCGGCCAGGTCCCCGTCGTTCGCTTCCTCCGCTTGGCCCGCTGGCACCGCATGCTCCGTTCCACCACCGGTCGTCCGGCTCGACTGTCTGACGGGGCACAAGCGTAGATGCATGATCCCCGGGCGGATCGCGCGGCTACCGTCAAGCTCACGCGTGACGGGGGCGGGTCATGCGACCCAGGGTTTCCACACCTTCTCGTTGCGCTCGACCCACCGCTTCGCCGCCTCCCGCGGCGAGAGCTTCTGCTCGGCGATCATCAGGGACACCTCGTTCTGCTGTTCCTTGGTCCAGTGGAACCTCTTGAGGAACGCGGCGGCCTCGCCGCCCGCGTTCGCGAAGCGCGTGTTCAGGTACTTGCGCAGGGGTGTGTGCGGGTAGGCGCAGGCCACCTTCTGCGGATCGTCCGCGCAGCCCTCGGTGTACTCGGGGAGCTTCACCTCGGTCATCGGGACGCGCTCGAAGAGCCACTGGGGCTCGTACCAGTACGTGAGGAAGGGCTTGCGCTCCTTGGCGAACTGCTTGATCTGGGTGATCTGGGCCGCCTCGGAGCCGGCGAAGACCACTTCGAAGTCCAGGCCCAGGTTCTTCACCAGGGCCTTGTCGTTCGTGACGTAGGAAGGGGAGCCGTCCATGAGCTGGCCCTTGCCGCGGCTTTCCGGGGTGCGCAGTCGGTCGGCGTACTTGTCGAGGTTCTTCCAGTCGGTGACGTCGGGGTGGGCCTCGGCGAAGTACGTGGGGACGAACCATCCGATGTGGCCGGTCACCCCGAGGTCTCCGCCGGGGGTGATGGTCTTCTTGCCCCGGACGTACCGCTCCTCCTGCTCGGGGTGGCCCCAGTCCTCCAGGATCGCGTCGACGCGGCCCTGGCTGAGGGCGTCCCAGGCGGGGACCTCGTCGACCTGGACGGTGTCCACCCGGTACCCGAGTTCGTGTTCGAGGAGGTACGAGGCGACGGCGGTGTTCGCCTGGGCGCCGACCCACGACTGGACGGAGAGCGTGACGGTTCTCGCGCCGTCCGCGGCGGCGTACGGGGAGGACTGGCGGGTCATGTCCGCGGCTCCGCAGCCGGTGAGGACGGCGAGTCCGGTGGCGGCGGCGAGGACGGCCGCGCCGCGTCGGCGCGGGGGGCGCCGGTGATGTGCGTCGCGCATGTCAGGCCTCCTTCGCGGGCTGGGTGACACGGTCGAGGAGCAGGCCGAGGCAGACGATCGCGGCGCCGGCCACCAGGCCGGTGGCCAGGTCGCCCTGGGCGAGGCCGAGGACGACGTCGTAGCCGAGGGCGCCACCGCCGACGAGGCCGCCGATGATGACGACGGCGAGGACGAGGACCATGGCCTGGTTGACGGCCAGCAGCAGCGCGGGCCGGGCGAGGGGCAGTTGGACTTGTCGCAGCAGCTGCGAGCGGGTCGCGCCGAGCGAGCGCGCGGATTCCACGGTGGTCGGGTCCACCTCGCGCAGGCCCTGGACGGTGATCCGGACGACGGCGGGGAGTGCGTAGACCACGGCGGCCGCGGCGGCGGGTGCGCGGCCGACGCCGAACAGCGCCACCACGGGGATGAGGTAGACGAACTGCGGCAGGGTCTGGCACACGTCGAGTACGGGCCGCAGCAGCCGCTCGGCGCGGGCGCTGCGGGCGGCGCCCACGGCGATCGCGAAGCCCAGGACGAGCGTGACCGCGACGGCGACCAGGACCTGGGAGAGCGTGTCGAGGGAGGCCTCCCACACACCGAGCACGCCGACGGCGGCGAGGGCGAGGACCGCGGTGAGCGCGGTGCGCCAGGTGCCCGCGCGCAGGGCGAGCCCGAAGGCCACGAGCAGGAGCAGCCACCAAGGCGTGGCCTGGAGTACGCCGCGCAGCGGGTCGAGGAGCCGGCCGGTGAAGCCGGCGGCCCAGTCGGCGGTGCCGCCGACGACGGGTACGCCGGAGTAGAGGTGGTCGGTCATCCAGGCGACGGCCGAGTTCACCGGGTCGGCCGGGGAGACGGTCCAGGAACCCGGCCACACGGTGCTGCCGGCCATCCGGCCGACGACGGCGGCGGCCACCGCCGCGAGGAGGGTGAGCAGGCGGCCGTACCAGCCGCAGAACACGCGGCGCAGCAAGTGCTGTTCGCCGGGGGGTACGGGGTCGGCGCCGATCCGGCGGCCGGCGGCGTCGGCGGTGCGGTCGAGCACGACGGCGAGCAGCACGATCGGGATGCCGGCGGCGAGGGCGGCGCCGACGTCCACGGAGGCGAGGGCCTGGTAGACGCGGTCGCCGAGGCCGCCCGCGCCGATCACGGAGGCGATGACGGCCATGGACAGGCCGGTCATGACGGCCTGGTTGACGCCGAGCAGGAGCTGTCGGCGTGCGAGCGGGAGGCGGGCGGTCAGCAGCCGTTGGCGTCCGGTGGTGCCGAGCGAGGTCGCGGCCTCCAGGACGCCCGCGTCGGCTTCGCGCAGGCCGAGGGCGGTGAGGCGGGCCATGGGCGGGGCGGCGTAGACCACGGTGGCCAGGACGGCGGCGGGCACGCCGATGCCGAAGACCAGCACCATCGGCAGCAGGTACGCGAAGGCCGGGAGGATCTGCATGGTGTCGAGTACGGGGCGCAGGAGGCGGTCGGCGCGCGTCGAGAGCCCTGCGGCGAGGCCGAGCAGTGCGCCGAGTACGACGGAGGCGGCGACGGCGACGACCATCAGCGCGAGGGTCTGCATGGTCGGCACCCACATGCCGAGCAGCCCGCAGGCGGCGAAGGCGGCGGCGCAGGTCAGCGCGAGCCGGATGCCGGCGAGGCGCCAGGCGACCAGCGCGGCCAAGGCGGTGACGCCGGTCCAGCCGGCGGCCAGGAGGAGCACGTAGACGACGCGGACCGCCACCACGACCGCGTTGCTGACGTGGCCGAAGAAGTAGAGGAACAGCGGGTGGCTGTCACGGTGGTCGATGATCCAGTCGCCGACGCGGCCGAGCGGGCCGGACAGGTCGACGGCCAGGGCCGTGGGCCAGCCGCCGGCGCCCGGGAAGGCCACGGCGAGGGGGATCAGCAGGACGACGGCGACGCCCATGGGAAGGAGGAACGCGCGGCGCGCGGCGAGGCCGTGCAGGACTCTGCGGGGGCGGTCCTGCGCGGCGGGCGCGCGGTGGGAGGAGCCCTGGCCCGCGGCGGACCGTTCGGCGGACTGCGGGGCGTCCGAACGGGTGGCGGCGGCGCGGCTGTCGGCCGGGGTCTGGGCCGGTATGTGGGCCGGCGCCGGGGTGTGGGCCGGCGTGTGGGTCGGGGTCGCGGTCATGCGCGCCACCTCCGGGCGTCGGCGGCGGGGGCCGTGGGATGGGCGGGGCAGGTCATGCCGCCACCCCCCGTCCGGTCGTGGCCGGGAGCCCGGCCACCACGGCGAGCAGCGCCGCGTCGTCCACGACGCCCAGGCAGCGGCCGTGGTCGACCACGCGGGCCGGACCGCCGCTGCGGGCGACGGCCTCGATGGCCTCGACCACGGTGGTCGCGGGGTGCAGCGCGGGCCCCTGTTCGGCCTCGCCGGCAGCGGCGGGGCGCATCGCGGTGCGGACGGTGAGCACCTGTTCGCGCGGGACGTCGCGGACGAAGTCCCGTACGTAGTCGTCGGCGGGCGAGCCGACGATCTCCTCGGGCGTGCCGAGCTGGACGATGCGGCCGTCGCGCATCAGCGCGATCCGGTCGCCCAGGCGCAGGGCCTCGGCGAGGTCGTGGGTGATGAAGACCATGGTGCGGCCCTCCTCGTGGTGGAGCCGGGCGACCTCCTCCTGCATCTCGCGGCGGATGAGGGGGTCGAGCGCGCTGAACGGCTCGTCGAAGAGGAGGACTTCGGGGTCGCAGGCCAAGGCGCGGGCCAGGCCCACGCGCTGCTGCTGGCCGCCCGAGAGCCGGTCGGGGTGGCGGTGCTCCAGTCCTTCGAGGCCGACCTTGGCGACGAGCTCCAGGGCCCTGTCCCGGCGGTCGCCGCGTGCGACGCCCTGGATCTCCAGGCCGTACGCCACGTTGTCGAGGACGGTGCGGTGCGGGAGCAGGCCGAAGTGCTGGAAGACCATGGCGACGCGGCGGCGGCGCAGGGCGCGCAGTCGGGCGGCGTCCATGGCGATGACATCCTCGCCGTCGATGGCCAGACGCCCGGCCGTGGGCTCGATGAGCCGGGTGAGACAGCGTACGAGGGTGGACTTGCCGGAGCCGGACAGGCCCATGACGACGAAGACCTCGCCCTTGCGGACGTCGAAGCTGACGCCACGGACGGCGGCCGTGCATCCGGTGCGCTCGCGCAGTTCGGCGGCGGACAGGTCGGCGTCGGCGGAGCCGGGGACCTTCGCGGCGGCCTTGTCCGGGCCGAAGACCTTCCAGAGGCCGTCCACGGAGAAGACGGGGTGCGTGCCGACCGGGTCGGTGGCGGGCGTGGCGGTGGTGGGTGTGGCGGGCGTGGTGTTCATCGGGTACCACCGCCCCGGGTGAGCAGCTCGGCTGCCCTTTCGCCGACCATGAGCACTCCGATCATCGGGTTGACCGCGGGCATCGTCGGGAAGACGGAGGCGTCCGCGATGCGGATGCCGTCGAGCCCGCGGATCCTCAGGTCCGGGCCCACGACGGCCTCGGGGTCGTCGACGGCGCCCATGCGGCAGGTGCCGGCCGGGTGGTAGACGGTGTGGGCGACGGAGCGGGCGTAGGCGCTCAGTTCCTCGTCGCCGGTGATCTCCGGGCCGGGGCACACCTCGCGCCGCAGCCAGGAGGCGAGCGGCTCGGTGGCGGCGACCTCGCGGGCGAGCCTGATGCCGTCCACGAGGGTCCGGCCGTCGTAGTCGTCCTCGTCCGTGAAGTAGCGGAAGTCGAGGGCCGGTTTGACCTCGGGGTCCGCGCTGGTCAGGTAGAGGCGGCCGCGACTGCGGGGCTTGGGGATGTTGGGGGTCATCGACACCCCGTGCGCGGGGCGTTCGTAGCCGATGCGCTCGGGGTTGTCGGTGAAGGGGACCTGGTAGAAGTGGAACATCAGGTCGGGCCCCGGCGAGTCGGGGTCGCGCCGGACGAACAGCCCGGCGTCGCTGTCCATCGCGGAGTTCTCCGGTATCGGCCCGTCGGTCTCCCAGACGATCACCGACTCGGGGTGGTCGAGCAGGTTCTCCCCCACTCCCGGCAGGTCGTGTACGGGCGGGATGCCGAGGGCTTCCAGGTCCGCGCGAGGACCGATGCCGGAGTGCAGCAGCAGCCGCGGGGTGTCCACGGCGCCGGCGCATACGAGCACCTCCCGGCGGGCGGCGACCAGGGACTCCGTACCGTCCGCCGCGCGTACGTGGACTCCGCGCGCGCGGGTGCCGTCGAGTTCGAGGCGGTAGGCCCAGGTCTCCAACAGGATGTGGAGGTTGGGGCGTTCGTCCATGACGGGGTGCAGGTAGGCCACCGACGCGGAGGAGCGCTTGTTGTCCTCGGGGTGGTAGGCGAGGTCGAAGAAGCCGGCGCCCTCGTGGAAGGGCTTGCGGTTGAAGCCCTCGACGCGCGGGACGCCCAGGGCGGTCCGCGCGGAGTCGACGAAGTCGCGGGCGATGGCGTTGCGGTCCTTCTCTGCCACCGGGACGATGTTGTTGAGGAGCTTGTCGTAGTACGGGTCCATGGCGGCCGCGTTCCAGCCCTCGGCTCCCGCCGCCTCCCATTCGTCCCAGTCGGACGGAAGCGGCTTGAAGGCGATGAGGGTGTTGTGCGAGGAGCAGCCGCCGAGGACGCGGGCGCGGCTGTGGCGGATGTGCGAGTTGCCGCGGGGCTGCTCGGTGGTGGGGTAGTCGTAGTCGAGTTCGCCGCCCAGCAGGCCCATCCAGCGGCGCAGGGTGAGCACGTCGGGGCGGTCGACGTCGCTGGGGCCGCCCTCGATGACGGCGACGGTGACGTTCGGATCCTCGGTCAGGCGGGAGGCGATCACCGATCCGGCGGTACCGCCGCCGATGACGACGTAGTCGTACTCCGGCTCGTGCTTCGGCTTGTGCCCCGGCTCGTGCTCGGCGGGCGTGGGGGTGTTCGTGGGGGTGGGGGTGTTCGTGGGGGTGGTCATGGTGGTGCTCCTCTGTCAGCCCGCTCAGCCCGCGAACCAGCGCACGGGGCGCGGGGCGAGGTTCTGGTACACGTGCTTCGTCTCGCGGTACTCGGCCAGGCCCGACGGGCCCAGTTCGCGCCCGGTGCCGGACTTGCCGAAGCCGCCCCACTCCGCTTGGGGGAGGTAGGGGTGGAAGTCGTTGATCCAGACGGTGCCGTGGCGCAGTCGAGCCGCCACGCGGCGGCCACGACCCGGGTCGGAGGTCCACACGGCGCCGGCGAGCCCGTACTCGGTGTCGTTGGCGAGCGCGAGGGCCTCGGCCTCGGTGCGGAAGGTCTCGACGGTCAGGACCGGCCCGAAGACCTCCTCCCGTACGACGCGCATCCCGCGGTGGCAGCGGTCCAGCACGGTCGGGCGGTAGAAGAATCCGGGCCCGTCGGGCCTCCGGCCGCCGGCGCGGAGCACGGCTCCCTCGGCGAGGGCGGAGGCCACGTACTCCTCGGTGCGCTCGCGCTGGGCGGCGGACACCAGCGGTCCGCACTCCACGCCCGGGTCGGTGCCCCGGCCGAGGCGGATCCGGTCGGCGCGGCGGGCGAGTTCGGCGACGAAGCGCTCGGCGACGTTCTCCTCGACGATGAGGCGGGAGCCGGCGGAGCAGACCTGGCCGCTGTGCATGAACGCCGCGTTGAGGGCCTGGTCGACGGCGGTGTCGAAGCCCTCCTCGGTGGCGCAGGCGTCGGCGAAGACGACGTTGGGGTTCTTGCCGCCGAGTTCGAGGGCGACCTTCTTGACGGAATCGGCGGCCGCGCGCATCACCTTCGTACCGCTGGCGAGGCCGCCGGTGAAGGAGACGAGTGCGACGTCGGGGTGGGCGGCGAGGCGCGCGCCGACGGGGTCGCCGGGACCGGTGACCAGGTTCGCCACGCCCGCCGGCAGACCGGCCTCCGCCAGGAGTTCGATGAGGGCCACCGTGGACAGCGGGGTGATCTCGCTGGGCTTGAGGACGAAGGTGTTGCCGGCGGCCAGGGCGGGTGCGATCTTCCAGGAGGCCTGGAGGAGCGGGTAGTTCCACGGGGTGATCAGGGCGCAGACCCCGACGGGCTCGTGGACGACGACGCTGTGGACGTCCGGGGTACCGGCGTCGACCACGCGGCCCGCGCTCTCGCCGGCCACGAGGTCGGCGAAGTAGCGGAAGGCGTCGGCGACGCAGTCGACGTCCACACGCCCCTCTTCGAGGGTCTTGCCGGCGTCGCGGCTCTCCAGGAGCCCGAGGCGTTCGCGGTCGCGGTGGAGGAGGTCGGCGGTACGGCGCAGCAGTGCGGCCCGCTCCAGGACGGGCGTCCGGGGCCACTGCCCGCCGTCGAAGGCCGCGCGGGCGGCGCCGACGGCGGCGTCGGTGTCGGCGATGTCGCCCTCGGCGACGACCGCCAGGACCGTGGCGTCCGCCGGGTCGAGGACCTCTCGGGTCGCGCCTGACACCGCTGACCGCCAGGTCCCGGCGATGTGGATGGTCTTCTGCTCGGACACGACGCGCTGTACCTCCGGTGCGGACGCCGCGGCTGACCCGCGGCGCTGTTCGTGCCCGCTTGCCCGGACCTCCCCAAGCCATGCCCTTTACGTCACTGGAAGTGACTGGAGTCACTCCACGCACTGCGCCCGTGCGGCCACTTGTCCGGGCGGCGGGACGGGGAGGGGAGGGGCTTCGGGAGGTGTGCGCCCGGAGCGACGGTCAGCCGGTCGGCAGGCCCAGTCCGTAGTAGGTGACGTGGTAGTCGCCCACGTACGCGGCCTCGCCGCCGACGATCAGGTCGGTCGGCTCGCTGACCCCTGCCGCTCTCGCCGTCGCCACGAGCATGTCCGCGAGTGCTCGCCCCTTCGGTTCGCCGGGACCGCCCGCGTCCACGCGCCACATCGGATCGCCGTCGCCGAAGGTCGCAGCCGTCCCCGGGTACCGGTCGACCGTGCCCCAGCCGAGTGCGGCGGGATCGACCTCGTCCGGGGCGAAGCAGGCGATCGACAGGCGGTCGCGGCACACCACGTCGAAGAGGAGCGGCGCACTGCGGCCGTCGCGCCCGTAGAGCGGCATCGAGACGCCGATGCCGAGGGCGGTGGTCTCGGCGGGCAGGGCGCCGAGGAAGTCCCCCAGCGACCTGGTGACGGTCTCCCAGCTACGGGCGCTCCAGCCGCCCGGGAAGCCGAGGCCCACGTTGGCCGGGTCCCGATTGGTGCCGAAGAAGCCGCTGATCGAGTGCTCTTCGCCGACTCCCTGACGCCAGAACCAGTTCTCCGCCGGGTCGGTGGGCTGCAGGACGAGCTCCGGCCCCGACGTGCCGGCGCGCAGTTCCAGGGTGTCCGGCCTGCCGCGCCAGCGCACGAAGGGCGTGCCCCAGAGTTGCCCGCTGTCGTAGAAGGGTCCCAGGTCGCCGTGCGAGCCGATGACGGACGGCTTGCCCAGCGCCGCGGTGATTTCCTCCCGGGCGGCGCGGAAGGCGGCGGCCTGCGCCGCTGCGTCCGACGCGGCGATCGCCACCGGCACCGCGAGCTCCACGTACGACTCGCCGTCGACGTACCGTTCCTCGTACGTGCCGACCGGACGGAGGCGGGCGTCGCCCGAGGGGCGGCCGGTGATCAGGACGGGACTGTCCGGCGTCCCCTTCCAGGCCCAACCGAGTTCGGTCGCCAAGGCCCGCACACCGTCCGGCGACCAGCCGCCGCTGTCCGCCGCGACGAGGCGCCGGGCGAGGTCCGCGATGGATTGCCCTGCGCCGGATTGCCCAGTGATGGATTGCCCAGTGATGGATTGCCCTGTGGCGCTTCCCTGTTGATCGTTCATCCGATCATCGTGCCCCATGGCCGCCCTGCCCGTACCGGCCGGGGCACGGACCGCGGGCTACGGTCGGGGAGCGTCGGCGTCGGCCCGCGTGGCGGCTCGGTTGCGGAGGAGCTTCTTGTCCGGCTTGCCCGCGTCGGTCAGGGGTAGCGCGTCGACGAAGTCGATGCTCGCGGGCTCGTACATGGCGCCCTTCCTGGCCCTCACGACGGCACGCAGTTCCTCCTCGCCGACGTCGCCGCCCGGCGTACGGACCACCACCGCGTGGACGCGCTCCATGAGGTTGGCGTCCGGAACCCCGAGCACCGCGCTCTGCTGGACCTGCGGGTGGGAGTTCAGCACGTCTTCGAGTTCCGCCGTGTACACATGACCCCCGACCACCACGATCATGTCCTTCAGCCGGTCCACGATGGTGATGTAGCCGTCCGGGTCGACGAAGCCGATGTCGCCGGTGTGCAGCCAGCCGTCGCGCAGCACCTCGGCGGTGAGGTCGGGCTGCTTCCAGTAGCCCTTCATCACGTGCGGGGAGCGTACGCAGATCTCGCCGTGTTCGCCCGTGGGCAGGTGCCGTCCGTCGGCGGCGAGGACGGCGACCTCGACGCCGTCCATGGCCTTCCCGGCGGTGCGCAGCAGCTCCGGGCGTCGCGGATCGTGGTCCCGCGGGGAGAGCACGCTGATCCCGCCCGCTTCGTTCTGTCCGTAGAACTGGTTCAGTACGGGTCCGAAGCGCCGGACCGCCGCCGCGAGGCGGGCCGGGGAGGAGGCGCAGCCGCCGTAGGTGAGCATGCGCAGGCTGGAGGTGTCGGTGCGGTCGACGTCGGGGTGGTCCATCAGTTGGTAGAGGAGCGGCGGCAGCAGGAACATGTGGGTGACGCGCTCGCGCTCGACGGCGGCGAGGACGGCGCCGGCGTCGAACTCGTCCAGGAGGACGACGGTGCCGCCCCGGTGCAGGGCGGCGTCCGCCATCAGACCCGCCGCATGCGCGAGGGTGGTGCACACCAGGGCGGTGACCTGCCCTTCGTCGGACCAGTCCGGTCCGATCGACACCCCCTGTTCGAAGGTCGTGCAGATGGCCTTGGGATGGCCGGTGGTGCCACCGGTGTGACGGATGGTGCAGATGTCCTGCGGCTGCGCCGACCCCCGCAGCACGTCGGTGGACTCCTCGGCGGCGAGCCGCACCAGGTCCACCTCCGGGTCCGTGGCAGTGTCCGGGTCCGCGTCGGTGACCGGGCCGAGGAGCAGGACGCGCACCGGGGGTACCCGCCGGGCCAGGTCGGCGGCGCGCTCGCGGTGGGCGGGGTCGGCCAGCAGGACCTGGGTCTCGACGTCCCGGAGGATGTCGGCGTGCACATCGGCCGAGAGGCCGGCGTAGAGGTGGTTCACGGCGCAGCCGAGCAGCCCGGCGGCGTAGCGTGCCGCGATCGTCTCGGGAAGGTTGCCGGCGAGGAGGGTCACCGTCTGACCGCGCCTCACCCCCTGGGAGCGCAGCGCGCGGGCCATGGCGTGGACGAGGCCGCGTAGTTCGCCCGCGCTCACGCGCCGGTCCCGGTGTACGAGGGCCTCACGGTCGGGTTCCTTTTCCAGGGCGTCGAGGATCTCCTCGATGTGGCTGCGGAAGTGTGCGGTGGCGTCCATACCGATCCCCATTGGTTGACTTGGGCAACGACCCGGAGGTTAACCGTCGATGATCCACAAGCCCAAGTCGGGCGCCGACATCCAGCCAATGCCCGCCCGCACCCGCGCCCGCCCCGACGGCCCGTCGCTCCCTCCGTGAAGGGGCCGGACGGGTGGACCGGCCGCGGCGGCGTTCGCGTGCGCCGGCTGCCGTCGACGCCCGTGGAGTCTCATGGACTGCGGCCGCCCGGAAATCGGCGGGAAGAAGACGAGGACCGGCATGAACGAAGACGGACGTATCGACGTCCATCAGCACGTGATCCCGCCCGACCGCGGCCGCGCGATCGCCGACCGCGCCGCTGCCCTGGGCTGGCCGGTGCCCGCCTGGGACCGGCAGAGCGCGATCGCGATGATGGACCGCCGTTCGATCGGAACCGGGATGCTCTCGTACGCCGCTCCGCTCGGGGCTCCCGACGACCTCGACGGAGCCCGTGCCGCGGCCCGGGACGTGAACGAGTTCACCGCGGAGCTGGTAAAGGACCGGCCCGACCGGTTCGGCAACTTCGCCGTCCTCCCCCTGCCGGACGTGGACGGAGCGCTCGCCGAGGCCGCCCACGCCTTGGACGAGCTGGATGCCGACGGCGTGATGGTCTTGTCCAACGCCCACGGGCGCTACCTCGGAGACGCGGAGTTCGAGCCGCTCTGGGCCGAGCTGGACGCGCGCGCGGCGGTGGTCCTCGTCCACCCGACCGCGCCGTCCGGGGCGATGGTCCCGGGGCTGCCCAGCCCGCTGGTGGACTTCCCGTACGACACCGCCCGCACCGCCCTGCACCTGGCTGTCGCCGGTGTGCCCGGCAGGTATCCCGGGCTGAAGATGATCCTCCCCCACGCGGGTGGCTTCCTGCCGTACGCCGCCCACCGCTTCGCGGCCGCCGCTCGGCTGCGTCCCGGCACCACTCCCGAGGCCCTCTTGGCCGAGCTGCGGCGCTTCTACTTCGACACCGCGTTCTGCGCCGGCCCCGCCTCGCTGCCCTCACTCCTCGCCTTCGCCGAGCCCGGACACGTCCTGTACGGCAGCGACTTCCCCATGGTGCCCGAGGAGTGGTGCAGCGGTTACGACGACGGGCTGGACGGCTACCCGCACTGGGAAGACGGGCAGCTCCATGCGATCCACCGAGGCAACGCCGAGTCCCTCTTCCCCCGTCTCTCCCGAGCCTGACCACTCTTCGGCCGTGGTCCGCCGCGCCCGGCTCCACGCCGCCACTCCCACGCCGCCGCGAGCCTGTCCCGCGCGGTGGAGTCACTGCGCACCACCCCCTGACCGCGGTTACGTGTGAGGGGACGGCACCGGATGTCCGCTGCCGTCCCCCCACGCTGTAAGGCCGGTGCTACCAGCGGGTGGTTTCCCCGATGAAGTCGGGGATGTCGACAGCGGTGCCCCGTCGGCGGGCCTCGGCCAGGACGTGGTGTCCCACCGCCAGGTCGAGGATGCCGAGGCCGAAGGGCGAGAAGACGGTCGGCTTGGCCGGGTCCAGGGTGACCCGGCCCTGGAGCAGCGCGCCCAGCGTGCCGTCGATGAACGAGCGGCTGCCGGTGAGCTGTTCCGCCAGGTGGGGCGAGGTCTGCGCCTTGAGGCAGTGGTCGACGTCGTCCACCACGTTGTTCGTCTTCAGGAGCAGCTCGGGTTCCAGGTCGCGCAGCGAGACGTTGAGGACGACCTGTCCGGGGCGCAGCGGGGTGTCGCCGCTGACGTACGGCGTGGCCGCGGTCGTCGCGAAGACGACGAGGTCGCGGGTGAGGGCCTCGGGCAGGCTGCCGCCGGTGGCCGGCACGCCCAGGCGCTCGGTGGCGTGCGCGGTGAGGTGTCCCGCGCTGGTGGCGTCGAGGTCGTGGACGAGGACGTCCGCGATCCGTACGCCGTGGGCGTCCAGGTAGTCGAGGATGGTACGGGCGATCACCCCCGCGCCGATGAAGGAGACCCGCACCGGTCCGTCCGGCGGCAGCAGTTGGGCAGCGGCGACCGCCGCGGAGGCGGCCGTACGGGCCGCGCTGATACTGGCCGCCTCCAGGCAGGCGAGCGGGTAGCCGGTCGCGTAGTCGTTGAGCAGGAGGGTGGCCGAGGCCCGGGGCAGCCCCTGTCGGACGTTGTCGGGGAAGCTGGCGATCCACTTGATGCCGATGGTGTCGACGTCGCCGCCCAGGTAGGAGGGCAGGGCGATGACCCGGGCGTTGGGCTTCTCGGGGAAACGCAGGAAGTAGCTGTCGGGGTTCACCGACTGGCCCTTCTCATGGGCCACATAGGTCTCGGCGACGATGCGCAGGACGTCCTTGTGTGCTTCGCCGAGGATCGCGGACACCGCGGCGCCCGGAACGACGCTGAAGTGGGGCATGGGTTCTGTGTTCCTGTTCCTTGATTCGTCTTGGGGGCGGAAACGGGCGGGGCGACCGGTCACCGCGCCGACAGGGTGGTGTCCAGCGAGGCCAGCTCGGCGTACTCGGTGTACCGGTCGGCGACCCAGGGGTCGGAGTAGACGGTGTCCAGGTACTTGTCGCCCATGTCGGGGGAGATCGCGGCGATCCGCGCTCCCGACGGCAGCGCCGGTCCGAGCTGCCGCACGGCGGCCAGGACCGTCCCGGTCGAGCCGCCCGGCAGCAGCCCGTAGCGGGCGGCGACGAGCCGGCACATCGTGATGGCGTCGGCCTCCTCGATCAGCACCTTGTCGAAGGCGCCGGTGTCGCGGTAGATCTCCGGCCGCCGGCTGCTGCCCAGTCCCGGGATGAAGCGCGGCGCCGCCCGTCCGAAGGTGACCGACCCGACGGAGTCCACCGCGATGATCCGGGTGTGCGGGCTGTGGCGTGCGAAGTACTCGACGCATCCCATCAGCGTCCCGGTCGTACCCGCCCCGATGAACAGGGCGTCGATGTGACCGAGACCTTCGTGGAGCGCCCTGGCGGTCCAGTCGCGGTGGGCGCTCGCGTTCGCCGGGTTGGCGTACTGGTTGAGCCAGACCAGGTCCGCCTGCTCGGTGAGCCGCCGGCGGATGTGCTCGATCCTGGTCTGCAGGTAGCCGCCGTTGGCGTCCCGCTGGGTGACCTCGACCACCTCGGCGCCCAGGCTCTCCATCATCCGGATCGACTGCCGTGTCGCGTGGGGGTCGCTCACCACGGTCAGCGGGTACCCCTTGGCGGCGCACACGACGGCGAGGGCGACGCCGAGGTTGCCGGACGAGGACTCGATGACACGGGACCCCGGCCTCAGCGCACCGCTCTTCTCGGCGTCCTCGACCAGCGCCAAGGCCGTCTTGAGCTTGACGGAACCCGCCGGGTTCAGCCCCTCCAACTTGAGGAAGACCCGGGCGTCGTCGACGAAGCCGGGTAAGTGCAGGAACACGTCGTCCAGGACGATGTCTGCCGCACGCTCGTAGATCATGACCGACGTCCTCCCTGGCCCGTGCCCGCGGCGGCCGCGGCGAGGTGCTTCTCGACGACGGCCGCGATCCGGGACAGCGGCTCCGGGTCCGCCATGTCCAGATGGGCGCAGTCGACGTCGTGGTTCTCGATCCGGTTCACGTACGGACGCCAGCGCTCCGCGAGCGTGGCCGCCCCGGGCTCCGAGCCCGCGGTGAAGAACAGCAGATCACCGTCGAAGGGGGCGGCGGGCGGTTCCGATCCGATGCCGGCCGCGTTGCGGTACACCTCGAAGAGGGCCCGGAGCGTGGTCTCGTCCAGGCCGGAGAGGGCGGAGCCGCTCTCGGCGACCACCGAGGCCAACGGCGAGCCGCTGTCGGCGAGCACGGCGCGCAGCCGGTCGAAGGTCGGCGGCCCCTCCGTCCCCAGAACGGTCTGGTCGAGCCCGAGTTCGTAGAGGATGTACGAGACGAACTCCTCCTCGCCGGCCCGCGCCCCTTCGGCGGCCTCCGGGTGCGCGTCCATGACCGCCAGCAGGGCGACCTCCTGGCCCTGCCGGCGCAGTCGCACCGCGACCTCGTGGGCGATGCGGCCGCCCCACGACCAGCCGAGCAGATGGTAGGGGCCTTCCGGCTGCACCGAGCGGATCTGCTCGACGTAGTCCGCGGCCATCTCGGCCGTGCTGCGCGGCGCCAGGTCGGGGCGGGTGATCCCGCGGGCCTGGATGCCGTAGAGCGGCCGGTCGGCGTCGATCATCTGGACGAGCCGCGCGTAGGGCCAGGCCAGTCCGCCCGCCGGGTGGACGCAGAAGAGCGGCGGGCGGCTGCCCGTCGAGCGCAGGGGCAGCAGTACGCCGAGCCCCGCCTCCAGGTCCTCCACCCCCAGCTTGGGACCGAGGGCCGCGACGGTCGGCGCCTCGAAGAGCGCGCGGACCGGCAGTTCCACGTCCAGCACCGCGCGGATGCGCGACGCCAGCCGGATCGCCAGCAGGGAGTTGCCGCCGAGGTCGAAGAAGCTGTCGTCGATGCGGACCCGCTCGATGCCGAGGACCTCGGCGAACAGGCCGCACAGGGTCGTCTCCCGCTCGGTGCGGGGCTCCCTGCCGGCGCTGTCTCCCCCCAGGTCCGGGGCGGGCAGGGCCTTGCGGTCCAGCTTCCCGTTCGGGGTCAGGGGCAGGCTGTCCAGTACGACGACGGCGCTCGGCACCATGTGGTCCGGCAGCGACCGCGCGACATGGCGGCGCAGCGATACCGCGAGTTCCCCGGTACGGCGGGCCCGCGTCGGATCGTTGACGGCCGCCTGCCAGGGCCGGCCGGTGGCGGGCGGGAGGTACACGTCGGCCAGGGGCAGTGTCGGAACGTCCGCGCGGCCGACCGCCTCCGGGGCCTCCCGCTCCCCGGCGACCTCTCGCGTCGGCGGGTACGTACCGGTCGGCAGCACGACGGCGTCGAACGCGTCGATGGCGCCCGGTGACCAGGTGGTGTGCACCGTACGTCCGCCTTCGCGGCCCCAGGCGTGCAGCGCCTCGGGGTCCACCGCGTGGCCGGGAACGTGTGCCGACAGCGCCCGCACGTCGGCGAGCGGCGCTCCCTTGGCCAGGGCCTCGGCCGCGGCGACCTCACCGGTGAGGCGGGCGTTGGGGATCCCGGTGAGGCGTACGGGGCCGTCCTGTTCCCGGAGGCGCGCGTCGAGGGCGCCGAGGTCGGTGAGGCCCTCGGCGGCGCCCCAGGCGAGTTCCGGCAGGGCGGCGTAGGACTGCGCCGTCACGGGTGCCTTGTGGAGCACCACCTCGTAACGGTGGCGGGTCAGCTCGTTGTGCGGGGCGCCCTGCTTGAGCCGGATGTCGACCGCGCCGATCGTCCCGCCGCTCTCGGCGGCCAGCGTGGTGAAGAAGTCGGGCTCGACGACCAGTTCGCGCTCCAGGAGCGTGGCGCGCTCGACCGCCGTGGCCAGGGCCCCGGTTTCCCGCGGACCGTTCTCGGCGCGGCCCGCCTGGATCGCCGTGTGGAAGGCGCGCAGGGTCCGGGCCCGGCGCACGTCACCGATGAAGATCCGGCCGCCGGGCACCAGCAGGCCCATGGCCTGCTCGATGACCCGCCGCAGGTAGGCGCCGTTGGGGAAGTACTGCGCCACGGAGTTGATCACCACGGTGTCGTAGTGTCCGGCGGGCAGTCCGTCCGTGACGTGCGCGGGTTGGCTGCGCAGCCGAACCTTGTCGGTGAGGCCCTCCCGGCGGATGTGGGCCTCCAGCAGCAAGATCGCCGTGGGGGAAAGGTCGATGCCCGCGTACTCGTCGACGAAGTCCACCACCTTCGCCAGCAGGAGGCCCGAGCCGACGCCGATCTCCAGCACGCGGGACGGCCCGGTCTCAAGGATCCGGCGGACCACCTCGGCGCGCCACTGGCGCATCTCCTCCAGGGGGATGGGATCGCCGGTGTAGCTGGAGTCCCAGCCGCCGAAGTCCTCGCCGAAGGGGATGTCGCGTGATTCCTCGACGTCGATCGACTCGTGGACCTCAAGCCATTCGGCGAGTTGACGGCCGGTCATGGAGGCTTCGTCGGAGCTCTGTCGCCCGACATCGGCACGCGCGGCGCCATCGCCGGCAGTGCCGTCCGCGCCTTCGGCGGCCGGCACGACGTAGGCGACGACCTGGAGGCCGCCCAGCCGGTCCTCGCGGGTGACCACCGCGCCGCGGGCCACGGCCGGGTGCCGCTGCACGACGGACTCGATCTCGCCGAGCTCGACGCGGAAGCCCCGGATCTTCACCTGGTCGTCGGCCCGGCCGATGTACTCCAACTTCCCGTCGTCCAGCCGCCGCACGAGGTCGCCCGTGCGGTACATCCGCTCTCCGGGAGCCCCGAACGGGCAGGGCAGGAACCGCTCCGCGGTGAGGCCGGGACGGCCCAGGTAGCCCCGGGCGAGCCCGTCACCGGCGAGGAACAGCTCGCCCACGACGCCGCTGGGGGTCGGGGTAAGGGACGCGTCCAGGACGTACGCACGCGTGTTCCACACCGGGTCCCCGATGATCCGCGGCGCCTCCCCCTCCCGGCGGTCCGCCAGGCGGTGGTACACGGCGTCGACCGTGTACTCGGTCGGACCGTAGAAGTCGTACGCGGCCAGGCCCTCCGCGCCGGCCAGCTCGGCCCGCAGCGGTTCCCGCATCGCCTCGCCGCCGACCACCAGTACCGCGGGGCGGGCCGGGCCGGTCAGCAGCCCGGCCTCGACCAGTTGCTCGGCGAACGACGGCGTCACGTCGACCACGTCGATACGGGCCCTCGTCACGTAGTCCAGGAACAGGACGGGGTCGTACCGGCTCTCGTCGTCGAGCACGTGCAGTTCGTGCCCGTCCAGCATCCACAGCAGCCCGGCCACCGAGGCGTCGAAGGAGATCGACGCGGCGAGCGCCACCCGGAACCTCTCCCTGCCCGCCCGCGCCGTCTGCGGCCGGTAGAGCTCGGCCCGGTGGTCGTGGAAGAGGTTCACCGCGCTCCGGTGCTGGACCCCCACTCCCTTCGGCACTCCCGTGGACCCCGAGGTGTAGATGACCCACGCCAGGTTCTCCGGGTCCAGCGGCGCGGTCCGCTCCTCGTCGCGCAGGTTCTCGTCCGACAGTGCGGCAAGGGCGGACGCCGAGGCGTCGTCGTCCAGCAGCAGCAAGGGCACGCCCTCGGGCAGTGCCCCGGCGGTCGCGCCGGTCGCGAGGACCAGCACGGGGTCCGCGTCGGTCACCAGGTGCGCGATCCGGGCGGCCGGGTAGTCGGGGTCGATCGGTACGTACGCCGCGCCGGACTTCAGTACCGCCAGCACCGCGACCACCAGGTCCGTCGACCGGGGCAGGGCGAGCCCCACCAGTCGCTCGGGGCCGGCCCCGCGCTCGACGAGCAGGCGGGCGAGTCGGTTGGCCCGCCCGTCCAGCTCCGCGAAGGTCAGTTCCGTACCCGAGGCGACGGTGGCGACGGCGTCGGGGGTCAGCGCCGCCCGGGCCTCGAACAGCTCCACCAGGGTGGTGCGCGGGACGGGGCGGGTCGTGTCGTTGAACCGTTCCAGTACGCGTTCGCGCTCTTCGCGACCCAGCACGTCGACGGCGGACAACGACTGCCCGGGGTCGTCGGCGACCGCCTCGACGACGCGCACCAGCCAGCCGAGCAGGCGCTCTGCGGTGTCCCGGTCGACGACGTCTTCCTGGTGGTCGAGCCGCAGGGTGAGGGAGGCGCCGGGGAAGACCGTCAGCCCGAGCGGATAGTGCGTGGCGTCGATGCTGTAGGCGTCGGCGACACGGACCCGACCCGCGTCGTCCCGGTCGCCGCCGCGGTCACCGCCCTGGTCGCCGCCCTGCCCGTCGGCGTGCTCGGTCTCCGGTTCGGTGGGGTAGTTCTGGAAGACCATCAGCGTGTCGAACAGCGTGCCGGCGCCGGCCTCCTGCTGGATGTCGGTCAGGCCCAGGTTCTGGTGCGGGAGCAGCCGCCCCTGATCGCTCTGGAGCGCCCCGAGCAGTTCGACCAGCGGTGCGTGCGGCCGTACCCGCAGCCGGGCCGGCAGGGTGTTGATCAGGAGTCCGATCATCCGCTCGACACCCGGGATTTCGGCCGGCCGTCCCGACACCGTCACACCGAACACGATGTCCTCGCGTCCGGTGAGCCGGGCGAGGGCCATGGCCCAGGCGCCCTGGACGGCGGTGTTCAGGGTGAGGCCGTGCGCGCGGAGGCGCCGGGTCAGCCGCTCCGTCACCTCGACGCCGAGAGCGCGCTCGACCGTCGCGGGCATGCTCGGCAGGCGGCCGGCGCGCGGCGGCACCACGAGCGTGCCCTCGTCGAGCCCGGCGAGCGCCTCCTTCCAGGCGCCGCGCGCGGCGTCCCGGTCGTGTCCGGCGAGCCACGTCAGGTAGTTCTTGTACGGGACCGCGGGCGGGAGCCCGGACGCGTCCCCGTCCTGCCGGTACAGCGTCATCAGTTCGCTGATCAGCAGCGGTATGGACCAGCCGTCGAGCAGGATGTGGTGATGGGTCATCACCAGGCGCCCGCCGCGCTCCGCGTGCCGGATCAGCATGAAGCGCAGCAGCGGCGGACGGGCCAGGTCGAACCGGTCCACCTGGTCCTCGGCCATCAGCCGGGCGATCCGCGCGTCGCGCTCGGCCTCGGGCAGGTCGTGGAAATCGAAGTCCCGCAGCAGGACGTCCACCCGCGCGGGGATCAGCTGCACCGGGGCGCCCTTGCGGGTCCGCGTCCGGAAGCATGCCCGCAGGTTGGCGTGGCGCTCGAAGAGCGCGGCGATCGCCGTGCGCATCCTCGCGGCGTCCACCTCGCCCTCCAGCTCGATCACCATCTGCGGCATGTAGACGTCGACCGACTGCTTGTCGTAGAGGGAGTGGAAGAGCATGCCCTCCTGCAGCGGTGCGAGCGGGAGGATGTCGGTCAGGGCGGCTTTGTCAGCGGAGGTGTCAGTAGTCATTGGCCCACTCACTCGCAAGATCGTCGATTTCGTCCTGGCTCAGGGAGAGAAGCGTCAGATCGGACGGCGTGGGGCCGCCCGAGCCCGGCTTCCCGGTGTGTGCGACGAGGCCACCGAGCGCGGCGCACCACAGGTCGGCCAGCTCGCGGACGGCCGCTTCGCCGATCCGGCCGGCCGCCCACGCCCAGGTGGCCGTGATCCGGGGCTGGGCGAGGGGCCCGGTCGCGATCGCCGTGACCTCCAGGGCGTGCGTCGTGGCGCCGCCGGTTCCGTACGGGGCCACGCGGGCCGCGGCGCCTTCCCACGGCTCGTCCGCGAACGGACCGCGCTGGACGAAGGCGATGTGCGGCGGCGGTGTGGGGCCGGCTCCGTGGCCGGGGACGGCGCGGATCTGCTCCTTGACGCGTTTGAGGGCTTCGCCGACCGCCGGTCCGCCCGTGCGCACCTCCTCCCAGGAGGGGAGTCCCGCGTCCACCACGAGCGGCGCGGCGTCCGCCAAGGCGCCGACGGTGTGGGAGAGGTCGACGCCGGGGGCGAAGGGCCGGCGGCCGTCGTCCTCGACGTCCAGCAGCAGGGCGCCGGCCGCCTGCGCGTCGTGGCGTGCGCGCCACTGGCCGACGGCCAGCGCGAGGCCGGTCAGCAGCACGTCCCGGGGATCGGCGTTGAATGCCTCGGGCACGGTGGAGAGCAGCGGCCCCGCCAGGTCGGACGGCACGGCCACGGTCAGCTCGCCGGCCGCGCCGGCCGCGCCGTCCTCGCCCGCCGCGGTGGCCGGGAACGGCGGTCGGTGCACGGCCGGGGTCCGGGCGCGTTCGCCGGTCTCGGCCGGCGTGGCGGCGTCGGTCCCGTCCGCCGTCCGGTGCAGGGCCCATCGGCGGTACGAGGTGGTGACGGGAGGGAGGGAGATCGGCTCGCCGTGGGCGAGTGCGGCGTGGGCCGCACCCAGGTCCCGTAGCAGGATCCGCCAGGACTCCGGGTCCGCGACCAGCCGGCGGACCATCAGGAGCAGCGGGCCCGCCGCGCCGTCGGCGTGGCCTTGGACGGCGAGGAGCCACGGCCCGTCGTCGCCGTCGTCGCCGCCGGCTTGGCCGCCGGCGTCGGCGGCTTTCGCCGCTTCGGCCGCCGCCTCCAGGAGGGCGGTCTGCGACCGGGCGGCGTCCAGGCCCGAGAGGTCGACCTCGCGCAGGAGTTCGGCGGCGTCGACGGAGCCCGGCGGCCGTACCCACAGGCTCCCGTCCGGCAGTTGTCGCGACCGCAGGGCGTCGTGGTGGTCGAGCACCGCCTGCAGGGCCTGTGCGAGGTACCGGCTTCGGGGTTCCGCCGGGGCGGGCACGACGGTGTACTGCCATTCCCGCTTCCGCGTTCCGAGTCGGAGCAGGGGAGTTGTGGGCGGCACGGGGCCGAGGTTCTCCCCCGGTGCCTCGGCGGCGGAGGCGGACCGGGCGACGGGTTCCAGCAAGGGAGCGAGCGCTTCGACCCGTTGATGGGCGAAGATGTCCGCCGGCTCCAACACCCAGCCGGCCCGGTGGGCGCCGGCCGCCAGCCGGATCGCCATGACGCTGTCACCGCCGAGGTCGAAGAACCCGTCGTCGACGCCGACCCGTTCGAGCCCGAGCACGTCCGCGAAGAGGCCGCACAGCAGTTCTTCGGCCGGGGTCCGCGGAGCCGTCCCCCCTGTCGGCGCGGACGGTTCGGGAGCCGGCAGGGCCTTGCGGTCCAGCTTGCCGTTGGCGTTGAGCGGGAGGGATTCCAGGAGGACGACCGCGGCCGGTACGTAGTAGTCGGGCAGATCGGCGGCCACGTGGCGGCGCAGCTCGGCCGGGTCGGCGCAGGCGCCCGCGCGCGGGACGACGTAGGCGACGAGCCGCTTGTTGCCCGGTGTGTCCTCCCGCGCGATCACCACGCTCGACGCGACCGCCGGATGGCGGCCGAGCGCCGTCTCGACCTCGCCGGGCTCGACCCGGAATCCCCGGATCTTGACCTGCTCGTCGACGCGGCCCAGGAAGTCGAGGTTGCCGTCCGTCCGCCATCGCGCGAGGTCACCGGTCCGGTACATCCGCTCGCCCGGCTCGCCGTACGGGCAGGGCACGAACTGTCCGGCCGTCAGCCCTGGGCGACCCAGGTAGCCGCGCGCGAGCCCCGGTCCCGCGATGAACAGTTCCCCGACGGCGCCGACCGGGACCTCCCGCAGATCCTCGTCCAGGACGTACACACGGGTGTTCAGGATCGGGGCGCCGATCGGGGGCGCCGTCGTGACGCCGGCCGTGACCTCGACCGCCACCGAGTCCACGGTCGTCTCGGTGGGGCCGTAGGCGTTGAACATCCGGCGGCCGGGCGCCCATCGGGCGACGAGATCGGCGGTGAGGACGTCGCCTGCGGTGGCGATCGACTTCAGGGTGGGGTGCTCGGCCGGCGGCAGCGCGCCGAGCACCTGCGGAGGGATCGTCACGTGGGTGGCCGACGTCCGCCGGATCAACTCACCCAGCTGGTGCCCGGACAGGCAGTCGTGCGGGCGGATGACGAGGGCCGCCCCGGACGAGAGCGCCATGACCAGGTCGCCGACGGAGCAGTCGAAGTTGAAGGAGGCGAACTGGAGCACGCCGTCGCCGGCGGTGATCCCGAAGCGCTCGACGTGGTCGGCGGCCAGGCTGCCGAGCCCTCGGTGGGTCATCAGCACGCCCTTGGGCTTGCCGGTCGACCCGGACGTGAAGATCACGTACGCGGGGTGGTCCGGGAGCAGCGGTCCGGGCCGCTCGGCGTCGTCCGGGTCGTACGCCTCTTGGCGCGCGAGCAGTTCGACGAGGTCCGGGGCGTCCAGGTCCAGGGTGGCCGTCCCCTCGGGCGGCACCACGCCGGGCAGTGTCGTCGCGGGGTCGCCGGCCGTCAGGACGAGCAGCGGCCGCGAGGCGTCCAGGACGTCGTTGATCCGGGCCGCCGGATGCTCCGGATCGACGGGGATCCAGGCCGCGCCGGCCTTCACGACGGCGAGGATCGCGACGACCGTCCTCGCCGAGCGTGGCAGGGCCAGGGCCACCAGCCGCTCGGGCCCGGCTCCTCGGGACAGCAGGAGCCGCGCGAGGCGGTTGGCGGCCTCGTTGAGTTCGCTGTAGGTGAGGGAGGTCGTGTCGTACACGACCGCGGTGTGGTCCGGTGTGCGCAGCGCCTGCGCCTCGAACAGTGCCGGCAGGGTGGTGACGAGCCCGGGACGGGCGGTTTCGTTCCATTCCGCCGGGACACGGGTGTGCCCGGCGTCCAAATGCGTGGCCATGTACGTTTCCCCCGTACTCAACCGGCGACACCTCGACGTTTTCGGTGTTCGCCGGGCAAAGGAATGGTGAAGACCCGAATGTGATGACGGAGAATTCCGGGCACGACGAAGGAGGAGCCGCTGCCGGGTGAATTCCCGGCGGCTCTCCGCCCTATGCGTTGTGTCCGCTGACCCGTCGTATCGGTGTGTCGAAGGGAGGGTGGTCAGCGTCGACCCGCGCACCACTCCAGAACGGCCATCGCCGCGTACATTTTGTTCTCGGCCTGATCGAAGGCCAGACTGCGCGGACCGTCGAGGACCTCGGCGGTCACGTCCTCGCCTCGGTGCGCGGGCAGGTCGTGCAGGAAGACCGCCTGCGGGCTGTGGTCCCACAGTGCGGCGGTGACCTGGAACGGGGCGAAGACACGACGCCAGTCGGGATCGGGCTTGCTCGTGCCGGTCGTCTGCCATCTGGTGGTGTAGAAGACGTCGAAGCCCTCGGGCGGGGTGTCCATGGAGTGCGATTCCTCGACCCGCGCTCCGGAGGCCGCCGCGTTGGCCTCGGCGCGTGCGCGGATCGCGGGATCCAGACCGTAGCCGGGTGGCGTGCGCAGTTCGAGGTGGACGCCCTTGAAGCGGCTGAGCGTCAGCGCGAGGGCGGCGGCCGTGTTGTTGCCCTCGCCCAGGTAGCAGATGCGCAGGCCCTCGATGCGGCCGAAGTGGCTCAGCAGGGTGGCCAGGTCGGCGACGGCCTGGGTGGGATGTTCGTCGGCGGTCATGGCGTTGACCACGGACATCCGGGGCTGGGCTGCCAGGGCGCGGAGGTCGGCGGGGTCCCCGGCGGAGCGGACCACCAGGACGTCGAGCATGCGGGAGAGGACTTCGGCGGTGTCCTCCAGCGTCTCGCCGGTGTTCGTCTGGAGGTCGTCGGGACCGAAGGAGATGATCTTCGCACCGAGTCGCAGCGCGGCGGCGGAGAAGGACGTCCTGGTGCGGGTGGAGGTCTTCAGGAAGTGGATGCCGGCCACCAGACCGGCCAGTTGCTCACCCGAGCGCACCCGTCCGTCCGCGAACTCCGCGGCTCTCGTGACGAGGGCGGTCAGTTCGCGGTCGTCGAGGTCGTTGGTGGAGATGAGGTGTCGTACCGCGGATAAGGGCGCCTCGGCGTTGCCGCCGTCCCCGTCGTTCAGCATGCGCTCTCCTCCATGCGGCGGCGCAGGCCGGCCGGTCGCATGTCCGTCCACACCGCGTCGACCCACGCCGCGCACTCGTCGCGTGTGCCCTCGAACGGCTCGGACCGCCACCCCGGCGGAACGTCCAGCTCGGTGGGCCACATCGAGTACTGCTCTTCGGCATTCATGACGACGCGGTAGCGCCGTTCGTCGTTCATGTTTCTCTCCGGGAACTGGGATCACCAATTTGTAGAGGACAAACAGAGACTCTCACGAGGCTGTCTCGAACGGTACCTTCGGCGAACGGAATTGGCACTTTCATAAGAGTTCGGTCATCACCGGTCGCTGACAGAGGGTGTTGAAGATCGTGGACAGGAGGGGTGTTACGGACAGGAAACCCGGACGCAACGTGAACGCGATGTGGCGCAGATCACGAAGCCGCGTGGAGCGGGGATTCACCCGTGGTGCGGTCACGTGGTGGCGCTGCCGCCGGGTGTGGTGACGCGCGCCGGGGCGGATTCCGCCGCCCGCAGGCGCGCGCCCCAGCGGACCACCGGACGCAACGCGGCGGCGGCGGCGACGAACAGGCCGCCCAGCAGGATCCAGCCCGGCGCACCCCAGTAGACGATCAGTCCCGTCAGGGCCAACGGTCCGATCATCTCGGCCACGGTCGTGCCGTTGCCGAAGAACGCCTGGTACTGGCCGTGTTTGCCCTCCGGGGCCAGGCCGAAGCTGAGTTCCCAGCTCCCCGCCGCCTGCATCATCTCGCCCACGGCCTGGACGGCCACGGCGATCAGCAGCAGGCCACCCGCCACCCACACGGACTCGCTCGACCCGGTGAAGGCGAAGACGACGCAGCCCACCGCGAGGAGGACGCTGCCGAGGAAGACGTAACGGCTCGCGCTCTCCAGCCCCGTCACCCCCTTCGAGATCCTCACCTGGAAGAGCACCACGGCCACGGTGTTGAGCATGAACATCAAGGAGAGCAGCCAGGTGGGCGCCACGGTGTGCTTGCTGATCCACAGCGGCAGGGCGATGTCCACGAGCGGAATGTGCAGCAGCAACATCGTGTTGAGCACGCTCAACACGATGTACGGCCGGTCCTTGAACACCGACGACGCGCCGGCCGAACCCGACGCGGCGTCCGGCGCGGCCTGCGGGGCCTGCGGGGCCTGCGCGGCCTGCGGGGCCACGGCGGGCAGCCGGCCCAGTACGAGCGCCGCCACGAGGAAGGCCAGCGCGTTCACGACGAAGACGGCGTAGTACGCCTCGCGCCGGTCGAAGAGCAGCGCGATGCCGCCGAGCCCGGCGCCCACCGCGAGCCCCGCGTTGTAGCCGGCCTGCACATGGGCGCGGACCCGCGTCACCTGGTCCTTCGGTGTCAGCCCCGCCAGCAGCGCCTGCTGGGCGGCCGAGCCGCCGCGCTGACACACCGCGTAGACGCAGGCGCTGACGAGGAACGCGGTGAAGGAGGACACGAACAGGTAGGAGGAGACGGCCAGTCCCGCGCCGACGAACAGGACGACGGCGGTGCCGCGCGGCCCCTTGCGGTCCGCGACGTGGCCGAGCGGAACGCTCGCCACCAGCGCCAGCGACCAGGCGACGGTGAGGCCGAGGCCCATCTGCACGGGCGACAGGCCCGCGATCCGGGTGAAGAACAGCGCCGCGCAGATGTAGTACGCCCCGTCACCGGTGCGGCAGACCAGTTGGGCGAGGGCCAGCCTGCGGGGCGGTCCGGGTGGGGGTATGAGAGTTTTGATCACGTCACTCCTCAGCGGCCCGAATGGCCACCAGACGATAGCTGTGCACTACATCGGCCAACAGCGGCATCTCGGCCCTCACCTTGGCGCGAACTCACCTTGCGATGGCCGGTTGAGATATGAACTAGCTTGATCCGGAAAGAAGTTGCTCCTGCGATGATCCATGTTTGTGCTCATCCAGGATGCCCGCCAACGAGAGGGACTGCCGTGACGGAGCATGTGCTGGTGTTCGGCGTCGGCTACGACATACCGGCCCGCATGCGCGCGTTCGGGGTGGGGGCCGGGCGGAAGGTCACGACCTCCGTCATGTGCCTACCCGAACACCTTGAGAAGATGGACGACACCGCGGACCACACCCGCGTTCTCGTCCTGCGCCCCGACGCCTCCGAGGAGGAGTGGCTCGCGCTCGCCCGCGCCGTCCACGCCGTCGATCCGGTCACCCGCATCGGCTCGTTCTACGACGACTGCCGGCCGCAGGCCGCCGCCGTGGCACAGGCCCTCGGACTCGACACGCACCGCCCCGAGACCGTCGAGATCGTCATGGACAAGTACGCCATGCGCCGACGACTCGCCGAGACCGGCGTCGAGGCCACGTCCTCCGCCGTCGTCGAGAACGCCGCGGACCTGATCGCGTTCGCCGACCGGCACGGCTACCCCTGCGTCGTCAAGCCGCTCACCGGCGCGGCCAGCAGGGGCGTGTCGATCCTCCACGAGCCGGCGCAGGCCGAGGCCGCCCTGGAGCGGGCCGGCACGGCGGGCGCGGGCACCCGGGCCACCGTCGAGGAGTTCCTCGTCGGGCCCCAGTTCAGCGTGGAGGCCTTCTCCGAGCAGGGCGCGCACGTCGTGGTCACCATCACCCGCAAGTACTCCGACCCGGTCAGCCTGGTCGAACTGGGACACGTGATGCCCGCCCCGCTGGACGCGGAGCAGACGGCGGCGATCGAGCGGCACGTGGTCGCGAGCCTGGAGGCGCTGGGCGTCGAGTTCGGGCCCACCCACACCGAGGTCATCCTCACCGAGCGCGGACCGCGCATCATCGAGACGCATCTGCGCACCGGCGGCGACGAGCTGTGGAACATGGTGACGGACGCGACGGGCGTCGACCTCATCGAATCGCAGCTGCGCCAGGTCCTCGGCGAGAAGGTGCTCCCGGAGATCCGGGCGACCCTGGGCGACCCGGACCGGGCGCGGCGGACGGAAGCCATCTGGTTCGCCGGCGCCCCTGCCGAGGGCACCCTCGTCGAGGTGTCCGGCGCCGACGCCGACGCCGTGCGCCCTGAGCACGTCAAGCTGCACATCCTCGCCGCTCCGGGCGCCGAGCTGGCGGGCCTGCAGAACAGCTTCTCCCGGCTCGCGTGGGCGCGGGCGCACGCCGACACCGCCGAAGAGGCCCTCGCGGCGGCCAGGGAGGCGATCGACGCCCTGTCCTTCGTCACACGCGTCGCCGCCGCTCGGACCGAACTCATCTGATCCGCGCGCGTATCCACCGGGGGAAGAACCCCGTTGCGGCGGCGGCGCGGGCGGTGGTACTCCAGCCCCATGGAAGATCTCGTCACCCAGCGGCTCGTGCTTCACCCGCTCAGCGTCCGGGAAGCGGAATCCCTGGCGCGGGGCGAGCCGCGGGAGCACGGTCGATGGGCCCGTGACTATCCCACCGCCGCCGATATCGCGGGGGCCCGGCGCCACCTCGACACCTGCGCCCTGCGGGGCGACCCGCAGCCGTTCGGCCCCTACGAGATCCGCCGGCGGGAGGACGGCGAGGCCATCGGCGGCCTCGGCTTCCACGGGCCGCCCGACGAGAACGGCACGGTCACCATCGGATACGGCCTCGCCCCCTCCGCCCAGGGTCGCGGTTACGCGACGGAGGCCCTGCGCGCCCTGCTGGACTTCGCCCGCACACACGGGGTCAGGCAGGTCGTCGGCGACACGGACCGGGCCAACGTCGCCTCGCAGCGCGTGATGGCGGCGGTCGGCATGGAAGCGGTCGGGGAGGACGAACAGCTCAAGTACTACGCCCTCCACTGGCCGCCGCAGGGGGGTGAGGTGGTGACGTGACTGGCGATCGTGCATCTGCCCACGTAGCGTCCACCGTTCCCACGACCCGGCGCGGGGGGTGAGCGGCCCTCGGCGGGAACGACGCCCTGTCGGGCGGACCGCCGCCGGTGGCGTCACGCCGTCAGGGCCGCCTCCACCTGCGCCAGTTCCTTCGCCGGATCGGCCATCCGGGACAGGACGTCCAGGTCGTCCCGGCTGTAGCGGGAGCGCACGTCGTCCTCCCAGCGTGAGGCGGCGGTCCGCAGGGGCTCGACCGCTTCCGTGAGGCGGCCCAGCCGGTGCAGGACGAGTCCGTAGTACCCGGCGGCCTCCGTCCTGTACGCGGCGGCGGCGCCTCGCTCCCAGGCCACGCGGAGAAACGGTTCCGCCTCGGCGTACGCGCCACGCTGGGCCTTCAGTTTGCCCGCGAGCATGGCGTGCAGCGGGGACCCGTCACCGGCCGCGCGCACGTACCAGCGCTCGGCCTCCTGGTAGTCGCGGTGGTACTCGGAGAGCCACCCCATCTCGTTGCACGCGTCGTGGTGGCCCGCCTCGGCGGCCGTCCGGTGCCACCGGTCGCGCAGGGTCGGCCTGCGCAGCGCGCCGTACAGTTCCGCGAGGTCGTACGCCGCCTGCGGGTCTCCGGCCAGAGCGGCGGGTTCGATCCAGCGGACCAGGTGGCGATCGCCCGCGCCGGCCCAGTCGCCGAGGATCTTGCCGTACGCGTACGAGGCGTGCACGTCGCCCGCCTCGGCCCGCTCCCGCAGCTGCGGCAGCCGACGCAGGTCCTTGCCGGGGGCGACTCCGCCGGCCGCTCGGATCGCGGCGATCCGGGCGAGCTGCTCGACCACGTCCTCGTCGTCCTCGCCGACCTCCCGGAACCAGCGTTCGGCCTCCTCGTACCGCCGCTGCCGCTTGCACAGGAGCCCGAGGTTCCACTGGGCGGGCTGATGCCCGTGGGCGGCCGCGAGGCCGTACCAGTGCTCGGCGTCGTCGAGGTCGCCGCGCTGCTCGTGCAGGACGCCGAGTACGTACGCGGCGCCTTCGTAGCCCTCGTCGTGGGCCTGGCGCAGCAGGGCGCGGGCCTCGGGCCAGGACGCCTCGCCTCCGGTCTCCTCCAGGAACACGGCGTGGTCCACGCGGGCGGAGGCACTGAGCGCGGAAGCCCTGCGGTAGTAGCCGGCGGCTTCGGTCGTCAGGCCCGGGTAGGTGCGGAAGTGCTTTTCCAGGTCGAAGAGCGGGCGCAGCGCCTCGGCGGCGGCGTCCCCGTCCCCGTCCGCCTCGGCGGCGTCGAGCCCTGCCGCGACGCGGTCGAAGTCCTCGCGGATCGACTCGAAGAGCTGCGCCCAGCGGAAGACCGCGATGTCGCCCAGCTCGATGTCGCTCATCAGGAACTTCGCCGCCTCGTCGACTCGGCCCTCGGCCGCGAGCAGCTTGCCGAGCTCGATCTTGCAGTCGAGGTGGCGTCCCTGCTCCCAGCCCCGGCGGAACCAGTCGGCGGCCTCCGGATCACCGTCCTCGTGGAGGAGTACGCCGAGTCCGTACGCGCACGCGGCGTCCCGTTCGGCGACGGCCCGGTAGAGCGTGGCCG
The DNA here is from genome assembly GCF_023515955.1 of Streptomyces sp. RerS4. Taxonomy (GTDB): domain Bacteria; phylum Actinomycetota; class Actinomycetes; order Streptomycetales; family Streptomycetaceae; genus Streptomyces. Next base: position 339,988 of record NZ_CP097322.1, read on the forward strand.
CCGCCTGCCGATCACCCCGGATCTTCCGGTACCGGGCGAGGGTGTAATGCGAGAAGGCGTCGCCGGCCGCCACGGCCTGCTCCCAGTACGGGATGCCTTCGTCCACGTGCTTGCCCAGCACGAAGAAGTCGGTGTGCCGGCGGGCGGTCCTGGTTTCGCCGGCGCGGGCGGCGGCGACGAGTGCCTCTCCGTGGGCCTGTATGTCCTGCGTCATGATCACATCGTGCCAGGCGGCACCAAGAACCGGCCATCCGACGGTTCTTGCCGTACGAGCCCGCGCTCAGGAGGGCGCGCTCGGCGGTAGCAGGCGGCGTAGGGCCGCCGCCTCCGACAGGATCTCCTGGGCGCGGTCGACGCGACCCATGTCATGGAGCACGAGGCCGATCCGGCCCAGTGACGACGCGAGCGGAGCCCGGTAGGTGTCGGGATCGGTCCGGGCGAGCCCGCGGTGGATCTGACCGGCCTCCTCGATGGGGATCAGGGCGGACGCGTAGCGTTTCAGGGCGTACAGCACCGAGCCTTGTGCGTTCAATGCCTGTGCGAGCGTGGGCAGGTGGCCGGCGTCGTCTCGGGTCAGCCGTCGGTACAGCTCGACGGCCTCGCCGATCCGGTCGACGGCCTCCTCGGGCCGACCTTCGGAGAAATGGCGTTGCGCCAGGTTGAACAGGGCGACGGCGAGGGTGGGTTGGTGGGCGGCCGGGTTCTGCTCCACCAGCCGACGGTGAACGCTGACGGCCGTCTCCAGAACCAGTACGGCGTCGACGGGGCCGGGCGCCCGGTGCGGCGCCGGCCCCGCGGTCGCCGGTGGGGCCGCGGGTCGGGGCGGGCGGGGCGGCTGGGGCGGGTGGGTCGGGTGCTGCCGGAGGGCCTGCCGTCGGATCGCGGTGGCCTCCTCGGCGGCGGGCCTTGCCTCCTGCGACCGGCCGAGGTCCCCGAGTACGCCTGCCAGGTCCTCCAGAGCCTCGGCGAGCGGGAGTTGCCGTCCCGCCGGGTCGTGCCGCGCGGCCGTGCGCCGTACGTCCACGGCCCGCCGTAGGTCGGTCTCCGCCTCCGAGAGTCGCCCCAGGCACCACATGAGGCGCCCGCGGCCGGCCAGGTTCCGGGCCAGGGCCGGGAGGTGGGCCGCCGGATCGTGGTGCGCCAGTGCCCAGCCGACGGTGACCGCCTCCGTCGCGGCCTCGACCGCCTGGTCCCGGCGATCCGACGCGGACAGGCGCAGGCTGAGCAGACGCAGTGCGTCGGCGAGCCCGGCCAGATGGGTGAAGGAGTTGCCCATTTCGCGCCGGTGGATGGCGACGGCTTCCTCCGTGGCGCTCAGGGCGTCCGCCGGACGGCCCCGGGCCGCGAGCTCGCCGCCGAGCCGGGCCAGTACGTCCGCCAGGTCGAGCAGGTGAGCGGACGGGGTGTGCTCCACCAGCGGGCGCAGCACCGTGACCGCCTGTTCGAGGGCGTTCGCCGCCTCATCGTGTTGGTCCAGGTGGGACAGCGTGCCCACCACGAGCTCCCTGCCAGACATCGGTGGCCATGGCTGCCACCAGAGCCCCCGCGCCACTGGCCGCCAACGTCGTCATCGCCTCCGGCAGCATCGCTGTCCCCCCTCGTGAAATGCCCGCACCTCGCGAGCTTCCGACTATCACACCTGACGTCAGAACCCTTGACGGCACTTCCGAGCCCTCACATACTGACGGCCAAATCGATTTGGCCAAATCGATTTGGCTCTCCGTCCAGGGCCGGATCGCGGCTGAACCCAAGCGTGTCGAACGCCGATCGGAGCTCGAACGTGTCAAGTCCCCGCCACACCCTCCCCGGTACGCCACAGCCACCCACGACGGAACCGCCCGCCCCCGCCGAGGCCGACAGCGCTCCCACCGACCAGGCCGTCCATCCCGTGGACGAGTCCCGCCCCATCGGCCGGATCCTGCTCTTCGGCGTCCAGCACGTCCTCGTCATGGCCGCCACCCCCATCTCGGCGATCTTCCTGATGAGCGCCACCCTCCGCCTCAGCCCGGCCCTGACCGTCAACCTCCTCTCCGCCGCCTTCGTCCTCTCCGGCATCGGATCCCTGATCCAGTCGCTCGGACCCTGGAAGTTCGGCCCCCGCCTCCCCTTCGTGATGCTCCCGGGCGGCGCGCCGCTCATCCTCTTCATCGCCATCGCCGAACAGCACGGCCTGCGCACCGCCACCGGCGCGGTCATCCTCACCGCCGCCTTCTACTTCGTCGTCCTCCCCGTCTTCTCCCGGCTGTTGACCTTCTTCCCCGCCCTCGTCATCGGCACGATGATCGTCATCGTCGGCGTCAACCTGGTGAAGGTCGGCGCCGTCCTCGTCACCGGCCGCCCCGGACAACCCGGCTTCGCCGACCCCATGAACCTGGGGCTCGGCATGGCCACCATCGGCTTCACCGTGGTCTTCTACCTGCTGTCCAGCGGCATCCTGCGCCAACTCGCCGTCATGCTGGGCCTGCTCGCCGGTACCGCCCTAGCCGTCGCCCTCGGCGCCGTGGACTTCTCGAACGCGGCCGGCCACGACCTCCTCGGCATGCCGCAGCCGCTGCCCTTCGGCTCACCCCAGTTCAACCTGCTCGCCGCGCTGCCCCTGATGCTCTACAGCCTCGCCTCCATGGCCGAGGCCACCGGCCAGACCGTCATCAACGCCGAGGCCGTCGGCAAGGACATCGACCGGCGCACGGCCGTCCCCCAGACCATCCGCGGCGACGCCCTCACCTCCCTCGCCGGCGGGTTCTTCGGCCTGCCGCTCATGGTGACGAGCGGCGAGAACATCGGGATCGTCCGCGTCACCGGCGTACGCAGCCGCTACGTCACCGCCGCCGCCGGCGGCGTCCTCATCGTCATCGGCTTCCTCGCGCCCGTCACCCACGCCATCAGCGTCATCCCCTCCGCGGTCATAGGCGGCACCGCCATGGTCGTCTTCGCCGTCATCACCGTCCTCGGCGTGCAGATGCTCGGTCGCTCCGGTCTCGACCAGCACACCAACACCTTCGTCTGCGCCGTCGCCCTCGCGCTCGGCCTGCTGCCCATCCTCATCCCCGGGGTCTACGCGGGCTTCCCGCCGAACCTCCGCATCCTCCTGGAAAGCGGTGTCGCCGTCGGCGCGTTCGTCGCCGCCGTGCTCAACGTCCTCTTCCACCACATCCGGCCGGCCGTCACCGCGCGCGTGGCCGCCGCCCGTACGGAAAGCGACAACACCGACCGATGAACCAGCTCATCCGTGACCTCCTCGACGGGCCCGGCCCGTTCCTCCTCGTACCGGACGCCGTCCTGCTGCCCGAAGGGCCGGCCGAAGGCATGGCGGTCGTCGTCGCCGAAGGCTCCTTCCTCGCCGTCGGCGACGCGGAGGAAGTCCAGCACACGCACCCCCACCTCGACCCCGTACGGCTCCCCGGACACCTCCTGATGCCCGGCTTCGTCGACGCGCACCACCACCTCACCCAGACCTTCGGCTCGGCCCTCGCCTACGGGGAGCCGTCGGAGATCTTCCGCCGGGTATGGGTACCGCTGGAAGGCGCGCTGGACGAGGAATCGGCGTACACGGCGGCCAAGCTGGCGGCGCTCGAAGCGCTGCGCGGCGGCTTCACCACCGTCACCGACGCGGGCAACCGCACCGGCGTGGACGTCGACGTGGTGGCCTCCGCCGCCCGCGACGCCGGCATCCGCTGCGTACTGGGCCTGATCTGCGACGACGCACTGCCCGACGGCACCGACCCCGGCCATCGCCGTCCCTCCACCGCGGAACGCGCGGAGAAGCACCTGGCCCGCTACGAGGGCGACGCCCTCGTCCACGCCTCCCTGGCCGTCTCCATCCCCGAGGCCGCCACCACCGCCACCCTCCAGCGCACCGCCCGTCTCGCCGCCGAAGCCGGAGCGACCGTCCAGATCCACGTCAACGAACACCTGGCCGGCGTCGAACGCTCCCTCGTGCGACACGGTCTGCGCCCCCTGGAGCACCTGCACCACCTCGGCGTCCTCGGCCCCCAACTGCTCGCCGCACACGCCACCCTGCTCACCCCCCGCGAGCTGACCCTGCTCGCCGACACCGGCACCGCCGTCAGCTACAACCCCGTGGCCAGCGCCTGGAAGGGCAACGCCGTCGCCCCGGCCACCACCATGGCCGAACGCGGCATCCGCTTCGGTCTCGGCACCGACGGCACGCGCGGCGACGGCTTCCGGCTCTCCGAGGCGGCCGAGTTCGCCCAACGCCTCGCGTACGGCCTCGCCACCGGCGACTCCTCCTGCGGCGCCGGCTGGACCTGGCTCGAACACGCCACGCGGGGCGGCGCCGACGCGGTGGGCCTCGGCGCCCGTACCGGCACGATCGCCACGGGCCTGGCCGCCGACTTCCTCCTCGTCGACGTCACCACTCCCGAACTCGCCCTGTCCTGGGACCTCCCCTGGGAGCTCGTACGACGCGGCAACCGCGACCAGATCAGCGCCGTGTTCGTCGCGGGTCGCCTGCGCCTGTGGCGCGGCCTGCCCACCGGCTGGGACGGCCCCGCCCTCGTCGGGCAGGCCACCGTCCTCGCCCGCGCCGCGGTGGAGCGGGCCCCCATCACCCGGGTCCACCGCACCTCCACCGCCGCCCGCGAACGCGGCACCGCGCGATGAGCCCCACCACCCTCATCGTCCTCGCCGTCACGGTCGCCGTGGCCGCCTTCGTCCAGGGCAGCAGCGGCCTCGGCTTCGCCCTGATCGTGGCGCCGGTCGCCGGGATCCTCGACCCGGGCCTGCTTCCCGTGTTCGTGCTGGCGTCGATGATCCCGCTGAACCTGTACGTCGCCTGGCGCGAGCGGGCCGCCCTGGACCTGCGGGGCGCCGGCTGGATCAGCGCCGCCAGACTCGCCGCCACCCCCGGCGGGCTCGCGTTGCTCTGGCTGATCCCGGACCGCAGCATCGGCCTGTTCGTCGGCATCGCCACCGTCCTGGCGGCGGTGGTGAGCCTCGCCGCACCCGCCTTCACCCCCGGGCGGCTCGCCTACGTCGGGGCGGGCGCGGTGACCGGGCTGACGGAGACCGCGACCGGCGTGGGCGGCCCCCCGCTCGCCCTCGTGTACCAGCACCGGCCGCCCGCCGAGCTCCGCGCGACCGTCGCGCTCTGTTTCCTCGTCGGCGAAGTGGCCTCGCTCCTACTGCTGTTCGCGACGGGCGAGGGCCACGTCCAGGATCTCGGCTGGGCGGCCCTGCTCCTGCCGGCGATGGCCGCCGGGGCGTGGCTGAGCCGCCTGGTCCACCACCGGCTCGACGCCCGCCGGATGCGACTGTTCGTCCTGGTGTTCGCCCTGGTCTCCGGCCTCGTCCTCATGCTGGGGGTGTGACGGGAGGTGTCAGCGGCGGGGCGACCCGCAGCGAAGACGCCCGCACCACCAACCGCGGCGCGGGCGGCGTGGCCACCGACACGGTGGCCGCCGCCCCGCCCCGCAACCGCCCCAGCAGCAGCTCCACCGCGTCGGCCGCCGCCCGGTCCAGGTGCAGGTCGACGGCGGTCAGCAGCGGATCACAGGTCCGGGCGCGCAGCCCGTCGTACCGGGTGACGACCATGACGTCATCCGGTACGGAGCGTCCGCTCTCCCGGATCGCCCGGACCGCCCCCACCGCGAACACGTCCACCAGCGCGCACACGGCGTCGATCCCGGGATGCTCCGCCAGCAGCGCCGCGCACCGTTCGTAGCCGGCCCGTTCTCCGCCCGCCTCGGACGCGGTCGCCACGATCGGCTCCCACCCGTACCGCGCGGCGGTGCGCTCGTACGCCTCGCGCGCGTCGACGGAGGAGTGCCGCCCGCCGGACCCGATGAGCAGCGCCGGCCGCCGCGCACCCTGCTCCCGCAGGTGCGCGAGCAGCATCTCGGTCACGGGCCCGCCGCGCAGGTCCACGTACGGGGCCTCCTCCCGCGGCGACACGGGCCGCCCGAGCGCCACGTACGGCAACCCGCGCTCCCTCAGCAACGCGACCGCCGGATCGTCCACGTCCGGTTCGACGACGATGGCTCCGTCGATGTCGACGGAGTGCAGCCCGGACCCGGACCGTACGGGCGGCACCAGCACGAGCGCGTAGCCGTGCACCAGCGCGCTCTCGGCGGCGGCGGCGGCGACCTCCATGTAGAACCCGAGCCGCGACGTGCCACCGGCGACGGCGAAGGGCATCGACGAGGCCAGCGCGATCGCCTTGGCCTGCCCCCGCCGCAACCGCTGCGCGCGCAGGTTCGGCCGGTACCCCAGCTCGGCGGCGACCTGCTTGATCCGCTCCCGCGTCCGCGGATCCACCTTCCCGAGCCCGTTGAGCGCATGCGAAACCGTCGTGCGCGACACCCCGGCGACCCGTGCCACATCGGCGATCGTCGGAGGCTTGGGCACCGGATCGGACGGCGTCATCGACGCGCACACTCCCAACGTCTGGACAACGGCTGACCCCGCCATCTTCCCCGACGCGTCCCCGCCCCGCCGACCCCCTCCCTCCCGCGACGGTGGGTCACGTCGATGTCGCCTCGCCGGGTCGGCCGCCGCCGAAGTGCCGGGCGGACTTGCCTTCCTGGGCCAGCCTGCGCAGGGCGAGCAGGGCGGGTTCGAGGAGGACCGCGACCAGCACGGCCCGCTCGGCCTGTGCCAGCAGGTCGCGCTCGCCGCTCATCTGTCCGACGTCCAGGTCGGCGATGCTGTCGGCGAGTCGGGCGTAGGGCAGCAGGCCGCGCCAGTCGATGTCGGCGCCCAGGTCGGCGAGCGCGGCGAGGACCTCCGCCAGGGTGTGCGCGGCCGGATTGCCCCGGGACACCTCCCACCCCATCTCTGCGATCAACCTGTGTGCGTCGGCCAGGCCCGCCGGCTCCGGCGCCTGCTCCTTCGCGGGCGGTTCGGTGCCGGCGTCCTCCTCCATCCTGGTCGGACGTACGCCCAGCGCGATCCCGAACACCTGGTGCAGATCCTCTTGTTCGGCGGTGATCGCGTCCAGGATCTCCTTCGTCGCGCTGACCGACAGGCCGCGCGTCCCGATCAGGGTGCGGATGAACCGAAGCCGGTGCACGTGGTCTTCGCCGTATTCGGCCTGGTTGGCGGCGGTGGCCCGCCCCGGGGGGAGCAGCCCTTCGCGCAAGTAGTACTTGATCAGCGGCACTTGTACGCCGGTACGTCGACCGAGTTCGGAAACCTTCATCGGCTCACTTCCTGGGCAACGGATAGTGGATAGCACTATTATCCATTCTAGGGTCGCCTGATCGTCAACCGCGGCGCTGAACACGACCGACCCGCCTGCTGACCGACCGAAAGGATTCTCCTCTCATGTTCGGCACACTCATGCTCATCGCCGGTCCCACCGTGCTGTTCCGGCTGCTCGGCGCGTGCGGCGTCGGCCGGTTCAAGACCTGGCGGGTGTCCGCCCTGCACGGCCTCGCGGTCATGCTGGTGTTCACGGCGAGCGCGCACTTCGTCCCGTCCGCCCTCGGCCCGATGCCCGGTCACGACGACGTGGTCGCGATGGTCCCCCCGTACGTGCCGTTCCCCCGCCTCACGGTCTACGCGACGGGCGTCCTGGAACTCCTCGGCGCCGCCGGACTCGTCCGGGAGGCCACCCGGCCGACGGCCGGGCTCTGCCTCGCCGCGCTGTTCGTCCTGATGCTCCCGGCCAACATCCACGCGGCCGTCGAGGGGGTCTCGTTCAACGGGGAGCCGGCGACGCCGCTGTGGTTCAGGATCCCCGAACAGGTGCTCTTCATCGGCATCGCCCTGTGGGCCTACGCCCCGACGCGCGCCGCGGCTGCCCGCCGCGCCGACGCGGCACCCGCTCAGGCGAACCCCTGAGCGAGGCTCCGGTCCAGCTCCCACAGGCGTGCTGCGAAATGCCTCGCCGCGGGGCGACTTGACCGCCGCCCTCTCCGAGGACGCCCGCCACTCGGTACCTGCCGTCGATGACTTCGCCGACGTGCCGTGCGCTCGCCTGCATCTCTCCGCGGTCGTGGGGGTGGTGGGGGTGGTGGGGATGAGGTGACGGTGGTTCAGGCGCTCCGGATGAGGCCCGGGTCGGCGAACTTGCCGCGCGCCCACGCCGGTGCGGTGTCCAGGTCGTCCCAGTGCGTGCCGTCGCGCCGCGGGTACGGGAAGACGTACGGGTCGCGGATGCCCGCCTTGCCGGTGCCGGAGCGACCGACCAGCAGGACGTGGCGGCGGGCGTGCGGGGCGAGCAGCGGCTCGGGCAGCAGCCGGTGCGTGCCCACCCGTACGGAGACCGGGCGAAGGTCGGGCAGGGCGCGGCGCCGCTCGCATCCGCCGGCAGTCCACGTGGTGGGCGCGGAGCGCGGCGGCGACGGGGGAGGGCCCAAGGCCGGCACGCTCTCCCCCGCCGTGCAGGACCTGAGCCCGAAGGAGCGTCTGGTACTCACCACCCTGGCCCAGCGCCATCTGCGCCAGGAGCGGCACCCACAGCCGGCGTCGTGGAAGCGGGCCGCCGACGACCTGAACCGGGTCGCGGCGGTGCCCGTGGACGCCGAAGGCCGCCGCGCACCTGGTCGCCGCGGTCCGGGAACGTCTCTCGACGGGGAGGGCCGCCATCCCGGGACTGCTGCGCGTCGCCGGTGGCCGGCTCCGCCCGCCAGAGCGCTATGCCCGTATTGCCCGGATATTCTGGGAAGCGTGATCGAATCCGGACGGCCGCGGCTCCGTCGGCGCTACAGCCGGGGGATGCTCGTACGGCTGTCTCCGGTCATGTTGACCATCGTGATCGCAAGCCTGGCCTACGCCACTCCGCCGGAGATGGCCTTCAGCCGCCTCCTGCCCGCGGCGCCGGCCCTGGCCGCCGCCATGTGGCCGGTCCTCCCCACCGTCCTGCTCGGCACGGTCTGCCTCTTCCTGATGATCGGCCTCAGCCTCGTCTTCCCCGATCTGGGTACGTGGTGGACGGCCGCGGGGATCATCGCGGTCACCGTGGCCGCCGCGTACGGAAGCCACGTCCGCCTCCAGCGGGAGCGCACCCTCTTCCAGGTGCGGCTCGTCGCCGAGGCGGCCCAGCAGGTGGTGCTGAGCCCCATGCCACGCCGCTTCGGGAAGGTCGAGATCGAGTCGCTGTACCTCGCGGCCGCGGCGGAGGCCCGCATCGGCGGGGACTTCTACGAGGTGGTCGACACGCCCTACGGGGTCAGGCTGCTCATCGGTGACGTGCGGGGCAAGGGCCTGCCGGCGGTGGGGGCGGCCGCGGCCATCGTCAACGCCTTCCGGGAGGCGGCCTACGGCGAGCCCGACCTGGTCGACGTCGCGCGCAGGCTGGACGCGAGCAGTACGCGGTACAACGCCGCCTTTCCCCCGGACGGGCCCATGGAGCGCTTCGCCACCGCCCTTCTCGCCGAGATCCCGCACGAGGCCGGACGTATCGACATCCTCAACTGCGGACACCCCCCGCCGCTCCTCCTGAACCGGGGGAACCTCCGCGTCCTGGAGCCCGCCACCCCCTCCCCCCTGCTCAGCCTCGCGGAACTGATCGGTGATCACTACAGCGTCGACACCTTCGAGTTCGCCCCCGGCGACCTGCTGCTCCTCTATACCGACGGGATCGCCGAGACCCGCGCCCGCGACGGCGAGTTCTTCCCGCTGGCGGCCTGGATGCGTCGACAGCCCCCGAGGCCGCCCCGCGAACTGCTCACGGCCCTCCACCGCGACCTCCTGCGCCACAGCAGAGGGCGCCTTGACGACGACATCGCCGCCCTCGCCGTACGCCTGCGCACACCCTGAGGATTCGCTCCCGCGTTCGAGGCTCGGTCGGGGGCGGGGTGCGGGGTCAGCCGCTGTGCCGGCGGAGTTCCCCCGTGCCCAGGGCGATGGTGACGCGAGGCCGCATGGGCCCATCACCGCGGCGGGACAGCAGCACGATCTCGTCGACCCGCGCCGACGTGCTGCCCAGCCGGGCGGCACACTCCGCTGCCAGGCCCCGCGGGTCACGGGTGCGTCCCAGTGACAGGTGGGGCGTGAAAGTCGAGGATCGTCCGCAGCGGGGGAACGGCTCGACCAGCGCGCGCTGAAGCGCCGTCCAGGGGGCGAGGCCGGCCGCGGCGGGGTCGAGCCATACGGTGGCGTAGGCGCGGTGCCGGAAGGCGCGCACACCGCTGAGACGGATGGCGAACGGCTCCCTGGCGGCTGCCGCGGCGGCCAGCAGCGCGGCCGCCTCCACGAAGTCGGCCTCCGGGACGAAGCCGAAGACCAGGTTCACATGGGGTGGCCAGCGACGGATCTGCGGGTCGTGCACGGCACGGATGCTCTGAATGGCCGGCCACGATCCGGCCGGCGGAAGCCACGCGAGGGCGGTCCGGGGCGTCGGAGCCGACTCCACGAACCCCGGGACACCGGCGCGGGCAGCGGTCGGGGTCTGGTTCACATGACCATGATGACTCCGTCGGAGCTCTCGCTCCGAAACCCACAGATCACGCCGCTGACCAGGCAGACAGCTCCCTGCCGCCCCGGGCGCGCCCTGCGCGGGGCCGTCAGGTGCGCCAGCATGGTTGCAGAAGCGCCGGCGCAGGGGGAGCCCCAGCGAAAACCCGTGGTGACAGGAGCGGAAGATGTCCTTGCTTGTTTCAGCGCTCACCGCCGTCCTGGCCGTCGGCTTGCCCTTGGGCGGGGTCGACGGCCAGGACGTGACGGTGAAGGAGTCCTTCCAGGCGGCCGATGAACGGCCCACACCCCAGGCGGTCACGTTCGACCCCGAAGCGGTACCGGTCGGCGGCGAGGTCACCGTCACCGAGCGGGTCGGGCGCGACGTCACCCGGGTGGAGCTGCGGCTCGACGGCGTCGAGGCGAACCGTACGTTCGGCGCGCACGTACACCAGAAGCCGTGCGGCAGCGAGCCGAACGCCTCCGGGCCGCACTACCAGAACACCGCGGACCCCAAACAGCCCTCGACGGACCCCAAGTACGCCAACCCCCACAACGAGGTGTGGCTCGACATCACCACCGACCGCGACGGCAGGGGAACCTCGGCATCCACCACGTCCTGGCAGTTCCGCGACGGTGGGGCCCGCTCCGTGGTGATCCACGACCACGCCACCCACACGGCACCCGGCGAAGCCGGCACGGCCGGGGCGCGGCTCGCCTGCGTCAACGTGTCGTTCAAGTAGCAGGCACCCGTTCCGGGGGGCGGCGAAGTCGACGTGCTCGTCATGCACCTGACCAGCTGAGATATGTTGTGCGTCTCATTGCGGGACGACGTACGGAGCACGTGCATGACGCAGAACAGCCGGCCGGGAGCGCACGGGCGCGGTGGGGACGGCGCCCCGCAGTGGGGAGGGTGGCCGGCGGCGGCGCCTCGGCCCGGGGTGATACCCCTGCGCCCCCTGACCCTCGGTGACATCGTCAGTGGATGCTTCGCGACCCTGCGCGGGCACGGGAAGACGCTCGTCGGTGTGCTGCTCGCCGTGCAGGGCATCGTCCTGACCGTGATGGCCGTCGCCGCGGGCATCACCGTGGCCACGGTCCACGCCCACATCGAGCCCGTCTTCGATGCGCCGTACGGCGAGGCTCCGGCGTCCGAGCACGTCGTGCCGCTGGTGGTCGCCGCCGCCGTCCTGTTCGTGCTGCTCTTCGTCATCGGCATGCTCGGCGTATCGGTCATCGCCGCGGTCTGCCCGGCCGTCCTGAGGGAGGCCGTGACGGGACGTCCCACCACCTTCCGCGCGATGTGGCGGGCCTCCGTCCGGCGGGCCCCCGCGGTGGCCGGCGCGTTGTTCCTCAGCGCCCTGATCGCGGGGTCCCCGGTGTTCCTCGCCCTGGCGGTGTGGGGAGCACTGGTCGCGTCCGTCGACTCCCACGGCAGCGCGTTCGCACTCCTCGGCGTCCTCCCGCTCCTGATGCTGGCCGCCGCGCCGCTGTCCGTGTGGCTCAGTACCCGCTACAGCCTGGCCTCGGCCGTCGTGGTGCTGGAGGACGCGCATCCGGTCACCGGTCTGCGGCGCTCGGTCGCGCTCGTGCGGGGCGACTGGTGGCGGATCTTCGGCATCACCATCCTCGCCGGTCTGCTGGCGGGCGCGATCGCGTACGTGATCCAGCTCCCGTTCCACCTCATCGGCACGTTCGCGCTGATGCCCGCCGCCGCGGCGATGCCCTACGGCGACGACGCCTCGGCGGGGGTCGTCGTCGCCCTGGTGTTCGCCCTGTTCCTCATCCTGGTCGCCGGCGCCGCCGGCCAGGCCTTCCAGATCGGATTCACCCAGCTGGCGAGCGCCCTGCTGTACGTCGACCAGCGCATCCGGCGCGAAGGCCTCGCCGAGGCCCTCCTCACCGACCTCGCCACCGCTGCCGCGACCGCGGCCCCGGGCGCCGCTACGCCGCGCCCGCCGAGCTGATCAGTACGTCGAGGAGGGCGAGGAGCGCGTCCCGTACGTCGCCGCGGGCGCGGGCGTCGAGCAGGAGGACGGGCGTGGCCGGGTCGCGCAGGTGCAGCGCGGAGGCGATCTCCTCGGCGGTGTAGGGCTGTTCGCCGTGGAAGCAGTTCGCGGCCACGACGAACGGCAGCCCGCGGCTCTCGAAGAAGTCGACGGCCGGGAAGCCACGGTCCAGGCGCCGCGTGTCGACGAGGACGAGCGCGCCGAGGGCGCCGCCCAGCAGGTCGTCCCACATGAACCAGAAGCGTTCCTGGCCCGGGGTGCCGAACAGGTAGAGGACGACTCCCGCGTCGGCGAGGGTGAGCCGGCCGAAGTCCATGGCCACGGTGGTGACGGCCTTGGACTCGATGCCGTCGAGGTCGTCCACGCCCACGCCGGCGGCGGTCAAACGCTCCTCCGTACGCAGCGGCTCGATCTCGGAGATCGTCTCGACCAGGGTCGTCTTGCCGACGCCGAAGCCACCCGCGATGAGGATCTTGACAGGCGACACCTGTCCGGGTCCGGCAGCCTGGGCGGGCAGGGTGGATGGGGCGGACGGGGTGGATGGGGCGTATCCGTCATATCCGGGCAAGGTTGTCCCTGATTCTCATGAGCAGGTGGACGTTGGTGGTCTCCGCCCCCTCCAGGGGCGGCCGGTGGTGGATCAGCCCGCGGTCCGCGAGCTCGCCGAGCAGCAGCGTCATCGGGGTGAGGCGGATCCCCATCCGCGCCGCGATCTCGGCGACCGCCCGGCCGCCCGGCGGGGCGCACATGGCCAGGACGGCCTGCCATTCGGTGGGCAGGCCGGCCTGGGCATCGACACCGACGGCCGCCGTGATCGTGGTGTCCATGGTGAGAACCGTGTGCGGCGCGGCGGTCCGACCGTCCGTCAGCGCGTACAGCCGGGTCCGGCGGCGGCCGCCGCGCCGCGGTTCCTCGGGCTCGGGCCTCTGCGGCTCGGGCAACCCGGACTCGGGCATGTCGGAATCGGCCATTACGGCTTCGGGGCCGCGGACCGCTCGGGGGTGCCCAGCCATTCGCCGAGCGCCTGGGCGGTGCGTACGGCCTCGCCGCCCAGCTCGCCGAGGCGGGCCTTGCGGGAGGTCACCACGATGAGCGTGCTGCCCTCACCGCATCCGACGACGCAGAAGTACCGGTCGTCCATCTCGACCAGCTGGCGGATCACCCGGCCGCCGTCGATCTCCCGGGATATCGCCTTCATCGTGGCGGCGATCCCGGAGGCCGCGGCCGCCATGCGCTCCGACTGGTCCCGGTCGAGGAGATAGGCGCTGAGCGGGATCCCGTCGTTGGAGAGGAGTACGGCTCCCTGGATGCCGGCGATCCGGCTCAGGTTGTTGTCGAGGACACTGAAAATCATGTCGGTTGACGTCGCGGAGGAGTCGGGGTTCGTCATCGCTGGTCCTGTTCCTGTCTGAGCTCGGCTTCCACCTTCTGCGTCCCCTCTTCGTAGTCCGCCCAGGCGTCGGCCACCTCTTCGGGGGTGGCCGTGTCCGTTCCGGTGCCCGGCTCCGGCGCTCGCGGTCCGAGCAGTTGCCGGGTCATGTGGGTCTGCGGGACACGCTCCGGGAGGGCGGGGCGGGCGCCACCCGGTCGGGCGCCGCCGTCCCCGGTCACGGGTCGGAGTACGGGCGTACGCGGCGCCAGTACCGGTACCGCTACCGGTACCGGCCGCTCGGCGAGGGCCCGGGGCGGGCCCGGCGAGACCGGCGCCGGTTGTACGGGGAGGGGTATGGGGGCGGGGGCGGCGGACTCGGGGGTGACCGCCGCGGCGGGGGCGGCCGTCGACACCAGCAGCTCCCGCGGCAGTATGACGACCGCCGAGGTGCCCCCGAACACCGAACGCCTCAGGGTGACCTTGGCCTTGAGCTGGTCGGCGAGGTGGCCGACCACGAACAGGCCCAGCCGGTGCGCGTTCTCGGCGAGTTCGGAGTACGGCGGCGCCGAGTGCAGGCGCCGGTTCATCTCCTCGTAGCCCGTCGTGCCCACGCGCGGGCCGCGGTCCTCTATCTCCACCGACAGACCGTCCGCGACCAGTTCGGCCCGGATGACCACCTTCGACCTCGGTGGGGAGAACCGGGTGGCGTTGTCCAGGAGTTCCGCCAGCAGGTGGCTGATCTGGCTGATGACGCTCGGTTCGACGCTCGCCTCGTCCAGCGCGTGCCGTTCGATCCGCCGGAAGTCCTCGACCTCCGCCGCGGCCTCGCGCAGCAGGTCGGCGACGCGCATCGGCTCGGTGTGCGGGTCGGGGATCTCGCCGCCGGATAGGATGAGCAGGTTCTCGATCTGCCGCCGCATGCCGACGGTCAGCTGGTCGGAGCGCATCAACTCGGCGAGCAGCGCCTCGTCGTGGCCGAAGGTGTCCTGGATGTCCTCGGTGAGGCTCAGCTGGCGGCTGACCAGGTTCCCGGTGCGCGAGGCGATGCCGGAGGCGAACATGCCGAACCCGTGGCGCTCGGCCGCGAGCTGCCGGTGGCCGTCCACGGACACGGCGACGACCCGTGCGAACGCGTCGTTGATGCGTCCGACCTCGTCCTGGTCCCCGCTCACCTTCGGCAGCACCTCGTCATCGACGGGCCGGCCGCGGTGCAGCCGGGCCACGATGTCCGGCAGCGTCTCGTCGGCGATGGCGACGGTGCGTTCGTGCAGCCCGCGCAGCCGGCGGAGCACCGAACGGGTGGTGAGCACGACGACGCCGACGACGAGCAGCAGCCCGCCGGCGCTGCCGCCCACCAGCCAGTAGAGCTCGGTCTCCAGCTCGGAGGCGTTCGCGTCGGCGTGCACGAGCAGGTCGCGCGAGCGCTGGGCGCTGATCTCGGCCAGCTGCGTCGCGAACACCTGGTGCGCCGCCGGCCAGTCGCCGACGTCGGCCGGCAGTTTCATCCCGGAATCGGTGATCTTGTGCTGGGCGACGATCGCGTTCTCGACGCGGAGCTTCGTCTTCCAGGCGTCCGAGGTGGTGATCCGCTCGTACGTCTGCTTCTCGCCGGCCGGCAGGTACGGCACGATCCACGTGTCGTACAGATGCCGATGCGACCCGGAGTTGCTGAGGAACTCGCCGAAGGCGGCGGGCGTCAGCTCTCTGGACGGTCCGGCCAGCGTGAGGATCGTGTCCTGGCGGGCCAGCATCTCGCCGGCCGAGATCATGGCGACGACCGGGCGGCTCTCCTCGACGAGCCCGGCGTCGTCCGCGTGGCTGAACGCCCCCTGGTAGAGGCCGGTGATCCCGTCGATGACGTCGTTGTAGTACGCCATCGTCTGCGCGGCGACGCCGTTGCGGGCGTCCGCGTGCGAGCGGAAGGCGGCCAGCCGGTCGAGGCGGGACTTGACGGCCCGCGCCTGTTCCGCGGCCTGCGGGGACTCCGCCTGGTCTTCGGTCGCCAGGCGCCGGAACTCGGCCGCGGCCTGGTCGGTGGCCGCCCTGCGCTCGCGCAGGTCGCTGTCACGGACGGGGGCGCCCGCCCAACGCGCGGCGGTCACCTTGCGTTCCGCCTGGAGCGCGACCATGAGCCGGTACAGCGGCTCGCCGATCCGCTTGCTGGTCGCCAGGTCGGCGCGCAGGTGATCGGCCTGCTCCAGGAGCCGTTCGGCGGTGACCGCCACCTGGGCGCCCATGGCCACGGTGGGGACGACCGCGAGCAGGATCAGCAGCGTACGGAGGCGCACGACGCGCCGTCTTCGGGCCGTCGACGGCCTTGGGGTGCCTTCAGGTATGGCAGACATCGGTCCTCGAAAAACGGCGGGCGGGATCGCACGAGCGAGAGGGGCCGATCATAACCAGCCACAACGCACACTTACAGCCGTGCCCGCTCCCACAAAGCCACTGATGACCGAAGAATCGGAACGAACCCCTCCGAGCGATGGTCGAGATCCTGTCAGAGGTCGCGGGTGTCGTGCGGTTCGCCGTCGGCCTGCTGCAGCTCGGTGTCGGCGAGCGGGATCTTCTCCGACTACGCGCTCCAGGTGGCGATGTCCTCGGCACGCTCGCCCAGCGCGGTCGAGGTCGAGATGAGGACCGCCAGGGCGCCCGATCGACGTCCGGGGCGTTCTGGCCGTATGTGCGCAGAGCCGAGTCGACTGTCCGGAACGCGGCACGGTCGTCGTTCTTGAACTCGCGCAGGACGCGGGCGTTGTCGAGCGCTTTGGCCGGCCCTTGAAGCTTCTTCGAACCGCCCTACTCAAGCTCGGTCGGCTCGTCGCGCTGGATGAAGAAGACCGAGTTGCCGAACGGGGCAACCAGGGTGGAACGGCCGGCACCGGTGCGGAATCGCGTGATCCGCGGCCTTCCGGTGGCGAGGGCCTTGCCGTAGGCGCGCCGCATGGCTTGGACGAAGGCGGCGTGGTTCGGGGCGACCGAGTCCACCATCACCAGGCACGCGCCGCCGTCCTCGCGCGCCGGGTCGTGACCCGCGGGCGCCTTGACGAAGTGCAGGTCGAAGCCGCTCCAGCGCAACGCCAGGGACCGGGATTTCCGCCTATGAAGGCCGGCCGGGGCAACGGGTAAGGCCGTGCCGCGACCTCCGACGAAAGTGAGCCGGCAGCGTGCTTTACCGCTCTGCGAGCAGGACCGAGTTGTACGGGGTGTAGTCGTAGTCGGCGTACGAGCCGGCCGGCTGGACGCCCTGGCAGCCGGTGCCGTTGTACCCCGTGCAGTTGCGGGCGATGGCGCCGCCCGTCTGGTTGTTGAAGAGCCTCTTCACGCCGAACTGGTTGCCGAGGTTGTGGGCACCGTAGGTGTACCACTTGTACGTGGGGCGCCCACCGTTCCACGAGGCGTTCGGGTAGAGGCACACATACCCGGACGGACACCCCTGGTACGTCCCCGCGGCCACGCTGTCCTCGACGCCGTGCGCGGCGGTGGCGGGCAGGGACAGGGCCAGCGCGGCGGTGCCGGCGACGGCGGCCCGCATCATGATCGTCATGAGGCCGGTTCTATCCGCCTCCCACGCCTCGGCAACGGACCCACGCCCCCCGGTTCACCCGGACGGACTCCAGGCGCCCTGGGTGCGCGGCCGTTCGTGGTGTGGAAGCCCGGACCGAACCGCTCCTCGATCCGTCTGTGCTGACCGGCGATCCATCCCCCGCGCAGGTCTGGATCGTTCGACCAGACGGCCAGTCTGCGGTGCGCACGTCCGGCGGGGTCTCAAGCTCCCGCCGGCGCCCGCAACAGCCCCCTGAGCGTCCGTCACCCGCTGCGCCCCGCACGGAAAGAGCCACACCACACCCGGTGTCTCTTACACGAAACCGGCCGGTCATAGTGGTGGTCATTCGGGCGGATTCCGCTCGAACGTACGAGACGGGAAGTTCCTCATGCACATACACCGGAGCCGTGCCGCGGCTCTTGCCACCATCGTCGGGCTCGCTGTGACCCTGACCGCCTGCGAGGGCACCGACGGCACGGCTGCGGCACTCAAGTCGCCGACGGCGAGCCCGACTCCGGGCACCTCGGCAGCCTCCACGTCCCCGACGCCGGCGGCCGACCAGAGCGGCTCCCCCACCGCGTCGACCGGCACCGACACCCCCGCGACCGCCGGCCCGACACAGGCAGGCCCGGACAACAAGGGAACGTCCGGGGGCACGGACGGCGCGACCACCGCCGACGCCTACGCGTACACCCACCCCTGCTCCGCTCGGAACATCACGGTCAAGGTCACCTCGCCGCAGGGCTTCCCCGCCGGCATCCGCGTCATCACGGTGACCAACAACGGTTCCACGACGTGCGGCCTCGACTTCGTCCCCCTCGTCGGCTTCAGCTCCAAGGGCGAGGCCCTCGGCATCCAGGCCACGACGCCCGACGGCGTGGGCGGCGCACCGGCGCACCCGGTTCGGCCCGGAGCCACGACGTACGCGGCCCTGGACCTCAACCCGTCGGGCGGCAGCGGCCCCGTCGCCGACGAGATCCAGATCGTGGCCGACCCGAGTCACATGCCGCTCGCGGACAGCGTCAGGCTTCCTCTCACCGCCCCGGGCACCGTCGTCCGCCCGAAGGTGGGGATCTTCCACTTCACCGCTCGCGACTCGCTCAACACCCTGTGACGACCCTGACATCCGGGCTCACCGTGTTCAGGTGAACCGGCGGCCCCACTCCTCCGGCTCCCAGGCGCGGAGCAGGTAGAGCAGGCCCGGGTCTCCGTCGATCCGCAGGGAGTCCGCCGGGAACCGGTCGGACAGGAACAGCGGCCGTGCCGTGGACGGAGGCGCCGGGCGCGTCCGGGCTCGCGTCGGCATCGGTGGCGGGCGCCGTGCCGCGCGACGGCACCGCAGGTCCGCGGCGACCGGGACGCGACCCACCACGTCCAGCAGCCGCAGTCGCCACCCGCCCGTGATCCCGGCGGCGGCGAACCCTTTCCCCAATACGACTGATCCACCCATGCGAGTGGATCATCCGCTGGATCACGACCAGTGACACGCGACGCCTCGGTAAACAGGGGGTGCCACTCGCCCCCAACCGTTTCACTGATGGGTCGTCACACCATGCTGAAGGTCGCCCTCCGGGTCCTCGCCACCACCCTCCTCCTCTCCGCAGCCATCACCCCGTCGGCCGCGGCCGCACCCGCGGCGGACGACGAAACCACCGCCCCGTGTGGGCCGATCATCGACTACCGGGCCGCGGACTGGTGGCGCACCACCACGAACCCGCGGATCGCCCCCACGGTCGCGGCCACCGCGTCCAGCGAGCGCTGGCAGTGGCGTGACGACGTCAACACCCTGTGGCGTGGCGACACCAGGGAGAACGTCGAGGAGATCTTCCGAACCGGCTTCACCCCGCGCGGCGACCAGCTCACCCCTCTGGCCGAATACATCGTCAAGGGCGGAGGGCAGCTCAGCGCTCACCTCAGCACGAGCTGCGACGCATCCGTGGCCAAGCGGTTCGCCACGTACGGCGCGGAGAAGACGGGCTGGGTCTACGAGATCTACGCTCCCGGCGGGATCGACGTGAACGCGACAGCGCGGGTGAACAACTACCAGTCTCCGTACCTGTGGAACAAGGAGATCGACTTCCCCGGTGGCGTTCAGGGTCACTTCATCAAGGGCGCCTGCAAGTACCGCCTGACGGGCACCGACCCCGTCACCAACGACAAGACCTGGGAAGGCCTCGGCTGCAAGGAGAACGCCGGCTTCGCGCCCTACAAGACCGACGCGGCCACGTA